>CACZRZ010000200.1 GCA_902783655.1 uncultured Bacteroidales bacterium
AAAGGGAGGGAGAAGGGGGGCGAGGCGCCACCCTTTAAGGAAATTAAAAATTAAAAATTAAAAATTAAAAATTGGGCTGCGCGCTGAGAAAACGGTAAACGGTAAACAGTCAACGGTAAACAGTCAACGGTAAACAGTCAACGGTAAACAGTCAAACGGTAAACGGTAAACGGTAAACAAATTATGTCTAAGGAAACAAAAAAAATGCTCATCAGCTTCCTGTGGAAGTTCCTGACGGCTCTCATAGCCGCGTTTGGCGGAGCGGCATCCGCATCGGCAGCCATCAGCCTGGGACTGATGTAAATGTAGCCCTTCGGGGATGTAAGATGTAGAATGTATGGTATAAGAGTCCTGCGAACATCGCGATGATGCTCGCAGGATATTTTTTACATTTTACATTTTATTTCAGCTTGTTCCAGAGTAGAAGGAGGATGGAGGCACCGACGACGGCGGTGATGATCTGACCTATCCAACTGTAGGCAGCGATTCCGAACTGCTCGAAGAGCCAACCGCCGAAGCAGCCGCCCACGAGACCCAAAAAGAGGTCGACGATGCAACCTTTGCCCTCACCATCGGTGAGCTTTGCAGCGATGAAGCCTGCAAGGATTCCTGAAATGATACCGATTATCATAATAAATATAGAGCCCCACCCCTTTGCCCCTCCCGAGGGAGGGGAGTAGTTACTTTCGGAGGTTAAAAGCCTTTTGTCTAATGGTTAATAACTTATCTTTTATCTTTTAATTTTTCTCTTTTATCTTTTAATTTTTATCTTTTAACTTTTATCTTTTATCTTTTATCTTTCTCTTTATACTCGGGGTTAGAGGCTTTCTCCCTCCCTTTAAGGGAGGGGACAGGGGTGGGTCTTTTTATCTTGTCAGACTCACTTTCATGCTCAGTCCGAAGTCCTGTGTGATGGTGGGATAGGCCGAGGACGACAGCAGGGGAGCGTTGCGCTGGCGGTCGTAGTAGAGGCTCATGGTGATGTAGCGGCTGACGGCGTAGGAGGCTTTGAACGAGGCCTTGATGGCTTTGTTGCCGCTGGTGGCTTCGGTGAGGCCTGTCTGTATGTCGCGCCGCAGGGCATCCTGGTTGCGGAAGGAGAAGTCGAAGGCCAGGTTCAGCGAGTGGGCGAAGGTGTTTCCGCGTGTCTGGCGCGAGTTGTTGTTGGTCTTCTTCTCGTCCTCTTCCTCCTTTTGTCCCTTGCCTTTCGTCTTTTGTCCCTTCTTCTTGAAGGCCTTGAGCAGGGTGTTGAACTTGAAGTCGTCGACCTTGTAGCCCCAGCCGAAGACGATGTCCTTGCTGGAGGTTTCGTTGATTTGTGCCGAGGTCATGGAGAGGTTGACGACACGCGTGGTGCGATATTCGAGCTTGAGCGTCATGCTGTTGTTGAGTGTGACGTTGAGGCCCACCAGGGGGGCAAACGACTCATTGATGCTGACGGTGGAGATGTCGTACATCGAGGAGGGGACGTAGGTGCCTGTGGTGGTGTTTTCCACGAAGCCCAGGTCGTGGCCCGTCATGGCGGAAATCCACGAGGCATAGGTGTTGTACGAACCGATGCTATAGACTGATTTGTAGCCGTGTGTGATGTTGACGGACTTGAAGTGGTCGCGGAAGAAGGGTAGGGTGGAGAGGCCGCGATAGGTGAGGTTCCAGTTGGGCAGCATCTTCAGGATGGAGGGGAAGATGTTGAGGCTGACCTTATGCGGATTGCCACCTGTATAGGCTGCGAGGAAGGCAGGTATCATGACGTCGGCGGAGTATGGGCTGACGGTTCCGTTCTCCGGATTGAAAGTGCCCGACTGGCCGCTGCCCTGCGGATATTGGACGCCCTGATAGCGGGCCTCTACGCGCTGCTGCAGGGTGTTGATGTTCTGGCAGAAACGGTCGAAGGTCTTCGAACGGTAGCCGTTGCGTGCATTGCCTCTTCCGCCGAAGGCCGACTTCAGGGAGACGGTGGTCATGTTGAACGTACCTGTTTCGGTGGTGGGGTTGCCCTGATACATGTACTGGACCGACTGGCTGCGGTTGCGAGTGTGCGACATCGAGAGGTCTATCTTCAGGTCGGTGAATGGTTCGAGTGAGGCCTTGACCTGGAAATCGGAATTGGAACTGGAGGTGGCAGGTGTGGCCACGCTGTCGGCGCAGAGCAGCCAGCCGTTTTCCTTGGCTTCGTCGATATACGAGTCGCCCACGAGGCCGAAGGCATACTTCAGACCAGGCTGCAGGATGCCGCGCGAACGGTTTTGTCCGAACATGTCACCCACGTAGGGCATGAATCCTGGCAGCGTGAGGGAGTAGGTGTTGCGGTACGAGACGCTCACGTTCCTGACCATCATGACGAAGCGTGCTGCCGCCTGAGCCATGGTGTAGAGTTTGTTGTCCTCGAGGCTGGGCTTGGCCACGACGTTGATTCTGATCTTGGTGGTGTCGAGGTTCGTGACCATTATCTTGTTGTCGTCCAGTTTCTTGTATTTCAGTTTGTACTCGTGTCCGTCCTCGTCGCGGGCAGTCACCACGATGCGCTTCGACTTCTGGTTGTGTGTGACGGTGACGGAGGTGTCGGGCTTCAGTTGCACTTCCTGTGCAAAGCCCTTCTGCTTCTGGTTGTTCTTCTGCTGGCTTACGCCCTTCGCATTGGTCTGTTTCTGAGGCGTCTTGGCCTGTTGCTTGGCCAGGATGCTATCCACGGGCACACCCTTTTCCTTGGCTTCCTGTTCGGCCTTCTGGCGGGCCAGTTTCTTTTCCTCCTCTTCCTTCTTTTTCTTTTCCTGTTCCTTCTTCTTGTCGTCGGCTTTCTTCTTCGATGCACTCTTGGCCTTCGATGCAGTGAAGCGTTTGTTGGCCTCCTTCAGGAAGTTGGAGTGGTTGTAGAGGGTCTCCATAGCCAGTTTGCCGTTCATGTTGATGGTTCGCTGGGTGTTGATGGTGTTGCCCAGGGTGCTGCCGTCCTGCTGTTCGGCACCGCGTTGCCAAGAGTAGGTGCCGTTGTACGAGGCATCGGCCGTAAGCCAGTCGAAGAGGGGTATCTTGTTGATGGGCAGACGGTAGGACAGCTGTGTCGACTGGCTATAGTCGAGCGGACGGCCAAAGTGGCGCAGGCTGTAGCGTACGGAGTCTTTCCATGCTGAATAGGCATCGGGATAGAGGTCTTTGTTGACAGGCGTATAGGGCTCCTCAATCTCGGCATGTGTGCCACTCTGGAACGAGAAGTGGAGGGCCTTGAAGATGTCCCATTTGAGCGAGAACTCACGGTTCCACAGGTACGACTGGGAGAAGGTGACGGGTATGGCGTCGTGGTTGTCGAGGTTCTCCACATCGCGCTCCTGCAGTTCGTAGTAGGTGCGGCTGAGGTCGGTGTTGAAGGTGATGCTCTGGGGGGCGAATGCCAGGTTCTGCTCCTTGACGAGTGTCAGCCATTTCGACTTCGACTTCATGTTCTTGAAGGGCTCCCACGCCTTCCAGTTGGGGCTCCACGAGTAGTTCATGCCGGCTCTCCACTGGCGGTCGTGCTCATAGACGGTGGTCACACCCTCGCGACTGCTGCTACGGCGCGAATAGTTGAATGTGAAGTTGGCAGGGTCATAGGGCATGGGGTGCTTGAGGCTGGCAATGTTGACCTTGATGCCCGAGAACGACAGGTTGCGCTGTGTCTCGTTGATGGTGGTGAGCGATTTCAGCGAGTCCTTCTCCGCTTTGGTCTGCAGGGCGTCGAGGGCGTCGCTGAGCAACATGTCGGTGTCGAGCGGGTTGTATTTCGGCTTCACTACTTCTCTATTATAAGAATAGTACACGGGTATGTTCACCTTGGCCTTGTCGGGAAACAGCTTGCCGAGTTCGAACTGTGTGGTGACTGCATAATTGTAGGTGTCCTCGTCCTTGCGGTCGGCCACACTCTGCTCTATGCCGCCGAAGCCTGCCGTCTCCACATGGCCCGTGGCATTGACGCTGCCCAGGTCGGAGAGCTGTATGCTGAGGTTGCCCTGTGCTGCCCATCCGCCGTCGTTGGTGAACTCCTGCAGGCGTAGCTCATTGACCCACACTTCGACGCTCTTCACCGTACGGCCGTTGTTGCGCACACCAATCATGATGGTCTTCACCTCGCCCAAGGTGGGGTTGCCCATGATGCTGATGCGATTGCTGGGATGGTTGTCGTCGTAGGCTTGGAACAACTGGTTGAAGCTCGTCAGGCCGAGGCTCTTCTGCTTGTTGCGTTCCTTCTTGAGGCTGGTGAGCACGTCCATGTCGATGTCTATCATGTTCTCGGCAGGCCATACGGCTCGGCAGGCTGAGGCCGACATGCGGTCGTAGTTGCCCTCCGGCGTGATTTGCAGGGGAACCTCGTACTCGTAGAAGTTGCTCTTGTAGTCGCTGCCCAGGCGCAGGAAGACGCTGGTTTCGCCATCCTGCAGGTTCGTGATGTCGTCCATCAGGGCGTTGGCATGGACAAAGAGCTGCAGGTGCTTGTACTGGCGCATGTCGTAGTTGCAGTTCTTGTAAACGGCCTTTGCATCGCCTGGTGCCAGGTCTTCCACCACCATCGACAGGGCCTGCTCGTTCTCCTCCACCAGTTGGCTCTGGCCTGGGTCGGTGTTGCGCTTGATGCCTGGAGGCAGGACGTAGTTGACGGGCTGCTTGCTGCCGTTCTCCTCGATGCTGACGGTGCTCACGGTCATGGAGGCGCTTTCGGCGGGAGCCTCACCCGTGTAGAGTGCCTGCTCGTAGCTGCGCCAGTCGCCATGCACCAGGTCGAGCGTGGCCAGACGGACTACGATGGGCTCCTCGCTGTTGGTGAGGAACATACGTATGAAGCGGATGCTGGTGAAGTCGGAGATGTTGCCCACCTTCGATTCGTAGCTCCTCAGGGGTATGCGGAAGAGATACCAGTTGACCTCCTCCTTGTTGCCGTTGCGCAGCGATGCGGTATAGACGCGTTTGTCCACGATGTGGTTGCGGCCCACGACAAGGTCTTCGGGACGGATGGAGACATGGTATTGGAAGTATTTCTCGTATTCGTTCAGGGTGTAGTCCAGATTGATGTCCTCTACGTCGGGCGTAGTCTTGTAGGCTGTCTCGTAGCTCTCGGGCGAGTTCTGTGAGTCGGGCGAGTTGCCCTCGGGCATGTTGATGCGCTTGTAGCGGTCGAGGATGGACTTGCGGGCTTGGTCGAAGTCGCTGCCGCGATAGTAGTGATAGTCGTCACCTGCAGGGTCGGCATAGATGGAGTCGAAGACCTGGGCGTTGACCTTGCCCTGCATCTCCTGCAGGTATTTGGCATAGGTGCTGAACTCGCGTTCCTGTTCCGACTTCAGGCCGTTCAGTCCGATATCTTGTGACGTGCGCGAGCCGCCTTCGTTGTTGAAGGCATAGGTGACACTGGTTGTCGTGGGTATGCGTCCCCATGCGGTCTCTGTGTAATACGAGGCATCTCCGTCGATGGGCATACCGCTCTCGAAGAACTTCTTGCCGTCCTTCAGGATGTCCTCAGACACCTCGCCCAGGTTAAGGTAGAAGTCGGCTCCGTGATTGCCGGGCAGGTCGCGGTTGTAGATGAAGGGGTCGAGCATCCAGAACTCGATGTACTCTACGTTCATCGTCTCGAAGTCCGTGTTGTCCATCTTGCGCATCATGCCGCCCCACTTCTGTCTGGGATTCAGGAACTTGCCATCCTGGTCGACATCGGTGCTGAGGTTGTAGGCACCACGCTCCTGTGGATAGTAGGCCAGATTGAGCACGGTAAGTGGTGTTGCCGAGTTGTAGCTGTTTTGGGCCTTTTGGGGATAAAGCTCACGCTCGTACACCTCGCGGACATAGTGGTTCGAGAGTTGGTCGAGGTCGCTCTTGATGTGGCTGGGCGTGAGCGTGCTGGAGCGGCGTGTGAACAGCGGGTCTACGTAGTACCAGGCCAGCAGGGCACGGTTCATGCCATAGCGGATGTCGTTGGTCAGTTTGCTCTCGGGGAACATCGAAGGGGTGCTGGCCTGCGTCCAATATTGCGGTGTGCTGATGGATTCCTTGAACGACGAGTTTTCGAAGTCGTCGAGATACGAGGCGCTACCCTGTATGCGGTTGTTCTGGCCAGCCACCAGTTGGGCAAACTCGGCGTTGAAGCTGATGTGGCTTGGTTGTGTGGCACGAATCAGCGGCAGTTTGTCGAACATGTTGGTCAGCCACTGGCTTTCGCGCTTCCACGACATGTGGGCACCCCACAGGGTATTCTTCAGCGGTTCGTTGCCCATCGAGACCTTGGTGGTCAGGGGTTGCTCGTTGAGGAACATCATCGAGCCGCCGATGGTGAAGTTCTTGCTCAGTTCGTAGTCGAGGTTCACGCCGAGCATCGTCTTGCGTTGCATGCCGTAGTTGTCGTTCGACTCCACAGAGGCACTGATGTTCGTTCCGGCATCGATGATGCTCTGGTTGATGATGGTGACGATGCCCATGTTATAGTCGACGGTATAGTCGGAGTTCTCGGTCAGCGTCACACCACCGGCAGTCACCACCACCGAGTTGGGGGCAATGTTGGTGGCTCCGAGGTCTATCTGGCTTCCGTTCGTACCCTTGTACTGACCCGTCAGCAGGAACTTGTCGTGCTCGGCTATCTGTTTGGCAACGGTCTTTGTGCTGTCGTATAGTTCGGGGAAACAGTATTTCGCAGCCGTCTGGTCGTCGCCTATCCATCGGCGAAGGTGGTCGCCAAAGGGCTCTGCCACAGGGAAGTAGATGCGTCCCTTGTATATGGTGTATCCCTCCACGAAGTCGAACTGTCCGTTGGAGTTGGCCTTGTTGTTATTGTCCAGGCGGTCCAGGTTCATGGCTTTCAGCAGGGTGGTGCTCTTCAGTTGGGGCTCGGGCAGATAGGTGATGTACACGCCGCTGGAGTCGGAGAGGAACTTGATGTCGAGCTTGAACTTTTCCTTCGTCACGCTTGTGGCTCCCAGGCTGTAGACGTTTTTCATCATCAGTCGCCATGTGGCCAGTTGCGGACTGCCGCTCGAGGCTTTTAACATCTTCACGTACAGCGCCTTGGAGTTTTCGTTGACATCAGCGCTGAACTCACCCACCTGGTAGGTCTGTCCGCCGTATTTATACTCGAAGGCAATGCCCAGCACATCGTCGGTCTGCAGGGTGTTGTTGAGCGAGATGTAGCCCAGCGATGTGTTGAGGTAATATTCCGACGACGTGAGCAGACGGGCACTTTGCAGCTTCTCGTAGTCGTCGCCTCCCACCATGCCATAGCTGTCCAAAATCGTTGTGGCCTGACTGATGTCGCGGGCATCGGCCAGTTCGTTTACGAGGGTCTGGTATTCGGTGTTGGCCTTGTTCGAGGGCACGGTCACCGAACCGCTTCCCCAAAGGCTCCTGTTGCCGATGTTCTCGTTCTCGCCCAAGTCGGCCAGCGCGATGATGTTGCGGTTGTTGGCTGTGCTCGATGTCTTATTGGTAACCCACACTTCCACACGCGTAATGGTGATGCCGCTGGCGATGGTGGGCAGGGTCTTCATGTTCTTGTCGTATTGTTCGCGGAAATAGTGCGAGAGGAAGAAGTGACGGTTTTCTTCGTAGTTCGTAGCCGAGAACTCGTAGGTGTTGGTCGATGAACCTCCCTTCGACGAAACGCTCTTCGTGGCACTCTTCTTCTGGCTGACCACGGTCTGCATCTTCAGTCGTCCGAACTGCACATCGGTGCGCAGACCGAACAGACTGCTGACGCCTGGGATGAGGCTGTTGTTCGAGGGCATGGAGATGTGACCAGCCTCCACCAACTTGATGATTTCGTCCTCCTTACCGTCGTATTTCAGTTTCAGGCTCTGCGAGTCGAAGTCGAACGAGGCATCGGTGTTGTAGTTCAGGTTCATCTTGATTTTGTCGCCCACGCTTCCCGTCAGGCTCAGGTTTATCTTCTCGTCGAAGTCGAAGCCTGTGGTCTTCCGACGGTTGGCAGCCAGCGACGGGTTGTTCACCTTCTTCGTGTTCACGCCCAGTTTCAGTTCCACCGAACCCTGTGTCTTAATCTGCACGCCGCCCGGACCGAATATCTTCTCGGCAGGCCCCAGGTCGAACTTCATGTCGGTGAAGTCGAACTTCGACTTGCCTTTCGACTCGAAGAGTTCTGCGTTGCGGTCGCGGAAGTATCTCGACATACTCTGCTGCAGCGTCCACTCTTTGTATTCGTCAGGGCTCATCAGCAGGGGAGGGGTCAGGTAGTTGTTGGCCAGCCATAGCTGTGTCTGCGTGCTGGCCGTATAGCCCAGTCCGCTGGCTGTGCCTATGCTGGTGACATTGGTGGCGTTGCGGCTTTGGTTGCTGTTCGACTTCGAGTTTGAACCCGTCCTGGAGTTCGTTCTCGAGTTGTTTGCCGACGTATTGCGGTTGCTGTCCGCCGTTGTGCTCTTGCCCGTCTGCTTGCCTGTCTTCTTGTCGCCGCTGCCCAGCGTAGTGCCCACCTGATAGGTGCCCGACTTCTCGTCGTACGACACCTCCGTCTGCACGTTTTCCGGATCGCGCAGGTCGGCAGTCTTCTTCTTGGTGTCCTTTTTGCTCTCAACCGTTGTCTTGCGCACCGAGTATCGCGGCTTCCGCTGTGTTGTGGTGTCCTTGGGAGCCTCAACCATTTCCCCTGCAAAAAAGGGAGCATGAGCCGCCTGCATCATATTCTGCAATATGATGGAAACGAGAATGATTATTGCGGCTCTTCTTATTTGCATGTCTTCAGGGAGTTCATGCCCCTCCCTCGGAGGGGTGGGGGGAGGTTACAGCATCTTCAATGCCTTCTTTATTATCTGTTCCACAGGCAGATCGGGTTCTTCGCTCAGCAGTTTCGTCACCACCTTTGCCGAAGGAGCAGGACTGAAGCCCAGCATAGTGAGTGCGGCAACGGCCTCCTGCTGCACTTCCTGGTTCACCTGTGGCGCAACGCTCGAAGTGCCCGACGGGGCGATGTCCAGACCCATAATCTTGTCTTTGAGGTCCACGATTACGCGCTGGGCTGCCTTGGGACCGATGCCCTTGACCGACTTCAGCGCACGGTCGTTGCCTGTGCTGATGACCTCCACCAGTTCGGCAGGTGTGAAGGCCGACAGTATCATCCGGGCCATTGCAGCACCTATGCCGCTGACGCTGGTCAGTTGCAGGAACAGTTCGCGCTCGCCCTTCGTGGCGAAGCCCCACAGTTGGTAGGCATCCTCGCGAATCACTTCATATACAAAGAGTTTCACTTCCTTCTTGCCCTGTATGGCCGAGAAGGTTCCCAGGCTGATGCTCAGGCCGTAGCCCACGCCTCCGCAGTCCACTACGGCCATTGCCGGTGTCAGTTCCTCCAGTGTTCCCCGTACGTATTCAATCATGTCGTTCAGTCTTTTGCGTTTCTTCATAGCGCTCTTTTACGCGCATATACCTATATTATAACGCGCATTGGCGGGAATTATTGTAACTCCCTGCCTAACATTTTTATATTTTGTACCGAGGAACGCAGGTTTCCGACATAGGTCGGCTCTTGACGCACAATTGTCCGTCAAGCAAAACCATAGTATCGTTTGAGCTCCAACGACGTGTCGTTTCCCTTGACGGACAATTGTGCGTCAAGCAAAGCAATGCGTCCTTGGGCCTTATGCCACGTGTGTCACACGCCGAAGGCATGCGAGCCTTCCCGTCAGCCCATGTTATGCGTAGCTGTGCAGTCCACCCAGCAGGTAGTTCACGCCAAAGTAGGTCATGAGCAGCGAGGCAAGGGCGATGAGTGAATAGAGCCTGTAGTTTCGGTCGGAGCGAAACCAGGGAAGGCTCTCCTGATGCAGGGGCAGGCTGTACACGATTAAGGTGATCAGCGCCCAGGATTCTTTGGGGTCCCACGACCAATAGGTGCCCCACGAGACATTCGCCCACACGGCTCCCAGGAAGATGCCTGTGGTCAGGAGGAAAACGGCGGGCCGCAGCATGTCGCGACGGATGATGCTCACAACCAAGAGAATGTAGCTGAGCATGATGGTGCCCACGTGGACAAACAGGAATGGAGAGCGCAGGATGGGGACGAGTGGGCGCATGCAGATGGCGATGACCATGTACGATGCCATAACTGTGCCGCAAACGCCCAGCAGAATAGTTGGGAGAAGTGAGGAAGTGGAGGAGTGGGGAAGTGAGGAAGTGGAGGAGTGAGTTTTTTTAATGGATATCCACACCATGCTGATGGCCAGCAAGAGATAGCCTGCGTATGTGATGGCTGTTCCCCAGGGGTCGTAGCTGATGGTGAAGGTGCTTCCCATGCAATCGTCGTCGAACGACGTCTGATAGATGCGGTAGCCTTTGACGCGCCCGATGTTGTTCATGGAGATGGTGGTTTGCCTTTCCCCCTCCTTGGTGGCGATGACCACATGGCTGACGTAGTCGCTGGGAGTGGTGCCGTCGGCATCGTACAGGACTTCGAACTCATGGAGTGCAAGATAGAAAGGCATTTCTTCCGTCATGGTGTACATCCCTATTTCATCTTTTACCCAATACGTTCGAGTTACCTCACCTTGTCGGAGGTGTGTCATGCCTCTGCTGCTCGTGATGTGGGTCGTGAGTGCCCCCGTAAGAATGATGAGGAAACTCAGGTGTAACATCATCACAGAGGACCGTTTCCATATCTTCTTCTTCAGCAGATGCCAACATCCCGCTAAGGCTGTCAGTGCCCATAGGGCTACGAACCACCAGGCTCCATAGAAGTGCCGGGATACATAATCGCTTCCGTAGCGATTCTCGACAATGGTGGCTATGGCAATAACTATTACCACAACACCCAGCAGGGCAAAGGGAAGTAGTCGAAGACGATGCGCTTTCTTATCCATTAGAAATTACGATATTGTGGGTTGTTGTTTTCTTTCACAGCAATGCACTCCATCTCGATGAGCCAAGTGGGGCGGCAGACGGGTGCCAGCGTGATGACGGTGGGTATGTCCGGGAACCGTTCACGGAACATCTGACTCACCAACTCGTAGTCGCCTGTGTCGCGCAGATACACGACGAGGTGCATGACATTTCCATAGTCCATTCCACCCTCTGCAAGCAGGGTTTCCACGTTTTCCCACATGCGTTTGGTCTGTTGGCGGATGTTGCCCACATGCATGACTTCGCCCTGGTTGTTGATGCTGGCCGTTCCTGAAATGAACACGTGGGTGCGATCGCCATATTCCATGCGTGTTCCACGTTCGAAGGTGACGCCGTATTCGTAGGTCGGATTCAGGTGAGTCTTGGCATACAGGTAGCGCTGCTGGCTGGGTTCGAACCCCATGAGGGCGTATGTGCCCATCTGCACCAAAGCCTTTGTGTCCGCAGGTCCTCCCCCTATGCCTGTCGAGGCAATATAGTGGGTCTTGGGTGTCAGCCCCTCACGCTCAAAGTTTTCACGACGGGCTCGCACGAGTCCTGCATATTGTGTGTCAACATCACGGACGAAGAACCATGTGCGGATGCAGTTGTCGGCCAGTGTGGCTCCGAACTTGCCAAGCATCTGTTCGTAGTTGTTCAGGATGGTTTCGGTCTGTTGTGCACTGTCGCCATCGGCACAGGTATATCCCATGCGCCAGATGTGACGATAGCCATTGCTTTCTGCAACCACGGCACCATGTTCCGTGCTTATCTGCTGTCCGCTGGTCAGGTAGAGCCATGCGGCCACCTTCGAACCGTCCAGGGGTTGCTGTTGGATGACAGATATGGCCACGTCGGGCTCCTCTCGCATGAGTGGCTGTTGGTTGGTGCTGTCGGAGAGGAAGTAGCGTTTCAGGATGTATTGTGCCCCTTCGAAGCCAGGCATCTGTGGCAGACGGTCTTCGGCCTCGTAGATACGTTGTAGCTGGCCTCCGAATGTTTCGTGGCGAGAGTCCACATGCAGCATCACATGCCACTCGTCCACACCCTTTTCCGGACAGAAGGAAGCCACTTCCATGCTTACTCCCAAATCCTCTATATACATTGATTTATAGTTCATAGCGTGCAAAGGTACGAAATATTCTTCAATTATTTGTCTTCAATCTTCAATTTGTTTATCCAGTCGTCGATGAAAGAGCGTACGGCGGCGACATCGTTCTTGAACTGACTGCTTAGCACCTCGGTATGGTTATAGTGGAGGATTTCCTCGCCTCCCTCGGCCAGTATCTGGTGGAGCAACGACTGTGTGGCATTGCCGCTCACCACACGGAACACTCCTTCCTTACGGGTGCTGGCAACATCTACGAGATTGGTCAGAGCCTGTCCTTCGGTCAGATTCAGACCGGCAGCACCACTTCCGCCGTTGCCTCCGTGACATTGGATGCACGACTGGTTGAAGACATGGTGCTGGATGACATTGAACATTCCCACGTCCACCATTCCGACGTCGAGGCGGATGGTGTCTGAACTATCGGCATAGTCGTCCATACGGATACTTGCCAAGGTGACGACACGCTGGCGCAAACGATTGGTAATGACCAGTTCCACGGTACTGATGTCGCTGCCCACGTTAGGCGCAACGACGCTCACTTCTGTGTCTCCGTCCGCTGTCGTAGGAATGGTGTAGGCTGTGAGGGCATAGTTGTCGCCAGACTTGAAGGTGGCGAGCGACAAGGTGTATTTGTCCGTAAGGTCGCACCCTCCCTTTACGCAGGCTGTCAGTTTCACGGTGTGTCCATCGTTGTCTTTCGCAGTTGCCTGTTCAATGATGTCGCCTGAGTCACAGGCGGCAAGGAACAGCGAGACAATGAGACAATGAGACAACGAGACAATGAGATAATGAGAAGATGAGAAGGGATGTGACATGTTAGAAACTGAATTGAAGTTGTAGGGAAGCATGGTGGGTACTGATACCCAGGTCATCGTTGTCGCGGTCGAGTTGTGTCTTGTGTCCATAGCGGCCCGTGAACTGATACATAGCCGAGAGTTTCAGGTGTACCTTCGGTATGTAGTAGTTGCAGACGACAGCCGGCATGTTCAAGAATCCGTCCCTCGATGTACCGTTGCGGTCCATGAAGTCGTAGCGTACACCCAGTTGCACGGTGGGCACCACGAAGTAGCCCAGTTGGGCGTATGCTCCCCAGTAGTTGAATGTCTGGTCGATTTTCATGCGTTTGGTGAAACCTACGTGCATCCAATAGGCTTCTGCACCCACGTACCAACGGTTGTAGAGCATGGCAAACTCACCGCCCAGTCGTGCATCGTTGGTGCTCTCGCTTTCACTTTCCACGTTCAGCCCTCCGCTGATGCCGAATTGCATGTGCCGCCCGTTGAGCATCTGGGCGTTGCCCTGTGTCATGGGCATCTTGCCCCAAGGCATGAAGGTGAGTCGTCCGGCATAGAGGAGCGATGGGATGTGCCAATCGTCGCTGAAAGTCTTCGTGGCACCGTTCACCACACTTCCGCTGCCGTTCCATAGTCCGGCCTCGTAGCCCACGAGCCATTGCGAGCCTTGTTTCAGCGTTGCCACCCCATGAAATTCCATACCTACATCGAAACCGGTGGCTATCTGTGGCGTGACGGCATTCAGCGTGTGTGGCATGATGGTAGAGGCCGTGAGCGACGTTGGAACGATAGGAAACAGTGTTTCGCCCAGTGTGGTCAGATAGGCATGGGTGAAGGGAGTCTTGAACTTACCCACACGGAAGCGTGCGGCTGGCGAGATGCTGTAGTCCACCCAGGCCTGCTGCAGGATGTTGGCTCCTGTGGCAGCAGCATTGATGGAGAGGTTGTAGTCGAGTTTTCCGAAGGTCTTGCCCGTGAACCCCAGGATGGCATAGGGCAGTGCGAAACCCGAATTTGCGACGTTGTCCTGATTGTAGGCTTTGTCCAGCCCTTCATCGTCATAGTAGTTCAACTGACCGCGTGTCTGCAGCATCAGGTAGGGTTTAAAGACAAACTTTCCATTCTTCGATTGCAGGGTGAAACCTCGGTCGTCGGCAATGCCCAGCACGCCGTTTTCCATATCTATGCCCAGCGAGTCCTGCGCCGCAATTCGTAAAATGGCAGAATGGGAAAATGTGAGAATAAGTAATATCAGTATTCGTTTCATCATTAATTACGCATTATGAATTATGAATTGTGCATTATGAATTATGAATTGTGCATTATGCATTATGCATTATGCATTATGAATTATGCATTATGAATTATGAATTATGAATTATCCTAAAGGCTTTTAAGGAACTTGATGAGAGCCGAGCGGTCATCTTTGGGCATACGGGCAAAGAGGTTTTTCGAAGCCTCTGCCTCGCCGCCGTGCCACATGATGGCCTCGGTGAAGTTGCGTGCGCGTCCGTCGTGCAGGAAATAGGTATGTCCGTTTACCGTTTCCTGCAGACCGATGCCCCAAAGTGGGGTGGTGCGCCACTCGTTGCCTCGCGCCAGTCCGCTCACATAGTGGTCGTCGAGTCCCACGCCCATGATTTCCGAGCCCATGTCGTGAAGCAAAAAGTCGCTGTAGGGGTGTATGGTCTGGTTGCCCAACCAGGGCAGTTCCGTGCCGTTGAGCAGGGTTGCCCCTCGCGGCTTGGTGTGCAGCGTGGTGACGTGGCACAGGTGACATTTGGCCTCGAAGAACATCTGCTCGCCGCGTTTCACAGTCTTGTTGTTCACGTTCCGACGGGCTGGTACTCCGAGTGTGTGCAGATAGAGGTCAACATTTTCCATCTCCTCGGTCGAAACCTCCAACTTGTCGTAGAGCAGTCCCATCATCGAACCCTCTTGCATCTGACTTTGTCCCTCGCATATTTCTTCGGGATAGCGGCTGTTGGTCACGCCCATGTCGCTCGAAAAGCCCAGTTCCACGGTGAGGTCGGCATGCTGCGCCTTGTTGCCGGATAGTCCCAGTTGCAATCGTCCGCGTTCCGTGATGTAGTTGGCACGCCCCGATATTCCATATTCAGGATAGTTCGAGCGTCGTGCCAGTTCCTCAATCTCGTTCCGGTCGATGGCCATCATCTGTCCCATTCCCACGTGGCGCAGGGGGATGCGAACCGTGCAGAAAAGGTCCTCGGGGCGGATGGGCTCACCTGAGTCGCGATAGGTGGGCTTGTACCATTCGGTGATGGTGTATTCGGGATAGACCAGTTCGTAGGGTGTGCCATCGGGGAACTGGAACTGCTGACTGTGCCAGCGGCATTCCAACTTTCCCTCGGCTGTCACTCCAAAGATGCTCTGGTCGTGGATTACGCGTCCATAGTCCTGGAAGAAGGCTCCGTTCTTGCGAGTCACATACACCAGCATCGACGAGAAACCATACGATCCGCTGCCATAGACGGGAGTCCCGTCAGGGTCTGTGCCCGTCTGTGTCCATAGGGCAGGCTTGGTGCGTCCTGCATTGCGATGGCACGAACCACATGAGTAGCCGGCATAGACGGGGCCCAGTCCGCCACCGTAGTCGTTGCTGCTGGTACGTGCGTCGTCGTAGAGCTTGTCGCCACGAATGAAGCGGCGTTTCAAGTCGCCCGTCACCCAGTCGGCCTCCGAGTCGTAGGCAAACGACGAGCTGCTGAAGATGGTGGACGTTCCTGCCGACAGGGCATAGCCTTTAGGTACGGTCAGTTCGCCTTCGCCGATGGCTTCGTCATCTGAACAGCTAACGACGGCCATCATCATGACCGTCGTCAGCACTATTGCCAGATAGTGTCTATCACTGTTCATTATCAATTATCAATTGTCAATTGTCAATTACTCTTCTTCGTCGTCATCATCAAGTTCGTGACTCAGGAACAGGTCTTTGTAGGCCTTGCCCCCTTCATAGCTCTTGGTCCATGCGTTGTAGAGTTCCGTAGCGTCCTGTTGCAGGAGCTTTCCCACCTGAACCATATAGTTGCCCCAGCTCTGTGCGTTGGCAGCGGTGTAGTCCAGATTGGCTGCATCGGTGCTGGTTCCGCCATTGACGGTTCGAGCCTTTCCGTCCTTGAAGATAAGGAACTCCATCGTGTGGAAACCTCTGACACCCTGCTTGGCCTCTATGGTCTCGTCATCGTCGCCGTCGCCCCACACCATATTGTCGAACTCGCCGGAGTTCAGGATGTTCACGATGGCTTCCTGATCCAGGGGCCATGAGTCCATGTTAGGATCCAGTCCCAATGCATCTACAGGACCGAAGAGGAAGGCTTCGCTTGTTTCCCAAGGCGTACGGGCCTCCAGCCATGCGTTGCAGCACTTCTGGAAGTTCTCGTCCGAGGGTGCTGTGGCAAAGGCCTTGGCGGCCTCGTGCAGGGCGGCGTTCTTCTCCATCAGTTCTTTGTAGGTGGGCAGGACCACATCGTTGACGTAGGTTACCAGGACGGGTTGCAGCACCTCGTCGCTGTTCATGGCATCGTTGCGCTGCAGGTAAGCCTTCAGCGACTTCAGTGTTTCCTCCAGTTCGTTGCAGGCCTCAACGGCACTGGTCACCTGGGGCGCATTGATGTTGTTGCGGAAGGGGGCAGGAATGTTCAGGATGGCCTGATATGCTTTCTGGATAGCATCGTCCACAGCCTGGTACAGTCCCTCGTTGTTCCCTTTCAGCAGGGTTGCCAGCGAACTGGCGGCCATTTTGCCATTACGCGTTCCATAGAAGGCATTGCGAATGGAGAGGATGTTGTTCGAGTAGTCCTCGCGGCTGTGCCAGCTGTACCACGATTCCACAGCATACAGGGCTTTCTCCTGTTCGCCGTTGTTCCACAGGTCCAGCGGGTCGCCAATCTTGGCATTGCCCACCTCGTTGGCGATGTCCATACATCCGTCGATAATCTGTTCCACACTCACCAGCGCAGGCTGACTGTCGTCGTCACCGCCATTGTCGGGTTTCACTTCATCGTCATTACAGGCCACGAAAGCCATTGTGTCCATCAGCAGGGCTGCCATCATAAAGTACTTTTTCATAATAACATCTTTTATCTTTTATCTTTTATCTTTTAACTTTTATCTCTTAAAAAACCATCCCGTAAAGGCAACGGCCAGGGAGAACTCGTTTTCGCGATTATAACGTCCGCCGCCGAAGACACGTTGGGTGCCGATGCGGCGTGTGTTCCAGTCGGCCTTCACTACGAGATAGGGTAGGGGGAAGTAGTTGACACCGGCCACCCATTTGCTCACCTGACAGCGGGCATCCATAGTCTGTCCTTCCTCTCCCTTCTGTTGGGGATTGAAGTACTCGTAACGGGCAAAGGGGCAAAGCACCGGCATGTGTTTCTTGTGTATCATCGATTTCATGTTCAGACCCGCTTCCACGCCGTAGGCCAGCGCATTCTGGGCAATGCGGTGCATGGCTCCATGATGGTAGTTTGATTTGTTCGAGAGGTTCACGGCACTCATGGCGCGTGCGTTCTCCAACTGGCCCCAGATGACATTGGCTCGGGCTGTGACGTATTTGTTCCGGTACTGGGCATCGGCTGTAAGGATGCTCAGGTGCGAACGTCCCACACTCGAGTACTTGTAGCGTTTGTCGGCATTGGCCGTCACATCGTTGCAGAAGTAATAGGTCGTTCCCAGACGCAGGCCGGGCACCCCTTCGTACTCCAGTCTTGCGGTGTAGGCAGGGCTGGTGAAGTTGTCGGTCTCGAACAGACCCTGCTTGCCGTCGGCCACCCAATGGTCACGACCAAATCCGTCGGCATTCAGTCCGGCTGTTACGAAGGCTTGATATGTCAATTTCGAGAACTTCCTGCCTATGGAACCAAATACGGAGATACCCGTTTCGTGCCATGTGCTGGGCAGTATGGTGGTCTCGCCCTCTGGACGCACGGTGCCGAAGAAAAGAATGGGCTCGTGGTGGGCATTGGTCAGTCCCACGGGCAGAACCATGTGTCCGACCCTCAGATTGAATGCCTTGTTGTAGGTATAGGTCAGATGAAACTGCTCCAAGGCTACCTCGCCACCCTTTTCCATCTCAGTCTCGTATTCTCCGTTCTCGGAGGCTTCCATTTCAGTTTCCACACCCACACCGCCTGCCTCGAACTCGATTTCGGCACCCAGGTTCCAGTGTTTGTTGAACCGATAGTCGCCGGCGATGACGAAGCGCGGTATGGCGATGCTGTTCCTGCGTTCGTAGGTGTTACCCGTCGTGGTGCCGTTAAACCGACTCGTACCGTAGCCCATAAACGAGGCCAGCACCTCTCCGTAGCCGCCGATGCGGAATTTTCGGTAACCATCCGCCAGTACGGAGTCCCCGTTCAGCTTCTTTGTCTTTGCAGCTTGCCGTGAGGCCCCCGTGGTAGCATCAACGTTTTCCTGGGCCATCGCACAAAGGCTCGACAGGGCAAGGACTGCTGTGAATAAAATCGTTCTCATTTTTACGAATGTTTGCATTTCGGACGCAAAGATACGAAGAACAATGGAATGCTGCAATACGCAAAAATAAGGAAACTCGCGCCTCCTATCCCTCGTTTCTCACCTCTTATGATGAATGGCATACTGCATAATAATTACGAATTTTGAACGACTAATTTTGAATTACCTACTAATAAGGATTGCATCGGCAAGGGAAAAATCGTAACTTTGCAGTCGGAATAACATAAAACAAGATGAAAAGAATGAAACTATACGAGGCCGACGACAAGATGATTGACCTCATCAGCGACAATCACAGCATGCTCCAGGGCCTTAGCGCCTTCGGCATCCGGCTTGGCTTCGGTGACAAGACTGTCAGCGAGATATGCGATGAGCAGGGAGTCGATTGCTACACTTTCCTTACCGTCGTCAACTTCCTTATCAATGGATACGCACCCAAGGCGGCCGACGACAGGATTTCCGTCAAGACGCTCCTCGACTACCTCCGCGCCTCGCACCGCTATTTCCTCGACTTCCAGCTGCCGTCCATTCGCAAGAAACTCGAAGAAACGCTGAGCCAAATATCCTCCTCTCGTGCAGAGGACGGGAGAGGACTCCTCATCCTTCGACTCTACGATGAGTATGCCCACGATATCCGGCTTCACATGAAATACGAGGAAAAGACCCTCTTTCCATACGTCGAAGCCCTCCTGAGCGGAGAACAGAAAAACGACTACAATGCCGACATCTTCTCGAAGCACCATGGCGACACTACAGGTAAATTCCATGAACTGAAGAACATCATCATCAAATATCTGCCTCACGACGGACTCATCAACAACCAACTGACAGCCACGCTCTACGACATTTATAACAACGAAGAATGGCTCTCCAACCATAGCAATGTCGAGGAGGTAATCTTCGTGCCCGCCATCCGTATCCTGGAAAAGAAGCTGAAGAACGACGATGTTTCTGCCCGCATCTCGAGCCTGATAAAGAACGTGGATGCTGCGGAATCCATCTCCGAACGCGAGAAGGAAATCATCGTCTGTCTCGTCCAGGGTATGTCCAACAAGGAGATTGCCAACCACCTGTTCATCTCCGTCAACACTGTCACCACTCACCGGCGGAACATCGTACGCAAACTGCAAATTCACTCCCTCGCAGGTCTCACCATATATGCCATCGCGAACAACCTGATCGATAAGCGTTGCTTTGCCCTCGGCTGACTGGTTTCCCTTGTGCTTAAATAAATAGGTGGTGCCTCAGATTTACTCAAATTTATTTGGTAAATCGTTCAGCTTGCACTATCTTTGTCCTCGGAAACTAAAAAACAAGATGGAACAGAACAATAATCTGAGAGCTGCGCTGAGCGTGGCCATACGTGCCGCACTGGCTGCGGGCCAGGACATTATGAAGATATACACCGACCCCAGTCAGGACTTCGGCATAGAACGGAAGGCCGACAACTCGCCGTTGACACTGGCCGACAAGGCTGCGCACAGGCGTATTGTGGAGATGCTGGCTGAGACGGAACTGCCCATCCTGAGCGAGGAGGGACGGCACGACAGCTATGAGAAACGTTCTCACTGGGTAGCCTTCTGGCTCGTCGATCCCCTGGACGGTACGAAGGAGTTTGTAAAGAGGAACGGCGAGTTTACCGTGAACATTGCCCTTGTGATTGACGACCGCCCGCATCTGGGGGTCATTTACGTGCCGGTGCGTCGGGAATTGTACTTTGGCGACCCTCTGCTGGGCGCATGGAAGGTAACGGACATCACCGAAATGAGCAAGGATGAACGGTTGCCGCACCTGCTGGAACGGGCACAAAGGCTGCCTCTTCCGCAGCCGAAGAACAGGCCCTATACCATCGTGGCCAGTCGCAGTCACCTGAGTCCCGAGACGGAACAGTTTATCGAGGAGGCACGTCGCGAACACGACGAGGTGGAGACCATCTCCAGCGGCAGCAGCCTGAAGATTTGCCTGGTGGCCGAAGGCGCTGCTGATGTCTATCCGCGCTATGCTCCCACGATGGAATGGGACACGGCTGCCGGACATGCCATTGCATGCTGCGCCGGACGGCAGGTGTATCAGGCCGGTACGGACGAACCTCTGAAATATAATAAGGAAGACCTGCACAATCCTTGGTTCCTGGTCGAGTAGGGAGAGGTCTTCACTGCCATCATGTCTGCCAGTATATTATGAATCTGGTAGATGCCTTTATCGTGGAATCTCGATGACCTCCAGGTCACTGAATTCGCCCTTGTCGGCAGTGAAGCGGACGAGTGTGCGAACCTGTTGCCAGCCCTGCATGCCTGCGGCACCAGGGTTGATGTGGAGCAGTCCGAGTGTTTTGTCGAACTGCACCTTTAGAATGTGGCTGTGGCCGGAGATGAACAACTTGGGCGGGCGGGCATAGAGCTGTTGACGGATGCTCAGGTCGTAGTGTCCGGGATAGCCGCCGATATGCGTCATCAGCACGTCGGCTCCCTCGCAGTCCCATCGTAGCACTTCGGGGAACAAACGCCGAAGGTCGCCCCCATCGCAGTTTCCGCAGACGGCCCGCAGGGGACACAACTTCTGCAGCCGCATGGCAACGTCCAGCGAACCAATGTCACCGGCGTGCCATATTTCGTCACACTCCTCGAAGTATTGCACATAGCGGTCGTCCCACCAACTGTGCGTATCACTCAATAGTCCAATCCGTTTCATATTAATTCACAATTCATAATTCATAATTCATAATGCCTTGCCTCTCTCTTCCTCACTTCCTCACTCCTTCAGCTTTCTCACCAGCCACCACAACATGCCGATGCTGACGAAAAAGCTCAGCAGGTCGCTGACAGGAATGGCCAGCCACACACCGTCGAGCCCAAAGTAGGGAGGTAACAGGATGAGGCCCGGGACGAGGAATAGCATCTGTCGCGTAAGGCTTTGGAAGATGCTCTTGCCGGCGTGTCCGATGCTTTGGAAGAAGTTTCCGATGACCATCTGTGCCCCAACGATGGGGAATACCAGAACGTCGATGCGGAAGCCACGGTCGGCCATCTGCACGATGGGCAGATTATCGGTGAACAGGTGGGTGAGGGTGTTGGGGAAGAATTCACCCATGATGAAGCCCGTGATGACGACAACCTCGGCACACAAGATGGTGAGTCGGAGGGTTTGCCATACACGTTCGTTCTGACGGGCTCCCCAGTTGTAACCCACAATGGGTTGCATGCCCTGGTTCAGACCCATGACCATCATCAGGAACAGGAATACGACGCGGTTGACGATGCCGTAGGCCGCAATGGCCGTGTCGCCGCCGTACTGCTTCATGCCTTTGTTGATTAGCAACACTACAAGGCAGGCGCACAGGTTCATGAGGAAGGGACTCATGCCCACTGCAATGATTTGCCGAATGATGACGGGTCGAAGCCCATAGATTCCTGATTGTAAATGTAATAATTCATCCTTATTGCTCAATAGCTTGAATTGCCAAATGAGCGATATGAGCTGGGAGAGGATGGTGGCAATGGCGGCTCCTTGGATGCCCATGCCAAGGCCAATTGAGAATTGGCAATTGAGAATCGTGAATTGTGAATTGAAAATGAACAGGGGGTCGAGAATGGCATTGATGACGACGGTCAGAATGGTGCAGTACATGGCCTTCTGGGGGTGTCCGGCTGAGCGCAGGACGGCATTTAGGCCAAAGTAGCTGTGTGAAATGACGTTGCCAAGCAGGATGACCTCCATGTAGTCGCGGGCGTAGGGGAGGGTGGCTTCGCTGGCGCCGAAGAGTACCAGAATGGGGTCGAGCCATATCAGGCAGGCAATCATGAACAACGTACCAATCAGGATGTTCAGCACCACGGTGTTACCCAGGACGTGCTTGGCAGTCTCATACTCCTTCTGCCCTAGACGGACACTGATGACCGTAGAGGCACCCACGCCAACCATGGCTCCCAATGCAATGCTGATGTTCATCAGGGGAAGAGTCAGGGCCAACCCCGAGATGGCCATGCCGTCGGAGTTGCCCCAAGATCCGTCAGGGCCGATGTGGCCGATGAAGATGCTGTCCACGATGTTGTAGAGTGATGCCGCCGTCATGGCAATGATGGCGGGAACGGCATACTGGAACAGCAGTCGTGGAATGCTTCGGGTGCCTAATTCAGTGGGGACGTATTGTGCCATTCTCTCATTTTCTCAATTTCAAAAGGATTTGCTCACAATCTGGCAGATGTTGTCAGTCTTGGCCATCGTATAGTAATGGATGGCGGGAGCGCCATTTGTCAACAGGTCGCGGCTCTGAGCAATGCACCACTCTATGCCAACCTGATAAACGGCCTCTGGCGTGCGGGCTTTACGTAGTTCATCGACCAGCGTCTGTGGTATGTCGATATGGAACGAACGGGGCAGGAGCTCGAGCTGTCGCAGGGTGGAAATGGGTTTCAAGCCTGGAAGGATGGGAACCGTGATGCCAGCCTCGCGGCACTGTCGCACGAAGTCGTAGTAGCACTGATTGTCGAAGAACATCTGTGTGATGATGTAGTCGGCTCCGGCTTCCACCTTGCGCTTCAGGTTCTGTATGTCGTTTTCCATATTCGTTGCCTCGTAGTGCTTCTCCGGATAGCCGGCAACACCCACGCAGAAGTCGGTGGAAAGCCCGTTGCGTACGGTGGGGTCGAGATAGCGACCGTGATTCAAGTCCTGAATCATGCCTACCAGCTCATTGGCATGGGTAAAGCCGTCGGGTTCGGGCTGGAAGTAGCGCTGCCCCGTTACGGCATCGCCGCGCAGGGCCATAATGTTGTGGATGCCGAGGAAATGGAGGTCGATGAGTTCGCTCTCAATCTTCGAACTGGATGCTCCGCCACAGATGACATGCGGCACCATTTCCACCTTGTACTTCATCATTACCGCAGCCACGATGGCGATGGTACCTGGACGCTTCGAAAGGGTCATGCGTGTGTAGGTCCCATCCGGGTTAGCACAGTATTCCACTTCGTCGCGGTGGCAGGTCACGTTGATGAAGGGAGGGCAGAACTGCATCAGGGGTTCGATGCTTGCATAGAGTTTGCTGGCATCGCTTCCCTTCAGGGGTGGAACCAATTCGAAAGATGCAAATGGTGAATGTTTACCATTCAGTATTTCAATAACTTTACTCATCTACGTTAAACTGTTTATTTTATTCTTGATTGTACGTTAAACAAGGTATCGCGATAGCAGTCGCTCACCCTCTTCCGTGTCGATGCCGCGCCGCTCGCAGTAGTCGGAAAGCTGGTTGCGGTCGATTTGTCCGATGGGGAAGTAGGCGGCCTCTTGGTGACTGATGAACAATCCGCACACACTGGTGGAGGGGATGATGGAATAGCTGTCCGTTAGACTTATGTGCAGTCGTTCTTCAACCTGTAGGCAGTCGAATACAATGCGCTTCAGGGAATGGTCGGGGCAGGTGGCATAGCCAAAAGCTGGACGAATGACGTGGTGCTGCCCGTAGATGGTTTGCTGCATCCATTCGATGCAGGCCTCGGCCATTCGGGCACAGATGGCATGACTCATCAGGCGGTCGTATGAGGGACCGTGGTCGCAACACGGTTTTTGCGTGTCTTCTGCCGTAACGCAGAACATGCCTAATGGGGAAGGAACATCGTGACTGTAGAAGTCGGCAAGCGAACGGAATCCACCCGTTTCCGACTGACTGCGAAGCATCGGCAACCGCGTCCCCTTGGCCAATAGAATGTCGTTGCCTTGTGCCGTAGCCGACTCGAAACCAACGGCCAAACGCACGGAGATGCGCGCCTGTTGCATAGCCTGTGCCAGCCACGTTTTGCCTTCTTTCAATGTCTGTGCCGCTTTCGGGTTGACCAACTGCTGCCGCAGGGTTTCGCCTCGGAAACCCCAGAAGTACAGGAACATGCGCCAGTCGATGTGTTCTGCTATTTTAGTCATGTCTGGTTGCAGTGCCTCAAGGGGCTTCAACTGTTCCAGTGTCGGGCCTTCGTATGCAGGAAGTTGAGGAGCCTTTCGGTTGGCATCTTCGTAGGATACCAGTTTGCTATGACTGGCTTGATGAGCTTCGCGCACGCGTTCCTGTTCTTCTAAAATATGGATTCGGAAATCCAATGGATTCATTACGAGGCGCTTGGCCATGACCGAAGTGTTGGACGCATCGCCGCCGTAAACAACGAGTCCGTCGTAAAGTGGAGCCAGTTTCAAGGCCGTATGTACGGCTGATGTTGTGGCACCGCCCACAAAAAGGGGCGTGTCCATGTTGTTGGCTTGCATCATTCGGCACAGGTTCTCCATCTCCTTGAGTGAAGGAGTGATGAGCCCGCTGACACCCGCCAACACGGGTTTCAAATCGCGGATGGCGTTCAGGATGGTCTCGTTGCTCACCATTACGCCAAGGTCGTGAACGTCAAAGCCGTTGCATGAAAGCACGATACCGACGATGTTCTTGCCGATGTCATGTACATCGCCGTTGGCTGTGGCCAACACAACGATGGGGCGTGCCGTTTCGCGTTTCTGCTCGCTCTGTTCAATGGCGGGCTGCAGCAAATCCACTGCATCCTTCATCACCTTGGCCGATTTCACGACTTGCGGCAGGAACATTTTGCCTTCGCCGAATAATTGACCGATGTGCTCCATCGCCTGCATCAGTGGCTCTTCGATGACCCGGACGGGATTGTTGCCGTATGCCTTCAGTGCCTCTGGCATGTCTTCCTCCAGGTATTGGCTGATGCCGTTGGCCAATGCATATGCCAATCGACCTTTGATGTCTTTCTGTCGCCATGTTTCCAGCTGCGGCTCGTTCTTCTTCTCTCCTTGTGCGTTTGCCTCTTCTTTCAGTTGTGTGGCCAGGGAAATGAGTATCTCGGTGGCTCCCTCGCTGGTGTTCAGGATGACGTCTTCCACTGCACGGAGCAGCGTGGGCTCGATGTCGTCATAGACGCGTAGCATGGCAGGATTCACGATAGCCATATCCAATCCCGCCCTCACGGCATGATAGAGGAAAACGGAGTGCATGGCTTCGCGCACCATGTTGTTGCCCCGGAAGGCAAAGGAAAGGTTGGATATGCCGCCGCTGGTCTTTGCCAAAGGCAAGTTCTGTTTGATCCACGCTACGGCTCGGATGAAGTCGATGGCATAGGCGGCATGTTCCTTGATGCCCGTTGCCACAGAAAGTACATTGACGTCGAAAATGATGTCTTGAGGTGGAAAACCGTTCGATGTCAGCAGATTATAGGCACGTTGGCAGATGGCCGTCTTGCGTTCGTAGGTCGTGGCTTGCCCCTCTTCGTCAAAGGCCATCACCACGACGGCAGCCCCCAATCGGCGTAGTTCCCTTGCCTGGCGCAGGAACTCTTGTTCGCCCACTTTCAGGCTAATGGAGTTGACGATGCATTTACCCTGTGCGTTCTTCAGTCCCTCCAGCACTGTAGGCCAGTCGCTGGAGTCTATCATCAGCGGTACACGGGCCACGGCTGGCGTGTTTGACAGACAGCGCAGAAAGTATCGCATTTCCTGCCGGCTGTCGAGCATGGCATCGTCCATGTTGATGTCGATGATGCTCGCTCCGCCCTCTATTTGTTGGCGAGCCACTTGCAAGGCCTCCTCATACTGGTGCTCGGCAATCAGACGGGCAAACTTCCTTGAACCAGCCACATTTGTCCTTTCGCCAATGTTTGTCAGCATTGCCGCCTTTGTTTCTATTCGCAGCGATTCCAGTCCCGACAGCAGCATGTCCTCTGTCTCTAAGGCCTTGTCCAATTTTCGTGGGGCGATGCCCTCAACCGCCTTGCATATGGCTCGTATATGAGCCGGCGTAGTACCGCAACATCCGCCTACGATGTTCAGCAATCCGGCTTCTGCCATCTCGCGCAGACAGCGGGCAGTGTATTCGGGTTGTTCATCGTATTCTCCCATCTCGTTCGGTAGTCCTGCGTTAGGATATAAACTTATGGGAACCTGGATTTTATGTTTAATCTGTTCGATGAAAGGTTTCATATCGGCGGCACCGAATGAACAGTTCAGTCCGAAGGACAGAATGGGGTAGTGTGAGATGCTTGTGTAGAAGGCTTCCAGTGTCTGACCGGTCAGCAGACGTCCGCTTCGGTCGTTGACGGTGGCAGACACCATCACGGGTATTTCCCAACCCATCTCTTCTCCCACTTGGGCGATAGCATACAGGGCCGCTTTTGCATTCAGGGCATCGTAGCAAGTCTCCAATAGCAGCAGGTCGGCGCCACCTTCCATCAGGGCGAGAGCCTGTTCGTGGTAGGCATCGGCCAGTGTGTCGAAATCGACACTGCGCAGTGTGGGTTCGTTGGCATCCTGTGCCAGCGACAGAGATTTAGATGTAGGTCCCATGCTGCCTGCAACCCACACTTTGCGTTCGGTGCAACTGTCAGCCACCCGTCGGGCAATCTCTGCCCCTGCCTTTGCCATTTCTCCAGCAAGCAGTTGACAGGAGTAGTCGCTCTGCGAAATGCGGTTCGAAGAGAAAGTATTGGTGGTGATGATATCCGTCCCTGCCTCTATGTACTGTCGATGTATGTCTTCCACCACATCGGGGCGTGTCAGGTTCAGAATGTCGTTGTTACCCTTCAGGTTGGTTTGCCAATCTTTGAATCGCGCACCATGATAATCCATGCGGCTCAGTTCCCTTTGCTGTATCAGGGTGCCGATGGCTCCGTCCAAAATTACTATGCGTTCGTTCAGCAGTTTTTCCAACTGTGGCATGATGTAAGTTGACATGTCGTTCATTTTGAGTGCAAAAGTACATAAAATATCACGTTCTACATAGCCATCGACTTTTTTTTTCACAAAAAAGTGGTGTTTTGTCTATGCTTTGTCGATTAAAAGTGTTAACTTTGCGCACGATTTTGAGAAATAACCCTAATAAATAATCATTTCAAGTAAAATGAGCAAACAACAAGAAAAAATCGGAGAACTCGTTGATCTCCGTGCCAAAGCCCGTGTGGGCGGCGGTGAGAAAGCCATCGAGAAGCAGCACCAGAAGGGCAAATATACTGCCCGTGAGCGTATAGCCATGCTGCTCGATGAAGGCAGTTTTGAGGAAATGGACATGTTCGTGCAGCATCGTTGCACCAATTTCGGCATGGACAAGAAACACTATCTGGGCGACGGTGTGGTTACCGGCAGCGGTACCATCGGCGGTCGTCTGGTGTACGTCTTTGCACAGGACTTCACGGTGAGTGCAGGTTCGTTGAGCGAGATGCTTGCCTCGAAGATTTGTAAGATTATGGACATCGCCATGAAGGTAGGTGCTCCCGTCATCGGTTTGAACGATTCTGGCGGCGCACGTCTGCAGGAGGGCATCAACGCTCTGGCTGGATATTCGGAAATCTTCCAGCGCAACATCATGGCTTCGGGTGTGGTTCCCCAGATCAGTGCCATCATGGGCCCCTGTGCCGGTGGTGCCGTTTATAGTCCTGCCCTGACCGACTTCACCCTGATGATGGAGAACACCTCATACATGTTCCTCACTGGTCCTGCTGTCGTAAAGACCGTGCTGGGCGAGGATGTTACCCAGGAGCAGTTGGGTGGTGCCAGCGTTCACGGTACCAAGTCGGGTGTCTGCCACTTCACCGCCAAGACCGAGGAAGAGGCTATGGCCATGATTAAGCAGCTTGTCAGCTACATTCCCCAGAATAACCTGGAGAAGACTCCCCGCGTGGAGTGCACCGACCCCATCGACCGCAAGGAAGACTTCCTGAACGAGATTATCCCCGAGAATCCCAATGCTGCATACGACATGTATCAGGTGATTGCCGGTATCGTGGACAATGGTGAGTTCTTTGAGGTTCAGCCGAACTTTGCCAAGAACCTGATTATCGGCTTTGCCCGCTTCAATGGCGAGAGCGTCGGTATCGTGGCCAACCAGCCACAGGTGATGGCCGGTGTACTCGACAGCAATTCCAGCCGTAAGGGTGCCCGTTTCGTTCGTTTCTGCGATGCCTTCAACATTCCCATCGTCACCCTCGTCGACGTTCCCGGCTTCCTGCCTGGTACGCAGCAGGAGTACAACGCCGTCATCCTGCACGGTGCCAAGTTGCTCTATGCCTACGGTGAATGCACAGTGCCCAAGGTCACCGTCACGCTGCGCAAGTCGTATGGTGGTTCGCACATTGTGATGAGTTGTAAGCAACTGCGTGGCGACATGAACTACGCATGGCCCTCTGCTGAAATCGCCGTTATGGGTGCTGCCGGTGCCGCTGCCGTACTTTATGCCAAGGAGGCCAAGGCCCTGAAGGACGAGGGCAAGGTGGATGAGGCAAAGGCATTCATCAAGGAGAAGGAGGACGAGTACAACAAACTCTTCGCCAACCCCTACAATGCCGCCCGCTACGGCTATATCGACGATGTCATCGAGCCTCGCAACACACGTTTCCGCATCATTCGTGCCCTGACGCAGCTGGAGAACAAGAAACTCCACAACCCTGCCAAGAAGCACGGAAACATTCCATTGTAAGCAGATCCCACCCCCGTCCCCTCATATGAAGGGGCGGGGACGGTTCTTCACTATGAATTATTAATTAAAAGAATGACCCTAAAAGCCCTCCGATAACCATACAATTTATTTCCCTCCATACTACGAAGGGGCAGGGGGTGGGTCCGATATTATGATATTACTTTCAACCGATTGGGGACAAGCTTGGTCGATGGCAGGCATCAGTGTCGGCGTCGTATTCTCCATCCTCGTTGTGCTGGTGCTCGTGCTGGTTGTTTTCAGCTATGTGGCTCAGGGTAAGAAGGAGACTTCGGCTATGGCTGCCCCTGCTGTCCAGAAGTCAGTTCCCAAGGCTTCTAAGGTCAGCGCTGCTGACGAAGCCGCTGTGGCTATGGCCGTGTACCTGTACATGAACGGTCGTCACGATGACGAGAGTGGTGTCCTGACCATCCATGTCAATGAACACTCCCTCTGGCACGAGGAACTGAACGAGAGATTGTAAAGACACACCCACGGCCCCTCCTTTAAAGGGCGGGGAGTGGAAGCAAAAACTATTATTATTAACGTCTAAAAGAATGACCCTAAAAGCCCTCCGATAACAATGACATACTTCTCCCCGTCTTTTAAGGGAGAGGATGGGGGCGGGTCCTTTATTATTATGAATGATTTTAAGTTTAAAATAGACGGTGCAGAATATACAGCCAATGTCGAGGAAAAGGAAGACGGCAAATTGGCAGTTACCGTCAATGGTAAGGCCTACGAGGTGGAAGTTCCCGGACACGTAGCCGCTGCTCCTAAGGTTCAACCCATCAAACCCGCTGCTCCTGCTGCCGCTCCTGCTGCCGCGGCTCCTGCAGCTCCTGCCAAGAAGGCAGCCACGGGTGCTGGTACAGCTGTCACGGCACCTCTGCCCGGCACCATCACCAGCATCGAAGTGAAGGAAGGCGACCAGGTAAAGGCTGGTCAAACCGTCATCGTGATGGAAGCCATGAAGATGGCCAACAATATTACCGCCGAGTGCGATGGCACAGTCAAGGCTATCCTTGTTCAGCAGGGTGCTCAGGTACAGAGTGGCGATGCGCTGATGGAAATCGGATAAGGATTCCACCCCCCATGCCCCTCTCGAATGAGGGGAACATGACGGGGAGGTCCATTACACAGTTATGTTATTAAAGTGAAATTACAATAATGAATACTTTGAATTTCTATATGCAGAAGTATATACTCCCCTCCATGCAAGGAAGGGGAAAGGGAGTGGGTCTGTTCTTGCTCCTCCTGCTTGTAGCAGCACCCGTGCTGGCCTCCAATGTCGATGCCGGAGAGGGCGTTTCCAAGTTCCTTGAAGAGATGGGCTTCGTGGCCTTATTCGTTGGCGATGGATGGAAGAATGCCATCATGCTCTTGATAGGCTGTTTCCTGCTCTACCTGGCCATCAAGAAGGAGTACGAACCCCTGTTGCTGCTGCCCATCGCCTTTGGCATGATTCTGACGAACCTGCCAGGCGTGGGGATGTTCGACTCGGAGATGTGGAACAACGAGTTCCTGAATCCCCAGAGCCCCTATTATCACAGCTATGGCCACATCATGGCTCACGGCGGTTTGCTGGACATTCTCTACATCGGTGTCAAGGCAGGTGTCTATCCCTGTCTCATTTTCCTTGGCGTGGGTGCCATGACCGATTTCGGTCCTCTGATTGCCAACCCCAAGAGCCTCTTGTTGGGTGCCGCTGCACAGATTGGCATCTTTGCCACCTTCCTGGTAACCCAGATTGACTGGCCCATCTTCGGTTTCACCCCCGAACAGGCAGCTTCCATCGGCATCATCGGTGGTGCTGACGGTCCCACGGCCATATTCCTCACCAGCAAGCTCGCCCCCGAGTTGCTTGGCCCCATCGCTGTGGCTGCATATTCTTACATGGCCTTGGTACCCGTCATCCAGCCGCCCATCATGCGTGCTCTGACGACGAAGAACGAGCGCATGATCCGTATGGAGCAGTTGCGCACCGTGTCGAAGAAGGAGAAGATTCTGTTCCCCATCATTGTGACCATCATCGTCTCCTTTGTAGTTCCCTCTGCCGGTACGCTCATCGGCTGCCTCATGCTGTGTAACCTGATGAAGGAGAGTGGGGTAGTGGAGCGCCTTAGCAAGGCTGCACAGAACGAATTGAACAACATCGTGGTCATCTGCCTTGGCCTTACCGTTGGCGCCACTGCCACTGCCACCTCGTTCATGAACTGGCAGACGCTGGGCATCCTTGCCGTGGGCATTGTTGCCTTTGGCATCGGTACAGCCTCGGGTGTCATTATGGCTAAGATCATGAACCTGTTCCTGAAGAAGAAGATCAACCCGCTCATCGGCAGTGCCGGTGTCAGCGCCGTGCCTATGGCTGCCCGTGTCAGCCAGGCAGAGGGTCAGAAGGCCGACCCACGCAATTTCCTCCTGATGCATGCCATGGGGCCCAATGTGGCTGGTGTCATCGGTTCCGCTGTTGCTGCAGGCATTCTGCTCAGCTTCCTGGGCTGATAGCTTTAAGGACCTTAAAGCCCTTAGGGCTAAAAGTTTTGAAAATAAAAAAAGTGCGGAGAAATCCGTACTTTTTTTTTGTTAATTAGTAACTATTCGTTATCTTTGCTCCCAAATACCAAAACTAACCAACATGAAAAAGCATTTTGCCTCCTTGTTTGCGGTCGTATTGCTGATGGTTTCGTGTACGGAAAGCATCGACATGTCGAATCGTTACACATTCACTGAGGAAACCATCACCAGCTATCTGCAAAAGCATGAGCAGTTTAGCGAATACGTGAAACTGCTGGGCACTGTCAATGTAAGTAAGTATTCCGAGAGCACTGTGTTGCAGTTACTTTCGGCACGTGGCAACTATACCGTTTTTGCCCCCAACAACACGGCCATCCAACTCTATCTGGACACACTGGCAATGAAGGGCATCATCACAGAACCTTCGTGGGAAGGATTTACCGATGAGAAGAAACTCGACTCCATTCAGCATGTCATTGTCTTCAATAGCATCCTGGATGCCGGTGATGACAACGAGAACGTCTATCAGACCTCTTCTTTTCCAAGGCAGAACGAGGAGTTCCTGATTAGTAACTTGAATGATCGTAAGTTGTCTGTTTCTTATGGGTCTAACATTGATAGTATCTTCATTAATGGCATCTACCAGGTTTCGCTGACCAACCGCGACATCACTGCCATCAACGGTTTCATTCATGAGATGCAAGGCGTCATAGCTCCCAGCAATCAGACACTGGGTGATGTTGTCAATAGCTATATCGATGAAGGAAAGGGCGGTTTCGTGGTGATGTCGAAACTGATTCGTGCCTGTGGCTTGACCGATACCCTGACTCGTGTGAAGGACGAGAGGTACGAAGAGATGTATATGACGGGTGAGCTCAATCCCGAACTTCCCTATCACGATACGGAAGGTTCTGTCGGATACCTGCCCGAGCATCGCAAGTACGGCTTTACTCTGTTTGCCGAAACCGATGAGTTCTGGAGCAACGAATTGGGCAAGGACGTAGCCGATATCACGATAGATGATGTGTGCGAGTACATCCGCGCCAAGAACCTCTGTCCGGGTTCCATCGACGACACCAACTTTAAGAGCATCGACAACATGCTGAACCAGTTCGTGACGTATCACCTGTTGCCCATGCGCATCCCGAAGAACAAACTCACCATCCACTACACCGAGAAGGGCTACAACTTCCAGACCTCCACGTCGTACACCATCCCTGTCTGGGAACTCTATACCACGATGGGCAAGCGTCGTATCATCAAGATTTACGAGGCAGGTCCCAGTGGCCCCGAGGGCTTCTACCTGAACCGTTTCCCGAATTTGGACAATCGTCGTCATGGAAACTACAAAGAGATAGGTTGCGACCCCGACAAGGAAGGCATCCACCTCGATATTCCCGATGACATGGGAGCCTTGTCGTTCGTCAATGCCATCATCTATCCCATCAACCATGTGCTTGCATATGACAACGAAACACGCGACAACTTCCAGAAGATGCGCCTGCGCTACGACGTTGCTGCCCTCTTCCCCGAATTCATGAACAACGACATCCGTATCGACCGCATCGGTAACACATACACCCGCCACGTCGGCATACCCGAAAGCAGTAAGTACAACTATTTGGAGGATTGCGAAATTGCCGATGGCAGTCTCTTCTACTACCTCTCAGGTTACAAATGCGGATGGGCCAACTATCAGGGCGACGAGCTGAACGTTGTGGGCAAGTATGAGATGACTTTCCGTCTGCCTCCTGTTCCGCGCAAGGGAACCTACGAGATCCGCTACCTCATCGGTTGCGGTTCCAGTTGGCGCAGCATGTGTCAGGTTTACTTCGGTACCGACCCCGACAACCTTCCCGCTATGGGTATTCCTCTCGACGTGCGCCAGGGTGCCCACTACCGTTACTTGATAAGTGGTCCTGTGGAGAGCGAGTTTGTCGGTTGGCAGGACGATACCGAGGATGACGACTTCAATGCCGAGACCGACAAGAAGATGCGTGCCAACGGATACATGAAGGGCCCGGAATACTATTGGCCCGAGATTGAGAACAGTCCTACCTATACGGCCCGTAAGCGCGACCGCATCCTGCGCCGTATCATTGTCACCAGTACGATGGAACCCGACCAGACGTATTACTTGCGCTTCAAGAACGTGCTTGACAATGAGAAACTGCAGTTCTACATGGACTTCATCGAGCTTTGCCCGAAGGAAATTTATGATAATCCCGTAGAGCCGGAGGACATTTGGTAGACATTGACCATTGAGCATTGAAAGTTAAACCTATAATATATGAGACTTAAATCCATCTTAGCGGCGGCATTATTGGTGTCGCCGCTTTTGGTTTTCGGTCAGCAAGGCTGGACGAAGGCTCGTCAGGAGATTCACGAAAACAAGTTGCTCTCCGCCAGTAATTATGTGGCATACATCGACCCCACGGAGGCACTGACGCCTGCCCCCAAGGGTTACGAACCCTTCTATCTCACACATTATGGTCGCCACGGTAGCCGTTGGCTGATTGGAGAGGGGGAATATCAGGATGCCATGAAGGTGTTGAAGAAGGCACATGAACAAGGAGTGCTTACCGAACGTGGTGAACTCTTGCGCCGTCAGCTCGACGAATTCTACAAGACCACCATCGACCGACGTGGCGACCTGACCACTGTGGGCGAACGCCAGCATCACCGCATCGGACGCCGCATGACGGAGCACTTCCCGGAAATCTTTGGAGCCAAGAACAGTCAGGTGGATGCCCGTAGTACCGTGGTCATCCGTTGTATCTTGTCCATGGTGGCCGAGTGTGAGGAACTGACCGCCTTCAATCCTCAGCTGCGCATACACAACGATGTCAGTCAGGCCTTCCAGTACTACCTGAACAAAGAGCCATGGGAACGTATTATCAACGAAAAGAACGATGCGAAGTGGAAACGTGTGAACTTCGACCACAAGCGCGATTACACCCATCCCGAACGGCTTTGTCGCCTGCTCTTCACTGATGAGTGCTTTGTACGCTATGGAATGGATGCCGGTTCGTTCATGCGTCGTCTCTTCGACATATGCAGCAACATGCAGAGTCACGACGACGGCATCGACCTATATGACCTGTTTACCGAGGACGAACTCTACGACCAGTGGCGCATCCGCAACCTCGAGTGGTATGTCAACTACAGCAGCGAGTTCTCGCCACACACGCAGGACAATCTGCTGCGCAACTTTCTCGAAACGGCCGACACCATCGTCTCACAACCCGATTTCCACGGAGCCACCCTGCGTTTCGGCCACGAGGTTTGTGTCATGCCCTTGGCTGCTCTGATGGAACTGGGCGACTGTTATCCGGAAGTTCCTATGGAAAACCTCGATACTCTCGACCGCGTATGGGCCAACTACCGCATCTTCCCCATGGCCTCCAACATACAGCTCGTTTTCTATCGTCCCAAAAAGGGAAAGGCAGGCGACATACTGGTCAAGGCTATGCTGAACGAGCGCGAACAGAAACTGCCTCTCCATACCTCCCAGTACCCCTATTACCGCTGGCAGGACGTGAAGGCCCTGTTTGAAAAGAAATTAGAGAGGACTCGATGAGAAACTCCTGTCTCCTACTTATGTTCGCATTGTCGCTTATGGCTTGTAGCCAGCGACAGGCACGGGAAACGGCAGACACCCTTCCGCCCATCTTTCCCGACTACATCGGAGTGACGGTTCCCTGTAACATTGCCCCGTTGAATTTCGGTGTGGACGAAGCCACCCACATGCAGGTGGTACTTCGCAGTGGCGATGATGTATGTGTGGAGGTTTCCGGTGACAACTATGTCGACGTCCGTCAGAAGGATTGGCGCAGGCTTACGGCGCAGGCGGGCGACATTGAGGTAACCACCTCCGTATGGACGGAAGAGCATCCCGACGGCGTCACCTACAAACCTTTCCACATCCATGTATCTGCGGATTCCATCGACCCCTGGATTGTCTATCGTCTGCTGCCTCCCGGCTACGAGGGATGGAACCGTATGGGTATCTACGAGCGCAATCTCAGTTCGTGGGATGAACGGACGCTTATGGAAAACTCGCAGGCCAACAAAGGATGCATCAATTGCCATGCCTTTGCCAACTACAGCCCTCAGAACTTCATGATGCATGTCCGTGGCGAGGGCGGTGGTACGCTCATCAGACACAACGGCAAGCTGGAGAAAGTGGACATCAAGAGCATGGAACCGCACAAGCATGGGTCGTACAATATGTGGCACCCGTCGGGGCGCTACATTGCCTTCAGCAGCAATGCCACGCACCAGAGTTTCTATGGGCAGAGCCGCGACAAGATAGAGGTGTACGACTTGTGGTCGGATCTCCTCATCTACGACGTCGAACAACATCGGGTCATCTACGACGATCGTTTCATGGGCGAAGAGCAACATGAGATATTTCCGGCTTTCTCGTCCGATGGCAAGTGGCTTTATTTCAGTATTGCAGAACCTGTGGAGATGCCCAAGGAATTCAAGAAGATGCACTACAGCATCATTCGGGTGCCCTTCGACGAACGCGATGCCTCGATGGGAGAGGTTGATACCTTATATAGTGCCTTTGAGCGTGGCGGAACGGCACTCATGCCGCGCATCTCGCCCGATGGCCGATACATGATTTATACGGTGGCGGAGTGTGGTGGCTTTAATCTATATCATAACGAGAGCGACTTCCAGATGATGGACCTCGAGACACGTCAGCTTGTCGATGTCTCTCCGCTCAACAGCGACCAGATGGAGAGCTATCACGCCTGGAGCAGCAATGGCCGCTGGCTGTTGTTCAGTTCGAAGCGCATCGACGACCGCTACACGCGCCTGTTCATTGCACATTGGGACGGAACAGGCTGGTCGCGTCCCTTCCTGCTTCCGCAACGCTGTCCCCAGCAGAACACCCTGCTCATGATGGCATACAATATACCTGAGTTCATCCGTGAACCCATCGAGTTTCCACGCGACGAACTGGCCCGCATGTTTCAGATTGAGGATTGAGTATGATAATATAGAACATGCCTAAATAATGAGTAAGGAATTAAATATTTGGCGGACGTATATACTCCCTTCCCTCGGGAGGGGCTTGGGGGTAGGGCTTCTTTTGATATATTTGGCCTTGGCTTGGTGGATGCCCGAGACCTATCGTGCCTTGCAGCTCGATAGTTTCTTCCTGTTCACTTCCGACTACTTCATCTCCAAGCTTGCCCTGCCGCCCGCCCTCACGAGTTGGTGCACCAGCCTTCTGTTGCAGTTGTTCCGTTGGCCGTGGGTCGGTGCTTTGCTACAGGGCATTGTGGCGTGGCTCACGGTCACGTTCTTGTACCTTTTATTTAGGTGCAAGGGGTGGAAAGGATTGCTCGCCTTGCTGCCTTCCCTCCTGCTGCTTGTTTTTTGGACATTCTCGCTCCAGTTGCAGCTCGAGGTGCTCGTGATGTCCCTCATGCTCTTCCTCTATAGCCGGCTGCCACGTTGGTGGTTGCGCCTGGCATTGGCCCTCGTGATGCTCCCGTTGGGATTCTTGCTGCTCAATATGCCTCTGCTCGTAGCCCTCTTCCTTTTGATGGCAGTGGTCGAGTGGGTAGTGTCGCGGCATCGCATCCATGTGCTGTGTGTGGCTGCTGTCCTTCTTTGTTCCCTGATTTTGCCCACCATCTACAGCCAGCGTGTTTCTTTCATTCCTATGGAAAGACGTTACACCTATATTACCGACGGCACCCCCAAGGCACTATGGAATGAACAGGTTCGTCGGAACGACGCCTACCACCGGATTCTGCGTGCCGCAGAGGAGGGAAGATGGAAGGATATGCGTCGCGTTATTATGGAAAGTGGTATGGCACGTACGAAGATGATGCAGGCATATCTGCTCCTGGCAGAGAGTGCCGAGGGGACACTGGCCGACAACCTCTTTTCATATTCGATTAACGATGCCGAAGACTTCTTCTTCCGTCACGAACGCAACCTTTACACCTGTCAGTTCAACCGCCTCTTTTACCGGAATCTCGGTCTTTGGGACGAGTGTTTCCATCAAGCACAGGAGTATTTCCTGCTCCAGCCCGATGCCTGTTGTTTCCGTTCCCTGACGCAGATGGTCGACTATTCCATCCGTGAGGGCGAGTTTGCTGTGGCGGAGAAATACCTCACCATACTGAGTCATGCGCCGTTCTATGGCGACTTTGTACAGGAACAGCGCAGCCGGATTGCCCAGCAGAAGATGCAGAAACCCATCGAACGCCCGCTTCGTGCCGACAACTTCGTGGGCGGCTATCCCTTTGCTTCCGAGATGATTCGTCTGCTCGACTATGCCGATGGCAACCAGATGCGCATTCTCGACTATCTGCTTTGCGGCTTGCTATTGCAAAAGAAACTGCAGCATTTCGAAATTGTCTTCAATCAGCGTCCGCTTCGTAAGGGCAAACCCCTTCCTGCGCCCTATGAACAGGCCTTCCGCCTGATACAGTCGCATGGACAGGTTCCTGAGGAAGAATGCGTGTGGGGAACGTACTACTATTTCTTCCGCAATGTGGCGATACCCGAACCCAACGAACGCATGCGCCAGAGTGCAATTAATTAATCCTCAATGCTCAATAGTAAATGGTAAATAGTAAATGGTAAATGGTAAATAATGATGTCTCCACTCTCGCTATACGAACTAAATAGCCTTGTGCGCGAAGTTCTCGAGCTGGAGCTGCCCGACACCTATTGGGTGCAGGGCGAACTCAGCGAGGGACGTCAGGGCTATGGCGGCCACTTCTACGGTGAGCTGGTGCAGAAGGACGAGCGCAATGTTGCCATCGTTGCCAAGGCGCGTGTCAACTGTTGGGCAAATGTGTATGTGGGGCTTTCGCAACGTTTCCGCGAGGCTACGGGCGAGACGCTGAGGGCTGGGATGCAGGTGCTGATGGAAGTCAGCGTCACCTTCCACCAACAGTATGGCTATAGCCTCAATATTCTCGACATCGACCCAACGTTCACCCTCGGCGATATGGCCCGCCGCCGTCAGCAGATACTCCGCCAGTTGGAGGCCGATGGCATACTCCACGACAACCAAACCCTGCCGATGCCGTTGCTCACGCGTCGCATTGCCATCGTCAGCAGTCAGTCGGCAGCAGGGTATGGCGACTTCTGCGACCAGCTCGAGAACAACGACTATGGTTTCCATTTCCATCTGCAACTCTTTCCAGCCGTCATGCAGGGCAATAGGGTGGAGGAGAGCATCATTGCCGCCCTCGGACAGATAGCCGAACAAGCCGACCTGTGGGACGTGGTGGTCATCATCCGTGGCGGTGGTGCCACCAGCGACCTCAGCGACTTCGATTCCTATCCCTTGGCCGCCTGCATTGCGCAGATGCCTCTGCCCGTTGTCACAGGCATTGGCCACGAACGCGATGAGACGGTGCTCGACTACGTTGCCCACACCCACCTGAAAACCCCTACCGCCGTTGCCTCTTTCCTCATCGACCACATGGGCGAACAAGCCGTCCGGCTCGACGACCTCTCGCAGCGCATAGGACACAGCGTTACCGGGACGATAGCCCGCGAACAGCAGCGCTTGATACGCCTTGCTACGGTGCTCCCCCTGGCTTTCCGCAACATGCGTCAGCAGCAGGAACATCGCCTCGAACGTCTGCTCCAGCGGATGAAAGCAGCGCACAGCGAACGTCAACAGGGCGAGCAACACCGCCTCGAACGCCTGCTCCATCGACTGACCACCGCCTATAACGAGCATCAGCAGCGCGAGCGGCATCGTCTCGACCTCATGGAGCAACGCCTTCAGAGCCTTGACCCGAAGCTCCTTCTGCAGCGTGGCTATTCGATGACCTTTGGCCCTGACGGCCGCCTCCTTCGCGATGCCACTCACGTTGCCCCAGGTCAGCACATTACCACCCGTCTCGAAAATGGCGAAGTCGAATCGGTCGTAAATTTATGTCAAGAATTAGAGAATTAGAGAATGGCTGCGCACAGCAATTTGTAACCAAGGGACAGGGAATAATTCTCAAATTCTTGATAGGAAAAAGACATATACTGCGAGTTAATAATAATTCTCAAATTCTTTATAAATAGAGAAACACTAGCGAAACTTGGGTCGTTGGCTATCAGATGTTTTTTCTTCAAGAATTAGAGAATTCCTTTTCTTACATATTATCTGAATGGATAAGAATTGAAAGATAGTTTTGCATGCAAAACATTAATTCTTAAATTCTCAAATTCTAGACAGATAAGAATCATATACTGCCAGCTATAAGTAATTCTCAAATTCTTCGACGAGCGAAGTGGCAAGCCAATTACTCCATTTTTTGAGAATATTATTTTCTTTTTCTTTCTAGAATTGGGTAGAATTAGAGAATTAATTCTTAACTTTGGAATCAATTAGCACTTAGTGGACATCAAATAAAGTTGTTATGGCGTTAATTTATCCTGAAGAAAGCAGAATAATACTTGGATTGGCAATGCAACTGCATAGCGAAATGGGTTGTGGCTTCAAGGAAAGGGTATACCAGGATGCTTTTGAGATAATGTTAAAGGAGAACGGGATTAACTATGAACGAGAAAAGCACATTACCCTCATGTTTCATGGTGTAAAATTGGAACACGACTTTTATTATGACTTTCTTATTGATAACAAGATAGGTGTTGAGCTGAAGGCTGTGTCTGAAATACTGGGTGAATACGAAGCCCAGATTATAAACTATCTGCATGTGAGTAACCACAAGTTGGGCCTGCTGTTGAATTTCGGGTCTACCAGTTTGGAATACAGATGGTATCCGAACGAGTGGCACTATCGCGACACCGCGAGTATAGGATAGTGTGATATTATGTTCATATTTAAGTATTTCTCAAAATCTTGCTACAATGGTAAAGTAATTCTCAAATTCTAGACAAATAAGAACCGTATACTGCCAGCTATAAGTAATTCTCAAATTCTCAAATTCTTGACAGAAAAAACTATATTATGAATAAGGAAATAAGTTATGAACAGGCGATTAATCGCCTTGAAGCCATTGCCCAGCAACTGGAACGTGGTGAAATGCCCATCGACGAGATGGCCGAACGCTTACGCGAGGCGCAGACCCTTCTCCGCCAGTGCCGGCAGCAGCTCTATAAGGCGGACGAGGCTGTACAACACATCCTTCAGGGCGACGAGTCGTGAGCTTCGTCGCAAGGCTTGCTGACGTTTCGCTTGACGCACAATTGTCCGTCAAGGCAAACGACACGTCGTTGGAGCTCAAACGATACTATGGTTTCGCTTGACGGACAATTGTGCGTCAAGAGAAAGCTCGCCAGCCTTGTTTCTTGGTCTCGCAACGAAGCCCTTCTTTCTTCACTACGCTTGGACGCCGAAGCCGATAGGAAAAAAGAGCTTTACCCATATTTATCTCATTAATACTTTGCGGATTTGATTAATTTCCTTAACTTTGCATGCGATAACTGATATTAATCAACATTTAATTAACTAATCTTTTTAATTATGAGAAAACTATTACTTCTCTTATGCGCACTGCTTGGCATGAGTAGTGCGTACGCAATTGATGTGAAGATTGCAAAGACGAGTGAGGGACTTCCTTCCACGTTTGGTACATTCAAGGACAACACCTTCACGACAAACGATGCTTCGGGCCTCGCAGGTGTTGTTGTTACAGCCGATACCGAGGGCTTGAGCATTGGTGAGGCTACTGTTAATGTAGCTCACTATGGTAACGTCTTTATGTTTAAGACTTCCACAAATGATTTGCCTTATAAGGTGACACTTTCGGCTCCTGAGGGCTATGTTATCATAGGTTATTCTATAGACGGGTCGGCCAATACAAGTAGTGCTCCTCATACGCTCGTTTCAGCGAGTGGATTGGAAACAGCACTGGTATCCGCTCCACCTTACAATAATCCTACAGGTCCTGTGACTTTCACTGTATCGGACCTTTCTGAGAAAACTACCTGGTTCACCATCAATACGGCCAATAAGGGAAATACATTGTATGCTCCTGCATTTACCATAACGGTGGTTCCCGAAGGCACTAAATTCGTTGATGTCACTTACGACCTCTATGACACCGACGGCATGACCCTCTTGGAATCCAAAACCGTTAAGCAGGAGGCTAACAGTGAGATCGACGTTCCCTGGTCAGAGCCTTTCTACACCTATGAAACTACGGGTACCATTGGTACGACGAATTGCAACATCACCGTGAAGCGTGTTGCCAAGACCATCGTTTCTGCTCAGGCAGACTTGAGCAACAATAAGGTTTATCAGATCTGGTGCGAGCGTGGTTTCCTGACCACATACAACGGTTCCACCCTGGCCTCTACGATAAAGACCGACCTTGGTGTGTCTGCAGCTGAGTTTGCTATTATCCAGAATGATTCTAAGCTGTATCTCTATAGTGTTGCCGATAAGAAATTCGTTCAGGCAAACGGAACGTTGGATATCTATCCCGGCGAAACTGAGTTGACCATCACTCCGCTCACTTCGCCTTACGTTACTTTGCAGTATGGCGCGAACTATATTAACACTTCTGGCGGCTATACTTATGGTTTCATCATCAATACTTGGGGCGGAGAAGGAAAATGGGACGAAGGTAACCAGTACATTATCTTCGAGATAGGCGACTTCGATAGCGATGCTCTCACAGCTGCTCTTGAAAAGTTTGTCGACCTGACCCCGTATTTCGATGCATTGAACGAGGCTATCGCTACCGCTGAGGCTATACCGTTTGGCACAGAGGTTAACGAGTATACAAAGGGTGAGGGCTATGATGATGCTCTTGCCGATGCGAAGGCAGTTGCTGCAAATAGCGGTGCTACTAAGGATGAACTCGTTTCTGCTGCAAAGAACCTTCTGGCAGCTATCGATGGATGCACCCTCAATCTGCCTACTGTTGGTGGTTTCTATCGCATCAAGGGTAAGACCAGCGGCTTGTATCTGGCTGCCGGCATGGCTTCGAACGGCAAGTTCAACATGACCGATGCTATGGACAATACCACACTGTTCTATTATTATGACAATGGTTCTACTAAGGGTCTTGCGAATGTAGCAACAGGTCTGTCGGCTCGTGTAATGTCGTCGGTATGGGCTTGGTCTACTGAAGACATGTCTCCTGTCGTAGTATTCCAGGATGGTTTGTACAACCGTGGATATGCCATCCTTTCAGGGGATATCAACCTCTATGACAATGGTGATAACAGTGCAAGTGCAGACCGCGGTAAGGGCGTGACGCTTTCTGCTTCCACCAATGCTCGCTATTGCAGCTGGGCTATTGAGCCTGTAACTGAGGTTACGAAGTCCGTTGAGGTGACCGATGCCGGTTATGCAACCTTCTACTTCCCCGTAGCTGTTACTGTTCCCGAAGGAGTTAAGGCTTACACGGGCACCATTAGCGGCAGCGCTCTGGTAATGACAGCCGTCGAGGGTAAGATTCCTGCCAACACGGCTGTTGTGCTGAAGGCAGAAGCTGGTACCTACGACTTCGTTTCTACTACTGCCGGATCATTTACCGGAACAAACAATCTGGAGGGTACCGTAGGTGGCAAGACCACAACGTCTGGCAGCATCCTGACACTCCAGAACAAGGGTACTGTAGGTTTCTATCCGTATGGTAATGAAGATCCACGCATCGACCTCGTAGGCTTCAAGGCATATATCGAGCAGCCTGCAGAAGTTAATGCTTTGGTATTCGACTTCGGTGGCGAAACCGCTGTCAAGTCTGTCGTAACCGAGGAGCAGAACGCCAACGCCATCTACAACCTGGCAGGTCAGCGTGTACAGAAGACCCAGAAGGGCATCTTCATCGTGAACGGTAAAAAAGTCGTTAAGTAATTGAAAGGAGGACACAACTATGAAAAAGATGTATATTGCACCTGTACTGGAGATTGACGAGACAGAGGTGGAGCAGATAATAAGCGAATCTCTTGTTGTAAGTTTCGACTCGGAGGAAGTTGGCGACCAGGCTCTCGCTCCCGAGGATAATATTTGGATAGAATAGTCCTTGATGTCGGATTTCGCACCCTAATGCGCCCGGCATATCGCACAAGGCGCATATGGAATCATAAACAAAGACGGAGGACCGGACAAGTGAAGTCCGGCCCTCTTTTTTTGGTTGTCTCGCAATTATTTGTTAACTTTGCATCCAAATTGTTAACTCAAAGGTATTAAGATATGGAAAAGATTGACTGGAAAAACCTTTCATTTGGTTACATCAAGACAGATTACAACGTACGCTGCTACTATCGCGATGGCAAGTGGGGCGAGGTGGAAGTATGTAGCGAGGAGACCATCCCCATGCACATGGCTGCCGTCTGCCTCCACTATGGTCAGGAGGCATTCGAGGGCATGAAGGCCTATCGTTGTCCCGACGGACATGTCCGTGTGTTCCGCACCGAAGAGAATGCTGCCCGCATGCAGGCAACGGCACGCGGATTGCTGATGCCCGAGGTGCCCACAGAGATGTTCAACGGCATGATAGACCGCGTCGTCCGTCTCAACGAACGCTGGATTCCTCCCTACGAGAGCGGAGCCACCCTCTACATCCGTCCCCTGCTCATCGGCACCAGTCCCCAGGTTGGCGTACATCCCTCCAGGGAATACCTCTTCGTGATATTCGTTACTCCCGTAGGTCCATACTTCAAGGGCGGTTTCTCCACGAATCCCTACGTCATCACTCGCGACTACGACCGTTCGGCTCCCCTCGGCACCGGCTGTTACAAGGTGGGTGGCAACTATGCCGCTTCGCTGAAGGCCAACCAGTGGGCACACGAACAGGGCTACTCGTGCGAGTTCTACCTCGACGCCAAGGAAAAGAAGTACATCGACGAGTGCGGTGCTGCCAACTTCTTCGGTATCAAGGACAATACCTATGTCACCCCGAAGAGCACGAGCATCCTGCCTTCCGTCACCAACAAGAGCCTGATGCAGTTGGCCGAAGACCTTGGCTTGAAGGTGGAACGCCGACAGATTCCTGAGGAGGAACTTGCCACCTTCGAGGAGGCAGGTGCCTGTGGTACGGCTGCTGTCATATCGCCCATCGAACGCATCGACGACCCCGAGACAGGTCGCAGCTATGTCTTCAGCAAGGACGGCAAACCGGGCCCCATCAGCACGAAGCTCTTCAACAAGCTCATTGCCATCCAGTACGGCATCGAACCCGATGTCCACGGCTGGACACGCGTAGTAATAGATTAAAAAGTAAGGCCTTGCATCGAGCGATGCAAGGCCTTCTTTTATGCCCTAATGGATCCCGACAATCTTCGTTGCCGGCATTTCCTGATTCCTTTTGTCCGTTTGCGTAACCACCCGCGCTGCCAGTTGCATGAAAGCGTTGCCCTGTGGCGTACTTGGGTCGAGGGCAACGGGTGTGCCTTGGTCGCCCTGTTCGCAGATGTCCTGAACCACAGGGATTTGTCCCAGCAGTGGCACGTTCATTTCCTCGGCCAGCCGTTTCACCCCTTCCCGTCCAAACAGGTAGTACCGCTCGTCGGGATGCTGGGCGGGCGTGAACCACGACATGTTCTCCACCAATCCCAGGATGGGAACGCCCACCTTCTCGTTCTGGTACATGTTGATGCCTTTCCGGGCATCGGCCAGTGCCACCTGCTGGGGTGTGCTGACGATGACCGCCCCTGTTATGGGCAGCGTCTGCACCAGCGTCAGGTGTATGTCGGAGGTGCCCGGAGGCGTGTCCAGAATGAAGTAGTCGAGGTCGCCCCATGCGGCATCGCCTATCAACTGCTTCAGTGCATTCGAGGCCATACCGCCGCGCCACAGCGTAGCCTGTTCCGGTGAGACGAAGAAGCCGATGGACAAGATTTTCACCCCGTACTGCTCCACGGGAATGATGAGGTCGCGCCCGTCGATGTTCTCCGAGTACGGCCGTGCGTCTTCTATTTGGAACATCTTCGGCACCGAGGGACCAAAGATGTCACAGTCCAACAGTCCCACGCGATGCCCCAGCCGGGCCAGGGCCACGGCCAGGTTGGCTGCCACGGTTGATTTTCCCACGCCGCCCTTGCCACTGGAGACGGCAATGATGTTCCGCACGCCGGGCAGCAGGTCGGGCAGGTCCGGACGCGGTGCCTGCAGCGTTTTCGTCTTTATTTCCACCGTCACGTCTTTCGACACGTAGGCATGTATGGCTGCTTCGCAAGCCTTCACGATGCTCTTGAGGAAAGGATTCGTAGGTTTGTCGAATATCAAGGAGAA
>CACZRZ010000201.1 GCA_902783655.1 uncultured Bacteroidales bacterium
ATTACGCCTGTCGTAAAACAAATTGACACCCTGGCAGCAGAGTATCCTGCCCAGACCAACTACCTCTACCTTACCTATAACGGTGTGGCCCACGACATCCGCTTCGAGCGCGACGGCAAGAGCATCGTGGTGCTGGGCAGCGGAGCCTATCGCATCGGTTCCAGCGTGGAGTTCGACTGGTGTGGCGTGCAGGCCCTGAACACCATCCGCAAGGAGGGCTATCGGGGAGTGATGATAAACTACAACCCCGAGACCGTCTCCACCGACTATGACATGTGCGACCGCCTCTACTTCGACGAACTGACCTACGAGCGCGTGATGGACATCATAGAACTGGAAACACCCAAGGGCGTGGTCATCAGCACCGGCGGACAGATACCCAACAACCTGGCCCTGAAGCTCGATGCCCAGAAGGTTCCCATCCTGGGCACACAAGCCAAATACATCGACAATGCCGAAGACCGCGAGAAGTTCTCCGCCATGCTGGGACGCATCGGAGTGGACCAGCCCGAATGGAGTGCGCTGACCACCATGGAGGACGTCAACAAGTTCATCGAGAAGGTGGGCTTCCCCGTACTGGTACGTCCCTCGTATGTGCTCTCCGGCGCTGCCATGAACGTCTGCTCCAACCAGGAAGAACTGGAGCGCTTCCTCATGCTCGCCGCCAACGTGTCGAAGAAGCATCCCGTGGTCATCTCCAAGTTCATGCAGAACACCAAGGAGGTGGAGATGGATGCTGTGGCGCGCAACGGCGAAATCATTGCCTATGCCATCTCGGAGCACATCGAGTTTGCTGGCGTACACTCGGGAGATGCCACCATACAGTTCCCTGCCCAGAAGCTCTACGTGGAGACTGTGCGCCGCATCAAGAAGATATCGGCACGCATCGCTCAGGAACTGAACATCTCCGGCCCCTTCAACATCCAGTATCTGGCTCGCGACAACGAAATCAAGGTCATCGAGTGCAACCTGCGTGCTTCGCGTTCGTTCCCCTTCGTGTCCAAGGTGCTGAAGGTGAACCTCATCGAAATGGCCACGCGCGTCATGCTGGGCCTGCCCGTCGAGAAGTTGCACAAGAGTTTCTTCGACTTCGACTACGTGGGCATCAAGGCCAGCCAGTTCTCTTTCAACCGCCTGCAGAAGGCCGACCCCGTGCTGGGTGTGGACATGAGCTCTACGGGCGAGGTGGGCTGCCTGGGCGACGACTCCAACTGCGCCCTCATGAAGGCCATGCTCTCCGTGGGCCATCGCATACCGGAGAAGAGCATCCTGCTCTCCACGGGTGGCGCCAAGGAGAAGGCCGCCATGCTGGATGCTGCCCGCATGCTCCACGAACACGGCTACACCATCTATGCTACGGGTGGCACCAGCCGCTACCTGACCGAACAGGGCATACCCAACATCCTGGCACATTGGCCCAGCGATGCCGACCAACAGCCCCAGGCTCTCGACCTCATGCACGAGCGCAAGATAGACATGGTGGTGAACATACCCAAGGACCTGAGCGCAGGCGAACTGACCAATGGCTACAAGATTCGCCGTACGGCTGTCGACCTGAACATACCCCTGCTCACCAACAGTCGTCTGGCGGCAGCCTTCATCCAGGCTTTCTGCACGATTAAGCCTGAGGACCTGGCCATTAAGTCGTGGGAAGAGTATAAGTGAGGAACAATTCATAATTCATAATTCATAATTCATAATTGGGCTGCGCGGTGAAGATTGAAGATTGAAGATTGAAGATTGAAAATGGGCTGGCGCGGTGAAGATTGAACATTGTCCATTGAAGATTGAAGATTGAAGAAGTAAAGAGATGAGTATTCAGGTAATAATAGTTGCGACTGTATTGGTATTCATGCTCGTGGCGCTGATGCGAGAGTGTCTGCGCCCGGGCTTGATATTGTTCACGGCGGTCGTGGTGATGTTGTGTGCTGGCATTATTAATCCGGAGGAGGCACTGAAGGGCTTCTCCAACAAGGGTATGATAACCGTGGCGCTGCTCTACCTCGTCAGCGAGGGCGTGCGCAAGAGCGGCCTCCTGGAGCGCATCGTCTATCATGTGCTGCCGCAGAAAAACGTCACCGTCACGAAGGCCAACCTGCGCTTCTATCCCATCGTGTCGTTCATCTCCGCCTTCTTCAACAACACCCCCGTGGTGGTCATCTTCGCACCCATGATCAAGAACTGGGCACGCAAGATGAAACTCCCGCCCACAAAGTTCCTCATACCTCTGAGCTACGCCACCGTCATCGGCGGCATCTGCACCCTCATCGGCACCACCACGAACCTGGTCCTGCACGGCATGCTCCTGCAGGAGTACAAGGACGAGATGCACGAACTGGCAGACACCGACGGGGCAGTGGAGGGCATACTGGTGCGCTATGGCATCGACGGCATGCACATGTTCGAACTCTCGCGCGTGGGCATATTCATTGCACTCGCAGGACTCATCTACCTGATTTTCTTCTCACAATACCTCCTGCCCGACAACCGCAAGGCCGAGGAAGAAGCCGAGGAGATGGACATATCGCCGGGCATGTTCCGCCACGAGGTGATGCTTGGCAACCGCTTCCCCGGTCTCGGCAAGAGCCTGCGCGAGTTCGACTTCTACCGTCGCTATGGGGCTCACGTCAGAGCCATCAGTCGCGGAGGAAACATCGTGGAGGGCGACTACATGAACATGGCCATGACCCACGAGGACACCCTCGTCGTGGACGCTCCCGAGGACTTCAAGCAGACATGGGGCGAGAGCAAAATCTTCTGGATGATAAACCGCGTGGGCGACTACGAACCGCCCATGGGCACGAAGAAACGCTGGCTGGCGCTGGGACTGCTCATCATGATGATTATCGGAGCCACCGTGGGCGAACTGCCCATCGTCACCGACCACTTCAAGTTCCTCAAACTCGACATGTTCTTCTTTGCCTGCGTCACCACCATCATCATGGCCTGGACACACATGTTCTCCGCCCGCAAGTACACCAAATACCTGTCGTGGGACGTCCTCATCACCATTGCCTGCGCCTTTGCCATCAGCACCGCCATGACCAAGTCCGGCTTTGCCGACCTCGTGGCCTCCTACATCATCGCCCTCACCGACAACGTCGGGCAGAGCCGCTGGGGCATCTACATCATCCTGGCAGCCCTGTTCCTGATAACCAACATCTTCACCGAACTCATCACCAACAACGCCGCCGCAGCCCTCGCCTTCCCCCTGGCACTGGCTGTGTCCGAGAAACTTGGAGCCAACCCCATGCCCTTCGTCGTCTGTGTTTGCTTTGCCGCCAGCAGTGCCTTCAGCACCCCCATCGGCTACCAGACCAACCTCATCGTGCAGGGTATCGGAGGCTACCGTTTCACCGACTTCGTCCGTGTGGGCCTGCCCATGAACATCATCGTCTTCATCCTCTCCGTCTTCCTCATCCCCTTTGTTTACGGGCTGTAGGCCCCACACCCTCCCTCCCTTTAAGGGAGGGCCGGGGTGGGTCTTTTAATTTCTCACAGTAGATTCGCTTAATCTTGCCTCGTAGGTTGCGAGTCCCCTTTCTATTCCCAATGTAAAGATACAACACGGACATTGCGGTCTACGAATGTTCGGGCAAGAATTTTCGGTAAACTGTAAACGGTAAACAGTAAACTGTAAACTGTCAAGCGCTACGACTTCCAGTTCCAGAACAAGCGTGGCTACAAGATTACCGTCGAAGGTCTC
>CACZRZ010000202.1 GCA_902783655.1 uncultured Bacteroidales bacterium
CGAGTCGGCAAACGTGTGCCCGCGATTGATGTGGCGCAAGGTCTCGTCGTTGGCGCTTTCTATTCCATATTCTATAATAAGGAAAGTACGACGGTTCAGTTCTTCGAAATAGTCGAGCAGCTCCTGGGGCATACAATCTGGCCGGGTGGCAATGACAAGCCCGACGACATCCGACACCTGCAGGGCCTTTTCGTAGAGCGAGATACAGTGCTGGACATCGGCATACGTATTCGTATAGGCCTGGAAATAGGCCAAGTATTTCATATCGGGGTACTTATGCGAAAAGAAGCGTTTCCCCGCCTCCAACTGCTCGGTCACGGTCTGGCGCGGCTGACAATAGTCGGGATTGAACGTCTGGTTGTTGCAATACGTACATCCGCCCCACCCCACACGCCCGTCGCGGTTGGGACAGGTGAAGCCGGCGTTGAGGGAAATCTTCTGGACCCTCGCCCCCAATTGCTCCCTGAGCCATGTTCCGTATTCCCTATATTGTATCATATCGCTTGCAAAATTACGGAAAAAGTTTTAATTTTGCATCATGAAAGTAGCAATCATTGGAGCCGGAGCAGCCGGATGCTTTTGTGCCGTAAACCTGAAACGGGCATTGCCCGATGCCGAAATCACGGTCCTCGAACGTGGGCGAAGGCCCTTGGCAAAGGTAGCCATCACAGGGGGCGGCCGATGCAACCTGACCAATTCGTTCCTCGAGATTAACGACCTTCGCGAAGCCTATCCGCGTGGGGCACGACTGATGCAGCGGCTATTGCGGCGGTTCAGTCCTGCCGAAACCATGCAATGGTGGGAAGATGAAGGCGTGCAGCTCGTTACGCAGGCCGACCAATGTGTGTTCCCACGTTCTCAAAATGCTATGCAGATAGTCGATACGCTGCTGCAAAACATGAGACGCATGGGGGCACGGATACTTACGGAATCGAAGGTGACATGCATACGACCCACTGACAGCGGACTCGATGTTTCATTCAACAACACTACAGAACATTTTGATAAAGTAGTAGTTACAACAGGAGGGAGTCCGCGCATGGAAGGGCTAAACTTCTTGCCTGAGCTAAAGATTGAACAGCCTGTCCCCTCGCTTTTTGCCCTGAACGCAGGAGATGCCCCATTGCACGACCTGACGGGCATTGTTGTAGAAAGCACTCCTGTCAGCATTGCCGGAACCAAGTTCAAGGCTACGGGCGACCTGCTCATCACGCACTTTGGATTGAGTGGTCCTGCCATATTACGTTTGTCGTCGTATGCCGCGCGACATCTGGCAGAGAACAATTATCGCGTAACGCTTTGCATCAATTGGATGCAGGGACGGACGGAAGACGAAGTCAGGTCGATGCTGCTCGATTACGGTCAAAGCCCTCGGCAAGTCACCAACATGCATCCCCATCATCTGACCGCCCGTCACTGGTCTGTGTTGTTGGCTCGCGCAGGGGTGTCCGAATCCAGAAGATGGGATACGCTGCCGGCAAAGGAACTGAATCGGCTGGCAGCCGTAATCACTGCCGACACTTACGTCACAGACGGGCGCCGTGCATATAAGGCTGAGTTCGTAACCTGTGGCGGCGTGGCATTATCCGAAATCGACTCCAACACGCTGGAATCCAAGCGATATCCGGGAATCTATCTGGCTGGCGAAGTGCTGGATGTGGACGCAATCACAGGCGGCTTTAACCTGCAAGCTGCATGGACGATGGGTTACGTCGTTGCAAAAAGTATAGCACAGCCACAATAATTTTGAATTTTGGATTTTGAATTTTGAATTTATTACACTATCTTTGCAGTGAATTTTATCGGACAGCATGAAACTGATACTATTGACATCTCCCGATTTCTTCATCGAAGAGGATAAGATATTGACCACACTTTTCGAGGAAGGACTTGATATTCTGCATCTTCGAAAGCCCAATAGTGAGCCCGTATTTTGCGAGAGATTGCTCACGCTCATCCCCGACACCTATCATCGGCGCATTGTCGTAAACGACCATTTCTATCTGAAAGAGGAATTTGGTCTGATGGGGATACATATCAGCCACCATAGTCCTACTCCACCAGCCGACTACCATGAACCCATCAGCCGCACATGCTATACGCTGGATGAAATACGGGAACTGAAGCCACAAAGTAAATACGTGATCCTAAAGAACGTCTACGACAGCATCTCTGAACCCAGTTATGTTGCCAAGTTTACGGAGGAAGACCTTCATCAGGCCACCCGGCAAGGACTTATCGACAAGCATGTTATGGCCCAAGGAGGAATATCGCTTGAGAACATACCAGAAATCAAGAAGTATGGCTTTGGTGGCGTAGTCATTCGTGGCGATTTGTGGCGACGCTTCAACATACATCGCGGCTACGACTACAAAGACCTCATCGCGCACTTCCGCAAACTGAGGCAAGTCACGGAATAAAGACTGAAAGATTTAGGCTAATAAAGATAATAAGAACATATCATCATGAGTCAGAACAGACAATTCCTGGTCTTTAGCGGTACGAAATCGCGCTACTTGGCCGAAAAGATTTGTGCGGAACTTGGTTGTCCGCTTGGTAACCTCGTCATCACCCGATTTGCCGATGGTGAATTCTCCGTAAGTTATGAGGAGAGCATCCGCGGGCGCGACGTGTTCTTGGTGCAGTCCACCTTCCCCAACTCCGACAACCTCATGGAGCTGCTACTGATGATTGACGCTGCCAAACGCGCTTCGGCACGTACCATCAACGCCGTCATCCCATACTTCGGCTGGGCTCGTCAGGACCGTAAGGACAAACCGCGTGTCAGCATCGGTGCCAAACTTGTGGCCGACATGCTCAGCGTGGCTGGCATCCATCGCCTGATAACGATGGACTTGCATGCCGATCAGGAACAAGGTTTCTTCGACATTCCCGTCGACCACCTTTATGCTTCGTCTGTCATGCTCCCCTACATCCAAAGTCTGAATCTGGAGAACCTGGTCATTGCAACGCCCGACGTAGGAGGCTCGAAGCGTGCTTCCACGTACAGCAAGTTCCTGCAGTGCCCGCTGGTGCTTTGCAACAAGACACGCCGTCGCCCCAACGAAGTGGCTCAAATGCAGATAATCGGTGATGTGCAGGATGCCAACGTCGTTCTGCTCGACGACATTGTGGACACAGGCGGCACCATCACGAAGGCAGCCGAACTGATGATGGAGAACGGTGCCAAGAGCGTGCGAGCCATTGCCAGCCACTGCATCATGAGCCATCCGGCAGACGAACGCGTCGAGAAGAGTCCGCTCGTGGAAATGGTCTTCACCGACAGCATACCCTATCGCGGTAGCAGCAAGAAAGTGAAGCAACTGAGTGTGGCAGAACTTATTGCCTCCACCATTTCGCGTGTGGTGAACAACGAGAGCATTAGCGACCAATACTTAATATAACTCGCTACCCGAAACCCGTAATTCATAATTCGCAACTCGTAATTCGTAACTATTTTGGAATCCCTCCGTCACATTTACCGCATTGGCATCGGTCCCTCCAGCAGCCACACTATGGGACCACAGTCGGCTGCCAAGATTTACTACCAGCGTCATCCTGGGGCAAAGGCCTTCGACGTTGTACTCTATGGATCGCTGGCCGCCACCGGAAAGGGACACATGACGGACCAGGCTATACTGCGTGTGCTTGAACAACAACAGGCCACCGTGGAACTGCACTGGGAACCGCATACCCGCCTGCCTTTCCACCCAAATGCCATGAAGTTTGCCGTCATTCAACCCGACGGCACCCTGTTCGACGAATGGACCGTCTATAGCATTGGCGGAGGAGCACTTTCGCAGGGGCCCAACGACAACATTGAGCATCGCCGTGTCTATCCTCTCACCACCATGAAGGAGATTATCGAGTGGTGCAGCAAGACGGGTTGCTCGTTGTGGGAATACGTTGAGCAAAACGAGGGACCTGAAATCTGGGACTATCTGCGGCAAGTGTGGCAGGTGATGTGCGAAGCCGTTGAGCGTGGCATCGACCACGAAGGCGTATTGCCAGGTCCCCTGGGCCTGCAACGCAAGGCTCCCATCTACTATACCAAAGCTATGGGTTACAAGGCTAACCTGCAAAGCTCTGGCCTCGTCTATGCCTACGCCCTGGCCGTGAGCGAAGAGAATGCCTCGGGGGGAATCATTGTCACAGCTCCCACCTGCGGTTCGTGCGGTGTAATGCCCGGTGTGCTTTACCACCTTGGACACAACCATCACTTTTCCGAGGAACGAATGCTACATGCCATTGCCACAGCGGGACTCATCGGCAATCTGGTGAAATACAACGCCAGCATATCAGGCGCAGACGTAGGTTGCCAGGGCGAAGTGGGCGTTGCCAGCGCCATGGCTGCCGCTGCCGCCTGTCAGCTATTTGGCGGAAGTGTGACTCAGATAGAGTATGCCGCAGAGATGGGCCTCGAACACCACTTGGGCATGACCTGCGACCCTGTATGCGGACTGGTACAGATACCCTGTATCGAGCGCAACGCCTTTGCAGCCGCCCGTGCACTGGATGCCAATTTCTACGCCTCGCTCTCCGACGGACAGCATCGTGTATCGTTCGACCGTGTTGTCCGCGTCATGAAACAGACGGGGCACGACCTGCCTTCCCTATACAAAGAAACCTCCGAGGGCGGACTTGCCAAGCTTCAGGATTAGCCTCGGTTACCTATCATTTGCGACTCACGTGTCACAAGCCCATGACTCATGAGCTTAACGCCAGTGACACACGAGGCACAAGGCGATATGATACGTCGCATTGCCCACTGCTTTATTATCGAATATCATGTTTTTGACATTTTGTTAGGTCAAAAGCAAAATATTTTGTACCTTTGCAAGCAATATACGTAAAACATTACACAAATAGTATCACGAAATGACAAACCTGACCAAACCAAAGAACTATCAGGCGCTGCTCGACCTGAAGCAAACTGAGCTGGCCATTAAGAAGATAAAGGACTTTTTCCTAAACAGTTTGTCCACAGAACTGCGCCTTCGTCGTGTGACGGCTCCCCTGTTCGTCCTGCGTGGCTTAGGACTGAACGACGACCTGAACGGTGTGGAACGTCCCGTATCGTTCCCCATCAAGTGTATGGATGAGTCGGTAGCCGAGGTGGTACATTCTCTGGCAAAATGGAAGCGCGTGACACTGGCTGAGTATGAGGTGAAGCCGGGTTTCGGCATCGTGACGGACATGAATGCCATCCGTGCCGACGAAGATCTGGACAACATTCACTCTCTCTATGTCGACCAATGGGACTGGGAGCGCGTGATGACAGCCGAGGAACGTAATGTGGCCTTTCTGAAGAAGATTGTAAATAAGATATATAGCGCCATCCTGCGCACTGAATTTTACATCTGCGAGACCTATCCGCAGCTGCGCCCCTATCTGCCCGAGGATGTTTTCTTCGTCCACAGCGAGCAACTGCGCCAGATGTATCCCGACCTGACACCGAAGGAACGCGAAGACGCCATCTGTAAGGAATACGGAGCCGTATTCATCATGGGCATTGGTGGTGAGCTGGGAGACGGTAAGGTGCACGACCAACGTGCCCCCGACTATGACGACTGGTCAACGCCCAACGAAGACGGTTTCTGCGGGCTGAATGGCGACCTGCTCATCTGGTATCCCGTCCTGAATCGTTCCATCGAACTATCCTCTATGGGAATCCGTGTCGACAAGGAGGCTCTCCTGCGTCAACTGGCCCTGCAGGGCAAGGAAGACCGCAAGGAACTCTACTTCCACCGTCGTCTGCTGCAGGACAAACTACCCCTGAGCATAGGTGGTGGCATCGGGCAGAGTCGCCTCTGCATGATACTTCTTCATAAGGCCCATATCGGCGAAACTCAGTCCAGTATCTGGCCGGAGAACATGCGCCAGGAATGCCGGCAGGCAGGTATGACGCTGATATAATAAAGTAAAGGCTGGCGCATTGCGAAGTTACGCAATGCGCCAGCCTTTTAACTTCCCATTGAGGGGAGACAGAGGGGGTTTTATGGCCTATACTTCGGGTCGGTGCCCCACTTGCTGGGCTTTGCAGCCATGTAGAAGTCAAGTGTTCCACCAGCCACGATGTCGGCATAACGGATGTAGCTGTAGGGATAAGGCTTGCCATTCAGTCGCACTTCCTTGACATAGACGGCACGGTCGCTGTTGCCATGAGTGCGAATTGTGAATGTCTTGTCGTCGCTCACTTTCAGGCTTGCCTCTTCCACAATGGGACTGCCCAGCACGTAGATACCGCCACAGGGTGCCACCTGATACATACCCATAGCCGACAGGATGTACCAAGCCGACATCTGGCCCACATCCTCGTTTCCGCAAAGACCAGCCGGTTGGTCGGTATAGAGTTCCCGCATGCATTGGCGCACTTTCTCTGCCGTCTTCCAAGGCTGACCTACATAATTATATAGGTAAAGCGTGTGATGGCTGGGCTCATTTCCGTGGGCATATTGACCTATCAGGCCTGTGATGTCGGGGTTGGCATTCTCACCCAGATCACCATCGGCCAAGAAGAGCGCATCCAGTCGGTCGATGAAAGCTTTCTCGGAGGGGAAGCAGCTCACAAGTCCGTGAACATCGTGCGGCACCAGCCAAGTGTACTGCCAGGGATTGCCCTCAGTGTAGTCACGTGTCTGGTGGCCAGGATTGAAGTTGGGCTCATCGCGGAATTTACCTTCGGTGCTCAGGGCACGCATACACAGGAGTTTGGGGTCGAACATACGCTTGTAGTTCTGACTGCGGTTGTAAAAATAGATGCTGTCCTCGCGCTCGCCCACCATGCCTGCGACCTGTGCGGCACTCCAGTCGGCAAGGTAGTATTCCAAGCTCTTGGCTACGGCTTCCCCGTCACCGGTGTCCCAGGTCACCCAACCATATTTCTTCAGTTTATCCATCGAGCGGTTATCCTTCATCAGGCTGGTTTTCATAGCCTTAAAGGCTTCCTTATAGTCAAGCCCCTCGACACCCTTCAGACACATGTCTGCCAGCACAGGGACAGCGGGACAGCCCACCATGCAGTAGGTCTCGTTCGACATCAGATGCCATACGGGCAGCTCACCCTGTTCCCGATAGATATGGAGCATCGTTTGGGCATAGTCCTTCAGTTTGTCGCGCAGAATCAATGTTGCCAAGGGATGTGCAGCACGATAGGTGTCCCAAAGCGACCAAGTGGTGTAGTTCTGGAAGTCGGCCCCATGCTTCACACGTCCGTCGCTGCCCATGTAGTCGCCGTTGACGTCGCACCACACAGCCGGAGCATAAAGGAAGTGATAAAGTCCGGTATAGAAAATGCGGCTTTCGCGTTCGCTGCGGAACTTGGCATCGATGCGTCCCAACTGGGTGTTCCATGCTTTCAGGGCATTCTCGCGCACCTCGTCGAAGTCCCAACCGGGCATCTCAACCGACAGGTTCAGTGTTGCATTCATCTCGTTCACCGGCGACAGGGCCACCTTTGCCATCACATTATGTCCAGGGGCAACATCGAAGGTGGCCTGCACGCAAGGCGCCGTGGGCGACGGGCAGAGCCAATTATTGATGGGGTCGGAGAACTTGATTACAAAATAAACTTGTTGCCGGTCGGCCCACCCGTGGCTTATGCGGAAGCCAGCCAGTGTGTAGTCGTCGATTTTATAGATGCGCGAATAAAGCAGGTGATCATCCACTGCATTGTTGAGGTCGATGATGATGCGTGCATTGCGCGAGCCACGCGGGAAGGTGTATTTGTGCAAGGCCACACGATGTGTTGCCGTCATTTCGCACTTGATGTGGTCGCGGTCGATTATCACACCATAGTAACCCGGACGAACCATCTCTGTTTCGTGATTGAACGTCGTTGCCAATCCCTCGCGAGTCAGTTCCAGTTCCTGCAACGTGGGCATCAGGGCGATGTCGCCCAGGTCGCTGCAGCCAGTACCGCTCAGGTGCATTTGTGCAAAACCCACAATCTTCGTACCATTATAGTGATAGCCGGAACACCAGTCCCAGCCCCGTTCCAACTGCGTAGGACCGACGTTTACCATGCCCTGCGGCACATTGGCTCCGACAAAGACATGACCATGATCACCCGACCCAATCATGGGGTCAACGAAATCCGTCAACTGCTGTGCAGAAAGCAGACTTGCAGTTACTGAAAACAGAAAGATTAATCCGAATCGTTTCATAGTTTTATATAATCTTTTATGTATTCACAAGAGACTATCGCGTGACTGTCTTCTTGCCCTTGCCGATACGCAATCCCTTCGCATTGCCACCGACAGGCCGCCCCGAGAGGTCGTAGAGAGCCGACTGAGTGGATTCGACAGAGACGGAGGTTATCGCATCGGTCTGGCCAGCCAGCTGTGCCACTTGCTCAGGCGTGAGGCAATGGTTGTAGATGCGGAAGTCGTCTATCGACCCATTGAAGAGTGGGTCGGCAGCAGAGTGGCTGCGGCCTACGAAGTTGAGCACCGGGCGAAGCTCGGAAGGACGAATGCTGAAAGTGGCATTCTGACCTACGAGGGAACCGTTCATATATAGCTTGGCACCTTCAGAGCCGATGGTGACACAGAGGTGGTGCCAGGTTTTGAGCGACATGGAGCGAGGCACACGAATGACTTCTTCGCTGCCTCCGTTATTGGCGACAAAGCGGATGCCAGAGTCTGACTTAGGTGTGAGGGACATATAGTTGGACGTGCCATTGCCAAAGTCCCAGATTCGTTGCCATATAGAACCGCCCATCCAGTAAACCCAGCAGGAGATGGTGAGTTCGTCATGGTTGGCAACGGTGGGTGCAAGTTGCAGGAACTGGGTCTTGCCATCGAAAGCAACACAAGACGCTCCCACTTTGCCCTCGCCCCATGAGGGAGTGCCGCAGAAGGCGGCATGATTGCCCTGAGGGGTTGCGTCATAGAAGTTCTGCTCGAAGTCGAGGTGCATGATGCACGAAGGCTCTGCCGTGACAGTTGCCGTGACAGCCGACGTGCGCTCACTGTAGTTCAGGCTCTTGTCAACAGCATACACCTGATAATAGTGGAGCTGACCATCGGAGGCCTCGTTGTCTGTGAAGTCGGTGACCGTAACGCCGGCGGCTATAGCATAGTAGTCCTCGCCGTCCTCGCTGCGCAGGACAGTATAGCTGCCCATGTCCTCGTCGGCAGGAGCGGTCCATGTGAGGCGGACACTTGCGGCCTGCGGCTGAGCCTGCAAGTCTGTGGGAGCGGCAGGTGCCTTGAGGTCCGGTGTGGCGTCAACAGGCAGGAAGCGCCATTGCTGATAATCCTTACCTCCTGCGGCACCCATCTGCACATTAGTTCCAGCGGTCCGCCCGCCACTCTTCACTTCGAGGCACATAGCGCTATGGCGACTGCGGATGTAGAAGGCTCCGTTGCCTGCATATTCGAGATACCACTGCTCGTTGTTGCCCAGTCCGCCTGGGAAGCCGCCAACGTCGGAACCAGCCGTAAGCCCCCAGTTGAGGATGTCGAGTTGCGTGTTCTTGCCATTGTTCAGGCTGATGGTATAATAGCTGAAGTCTCCCCCACTCGTTTCCAGTTGTGGTGTCACATTCCATTGCAGGTAGGCAGCCGCTCCGTCCTTCTGCTGTGTCACCGAAGTCCAACTGTCAGGCGGATTGGAAGCGAAGCCCAGGAGCATGCCGCTGCGCACGTTGACAATCTTATAGGTGCCGTCGATGTGCGGCATGATGTCGGTGCAGCTCTGCACATCCACCACCGTCTCCGCATTGGTCTGGCCCTGCTGGTAACCCGTTCCGCCCGGGATATGCATGTGATAAAGACGGCCGGGTTGTCCATTGTACCATACGGGGCGGTCGAGGCTGACAAAGTCGTAAGAAGTGGTAACTGCTTGACGCTCGCTGGAACCGCCAAAGGCCTGCATCGAGCCGTCAACGTGACGATAGATGGCAGCAGCAGTCCAGTTTTTGCGATGCTCGCCATAGGCCAGGCGCTTGCCAGGATTACCCTGATAAGTGGCCTTCATGAACTGGCTGCGGCTATGTTCGCAGGTGCCCCACCAGATGCCCGTCTGCATGCCATACTCCACGCCCACCATAGCCTCCATCGTATTGTGGAGTTCATCGGCAGTGGCATGATGGCCATAACGGCGAACGGTCTGGAAGAACGAGGCATAATGGTCAAAATCGCCTGCCAACTGATGCGTGTTGCCCTCGTCGAGTTGGGATTTCAGGTAGTTCCACCATTCGTAAGCCTTATCGTCGTTCAGCGTATTTCCGCCACACATGCGAACATTGTCGTAGGCTCCGTCGAAATCGTTACGCAGGCTCTTGCAAACGTTCAGGAAGTCGGACATACGGGTACTGGAGTACCCCTGGTCCCACCCGTAGTCGGGCTCGTTGAAAGGACTGATGCTGACAAAATTGGTGAGCCCTTGCGCTGCATACTGCTTGATGTGTAGGTCGATGAGCTGCGCCCAGCGTTTGCCACGCTCGGCAGTCTTCACCGTAGCGCTATTCTCGTTGTACCAGGGGTCAACGCTCGCATGGTCGTCGTTGAGGTTTAGCGACACGCCCTCCTTGGCATATTTCTTGATAATGTTCGCACGGTCGCGCACCTTACGAATCTGGGTATTCGACAGTTTCCCCTCCGCCACGCTTGCCGTGGGCATGTACGAGGTACGGATGATGTCGATAATCTCCTTTCCGGCAAAAAGCATGCCGCGACGGACGTTGTCCTCCGACAGCCAAGCCAGGTCGAGCCCCCACTCTATGGGCGTGGCCACCCCCTCGTCTGTAACGCGGAAGGGAATCACTACGTCGCCCTTGGGCTGAGCCGTCATCCGGGAAGCACAACTAACGGTCTGTGCCTCCGAGAGCAAAGGTAAAAGGCTAAAGAAAAAAGACAATAAGGCTATGCGTTTCATCGTCGTTCGATTTAATTGTTAATCAAAAAAAGAAAAGACACTCAGAATCACATCTCTGCGCTCTGAGTGTCTCCTGAGGTGCCTAGCAGATTCGAACTGCTGTAGACGGTTTTGCAGACCGTTGACTAAGCCACTCATCCAAGGCACCGTCATCATTTTCGACTGCAAAGGTAATACTTTATTCTGTCACTGCCAAACAAATCGCGCATTTTTTTCTTCTTTCCCCCTCATTAGGGGTACATCCTGCTCCGTTTGGCTCCGGCATCACCACTTTGGCCCCCACATCGATACCCTTGCTCAAAATCTAAATGCAAAAATGCAAAACATGTCAGTGGTTGTCATTGATTCGAGATACGGTTACGGCACGAAGTGACTCGCCGGGCGTGGTGTCTGCCTCGCGAGGGAAATAGACGGGCATGTCGCTCTGCAGGGGCAGTATGCGCAGTTCCAGTTCGTGGACATCGACTGGCAGCCGCCAGAGTCCCATGAGGAAGGGACGACCATTGTAGAAGTTGTCGCCGATGAGCTTGCCGTTGGCATAGAGACGGGCCACGTCGCCACGATAGTCGATCTGCATCATGCCCTGACGAAGCGAGGCATCCGTGGGCAGCGCGATATGATAGACGGCAGCCTGCTCGAAGTCGGCATCCACAGGTTCCTCGGCTACACGCTGCACTCCGATGGTGATCTGGCGCAGGGGGCCTGCCTCACGGAGTTTATTGAATGGACAATGGAGAATGGACAATGGAGAATTATTTTTTTCCAAAAACAGGTGCTCTGCTTCTTCGGTAGTGATGAGATAGAGCTCCGTCGCGCCCACCTTGGCAAAGGGTTTCTCCAGGCTGGTCTGCTTCACGAGGCGTATCTTGCCGTCGATGCTGAATTCGGAGGCGATGCCGACCTTCTGCTCGAACCACATCCGCCCGTCGCGATGGGCCACAGGCTGTGCGGTCGCATAGTTGACAACGTGCCCGCCGGGCAAAGCAAGGTTGACGGGGAAGATGGCCATCGCGCCTGCGGGAATGGTGATGGGCTTGCGGGGGAAGCGCACGCCACAGGTCGCGAACTGGATGGCCTTCTTCGCTGTCAGGTTGGCAAAGCGCTCATAATTGTTTACGAAGACATAGGCGGCATCCTTCTCTACGCGACAACTCCAGCGCAAGTAGCTGTCGTCGAACTTCTTGGGTTCCCTGTCCGCAGGGAAGACGGCCTCCATGGTGGCCAACTGTTCGCCAAAGTCGTGCATGAAGAGGTGCAGGGGACGAAGGCCGAAGTAGTGAGGATTCTTCTGACCGAACTCGCCCAGGGGAGCCTGGAAGTCGTAGGTCTTCACGGGCAGGTCGTTGTGGTTCGTCACGGGTGTCTTCTGGTTTTCGTTGAGGTAGGTCAGCTTGCCCTCGGGATTGGTTCCGCCATGATACATATAGTAGCCCAGCAGATTGCTGCCCGAACCCAGTTTCACCAGCGCCATAGCGTAGGCATCCTCTGGGTAGAGATAGACACGACGATGGTAGGAGGTCATCATGCCGCCACCCAGTTCGCAGGTAAAATAGGGATATTGGGATTTACCATTTGACGATTTACCATTTGATGCCTGGGAGTAGTCGAGTTGTTCCGAAGCGATGGCTCCCGATATGGGTGAAGAGGTGAAGTGGAATGCCTTCCAATAGTTGCCGGAAGCCTCCTTGGTGGAACGGTCCCAAAAGCCGTCGGCATAGTCGCCATAGAGGGGAATCATCTCTCCGAAGGGCGTAGGCTTGCGCAGTTCGGGCCAGCCCGTACGGGTATAGAAAGGCAGGTCGTAACCGATGCGCAGGGCAATGGCTTTCAGGGCCATCAGGTACGACCCGTTGCCGCCATATTCATTGTCGAACTGACAGGCCATGATGGGGCCTCCATCCTTCCACTGCAGTCCCTGTATCTGGGTGAATATCTGACGATAGAGGATTTCCACATACGACAGGAAGCGTGGGTCCTCGCTACGCAACTTGCAACCTGTGGCTACCACCCAGTCGGGTATGCCGCCACAACGCGACTCGCCATGACAATAGGGACCTATGCGAAGCACGACGGGGAGTTGTTCCTGCTGGCATAGTTGGATGAAACGGCGCAGGTTGCGCTGGCCGCTCCAGTCGAATATGCCTTCCTCTTCCTCAATATGGTTCCAAAAGACATAGGTGGCGATGAGCGTCACCCCACCCTCCTTCATCTTCCGTATCTCGTCGGCCCATTCGTTGGCCGGGACACGCGAGTAATGTATCTCGCCCATCACAGGCACCACACGTTTGCCGTCGATTATCAGGCTGTGACGGTCCCACTTGACTTCTGAAGCGAGAAGCGATGAAGTGAAGAGTGATGAAGTGAAAACCAGGGTAATGAATAAGAGTAAGCGTTTCATGGGATTATGCTATTTGATTAGAGGTAAAAGGGTTCTTAAAGCGGGAGGTACGGGATGGTTCACGTCGAGGCGTTCCACGTCTTCCAGATAGCGCATGCCCCTGTCTGTATGGCCGAGGCCCAGATGTCCCAGCGCCATCATCAGGGTGCAGTGGATGGTGTTCTTCTGCTGCAGGTCGCCGTCCCAGATGAGCAGGTCGGGCAGCGAGACGGCAAAGTAGTCCATACGCACCTCGTCGAAGATGTGCTTTTCGCCATATCCCAGGAGACGGTGGAAGAGGCTGCGGGCCTTGTCTTCATTGCCCAGTTTGCGATAGGCCAGTGCCGCATAGAATATCTTATCGGGCTTCGCATCGTTGTAGTACATCGCCGCGGCGGGCTCCGTAGGTCCTTCGGTGGCCTTCAGCAGACAGTGGTGCATCTTCGCCTTGTCGCCCTTCCGTTCGTAGGCCAATGCCATCAGATAATAGAAGTCGTTCTCCTGTGCACCATAGAGTTTGCCTTCGCCCAGATGATGCGGATATTCGAGGCACTGCTCCAGCAGGGCAAGGGCTTTGTCAACGTTCTCCGTGCGCCCTGCCTCCTGTGGGTTCTGAGTGAGCATGCGCTTGGCCTGCTCCACACGACAAATCTGATATTGCGCAGGCACCTTGCCTTCGCCACCCTCCCAGGGGTGGAACTTGTGGGCATCGAGCTTCTGCATGGACTCCTCGTAGCGTTCCACCTGGTTCAGCAGGGTTATCTCCTCGAGCACAAGGTCGTCGCGCTCGGCAATGAGGGAGGGATATTGCTGGAGGAACTTCAGACGGTCCACGTGCGGACGCTGCACGACCTTGTAGAGCTGGTCGAGTTCCATGAGTATTCTGCTGTCCGTTTCATCACTATGAAAAGCGCGTTCCATTAGTATCACAGCCCGCTGCCTGTCGTTTTGCTTATTGAAGGCTGCCAAAGCCAGATTGCGCCAGACGGCAGGATGGTCGGGACGGATGTCTGCCGAACGTTCCCAGAGGCGTATGGCTTCGTCGTACTGTCGCTTATCGTAGAAGAGACATCCCAGCAGATAGGGAGCCTGGGCGTCCGCTTTGTCGAGGTCCATCACACACTGCAGCGCCAGGATATCCTCCAACCTATTGGGGAAGAAGATGCCCTGTGGCTCTCCCTTCGGAGGACATGGGGAGGCGGTTATCCACGTCTTGTAATAGTAGGTCATTGCGTTGGCCGCTCCTGCCTTGATGGCCAAGTCAAGCACCGCGTTGGCTCGCTTTTGCAGACCTGCCTGGGCATAGTCGAGAGCCAGTTCGTGGTAGTTCAACGGATTGCCGTGCATCAGGGCAACGATGCGTTCCTGCTCGCCAGCCTCCCACAGCACACCATAGTTGAAACGGTCCTGTTCCAGGCTTTCCTCTATCAGTTTCTGCATGCCTTCCTCGATGCCAGCATCAGCCATTAAGGCAACCTTCAAGGCTCGCGCCTTCTGGTTGTGATAGCCTGCCACAAGGGCACGGTCCAACTCATGGAGGGCATCCTCCAGACGGCCTTGCATCGATGATATCTGGGCACAGGCAAAGTAGGCTGCGCCTTGCCATCCGCCATTCCATGTGGCTTTGTAGAACCAGTCGTAAGCCTCTGACAATTTATCATCATTCATTTGTTCGGCCATCGCCTGATATTTCAGGCACAGGCCCAGGTTGTAGAGGGGCTCGCCCCAATAGGGATTGGGATTGCGCTTCATCAGCACCTTGACGGCACGACGCAGGTATGGCTCAGCCTTAGCGAATCGGCCGCGACGCAGATACCACAGACCCAACTGGTTGTTGCAGCGCACATCGTCGGGGTCGCGACGCAGAGCCTCCTCGTAGTAGTCGAGCGGCGACCAGGTGGCGTGTCGGTATTGTTCCAGATGGAGACCCGTCAGATAGAGTTGCTCCACCGTCTTGCAGTCCTGGGCAGGCAAAGCGGCTTCTGCGGCATCGGGCACACGGCGCACCTCGTCTGGGGCAGAGTGCCAGGAGAGCGGCTTCACATATCGGCCCACCTGATATACGGTCAGCGTCAACTCATCAAAAGGCACGCCCTTCGCATCCACCACCTCATCGAAGACATCCTCCGGCGACAATGTCACTTCCTTATTATATAACAGGGTTCCATCGTCGCCCACCAGTTCTATCCGCACCTGCTGCTTCGATGTCGCAAGCACCTGGATGCGCACTGGATTGCACTCTCCTTCGCCCTTTGCAGAGGGGGTGAGGTTGAAGATAACATCCTTCGATGCCTGCTTCACCACACCCAGTTCGCGGTAGGGCATGAAGTATTGGGTGAACTCCTTTTCCTCGCAGGGCATAATCCACGAGAAGTCGGGCTGGTTCTCCGTATATACGCCAGCCATCAGTTCGATGTATGGCCCGTCCTCGTCGGTCAGATTGCGGTCCCAGGCTCGGCCGAAGTCGCCATTTCCCCAGGTCCATTGCTTCTTGCCGGGCGACACATGGTGGTTGGCCACATGCAGCATGCCTCCCTTCGTATCGTTCTCGTATCCTCCCTCGAAGTCGTACTTCGAGTTGACGCCCATGTACGATGTGGGAACCTTGATGTTCTTATAGTTAGAAATATCCACGCCTGCCGAATAGTCCATCTTGTAATAAGTGCCCGTGGCGATGGGGAAGGTAGAGACGGCTCGTTTGCCATGATCGAAGACTGCATTGATGTCTGGCGGGAACACGCTCTGGTAGTCGTCGTTGACCGACACGGCAGGATTGGCCCACCACAGGAAGGTCTGCGGCAGTTCGCTGCGATTGTAGAGACGGACATTTATCTCCAGATAGGCACAACCAGGGCGCAAACGGAAACCGACGGTCGACTTCTGGTGGAACATGCGTTCCATCTCGGAGCACCACACCACGACGCTTCCGTCCTCCTGTTCCTCGATGTCGCAATCGACGGGCAGGAAGGTGGATGGGCGATGGTGCTGGGGCCAGTTGAACTCGATGCCTCCACTGATCCACGGACCTGCCAAGCCTACAAGTGCTGGTTTAACCACATGGTTGTAATAGACAAAGTGCCTGCGCTTTATCTTGTCATATGCCATCTGTACACGGCCTCCCAGCTCAGGCAGTATCATCACCTTGATGTATTCGTTCTCCATCCACAGGGCATGATACGTGTGGTCGGTCTTCGTGTCGGCTATCGACTCTATGACTGGATAGGGATACACTACCCCACTCGACCCTTGATAAACGCGATTCTCGAGGAAGATGGGATTACGTTCCTCGCGTCCCACTTCGTACGTCGGAATGACGATGTCTTCTCTCCAAACTTTAGTTTTCATATATCAATTCTTTTTCTAATTCATCCAGACTCTTTCCCCGTGTCTCAGGACATCTGCGCCAAAGGAACAGGAAGGCCATGAGGCAGATGAGCGAATAGGTCCAGAACGTGCCGTTCGAGCCCAGGGCAGCATTCATCGAGGGGAAGGAGAACGTGAGCGTGCAGCAGCCCACCCACAGGGCAAACGTGCAGGTGGCCATTGCCACGCCTCGGATGCGGTGGGGGAATATCTCTGCCAGCAGTGTCCATGTGACAGGGCCCAGCGTCATGGCATAGACGGAGATGGCCGTCACCACCAGCACCACCATCATCACTCCCGTCACACCCTGCCAGTAGCAGAGACCAAGCACGAAGTAGATGATGCCCAATCCGCTGGCTCCCAGGAGCATGAGCGTGCGACGGCCCCAACGTTCGATGGTATATAGGGCCACAATGGTGAACACCACGTTGGCAATGCCCGTAATGACGATATTAATGAACATGCCATCGACGTCGAAACCGGCTCCCACGAATATCTCCTGCGCATAGTTGAAGATGACGTTCGTGCCGCACCACTGTTGGAACACGGCAATGACAAGGCCAAGCAACAAGACCCGACGATAGCGCTTCTCGAGAAGCGAGGAAGTGGAGAAGTGAGGAAGCGAGGAAGTGGAGATGTGAGGAAGTGAACGTTCTTCATTCTTCATTCTTAATTCTTCATTCTTCATTTTCACATACACCGGGCTCTCCGGAATGAAGAAACTCATCACGAGAAACAAGGCTGCAGGCAACGTCTCTGCCCAGAACATCCAGCGCCAGCCCCATTCCACGTTCCACGCCTGTGAGGCGTCCACCGACGTATCCTTGGCCAACAGCATGTTCACAATCTGTGCCGCCAGTATGCCCAGCACGATGGTCATCTGGTTCAGGCTAACCATCCGACCACGAATGTTGGCCGGACTGACCTCGGCTATGTACATCGGCGACAATGCCGAAGCCACACCTATGCCTACTCCGCCCACGAAACGGGCTATATTGAACAAGGTGAAGTCGCTGAACAGCCCTGTACCAATGGCAGATACGGTGAACAATATGGCCGCTATCGTCAACAGGGGCTTGCGTCCCCAGCGGTCGGCAGCCCATCCAGCCACCATTGCGCCCACCAGACAACCCAACAAGGCTGTAGTCATGGCCACACCCTGGATCACAGGACTGCCGCCAATGTCAAAGTACAACTCATAGAACGGCTTGGCACCACCTATGACCACCCAGTCGTAGCCAAACAGTAGACCACCCATAGCCGACACCATGCAGATGAAATAGATGAACCCTTTACTTCGATTCGTTTCCATTTTTTTGAGCAATAGAACCTTAATTTATAATGACTGACACTTCCAAAACGCTGCATATCTGTACGTATGCACACGAATTTTCCACAAATATAAGTGATTTTAGCGGTAATAGCAAGAGCTCAACGGTATTTTATGTGCAACAAACGAGATTTTGCGTCTTGCAACTAACGAAAGGTGCAGAATGTGACTCACAGGACCTTATAAAGAATAAAGACTGGCCTTATAAAGAATAAAGACTGGAAAGTGTTTCAGCGTTTCAGGCGTTTCATGGGTAAATGAGGTATTACATTCTCCTTATTAATACTTATAACTATTTAATTATAAAGTAGTTATATATAGATATGGAAGATTGCACACCCCTCATGTTCCCTGCTGAAACGCTGAAACACTGAAACGCCATGTGTTGAGCATTTTCATATAAAAGGCAGAATATCAATGAATTGCAACGTCAATAAGGCGACTATACCCACTATGCCGAACTTCAACAAAGGGACAGAATGCATCAAAATCCTGCTCTCGCAGACGTCAAAAGAGATGCACGCCCCCTTGTTGACCCGACAAGATTTCGTTTTCGCCCCCTCGACAAATCCCTTCAAGCGGAAGTTTACCAACCATTCAACAATCAAGTAGCCTTTGAACAGAAGGATAATAAGGCTTGCCGCAGAGGAATAGTAACGCTTCCGTTGAGGAATCATGGGGCTTAAACCCTTAAATAAGGAAGAAAGGTCTTATAGATATTCCGCTCGACAATAAAAATAAAGCAGGTTTTCCTTTGTATTGTCCTCGCTTAATCGTATCTTTGCAATAATTTTACGACAATGAAATGAAAAAAACACGTTATCTGATGGCTTTGATTGCCCTGTGCGCCCTGGCCGGATGCAAGCCGACGCCCAAGGAGGAAACGCAGGAGGTGGCAGAAGAGGACACCTTGGTGGTGACCATAGTGCCCGACTCCACGCTTTGGGGACGGCTGGGCGAAGACACTGGCATGAGCACATTGCAGTTTATCACGAGCAGAGGCGACACGATGGACATCTACCGAACCAACCAGTACACAGGCGAGGACGGACGGCTGATGGGCGAAATACGTAACCTGAAGGACAACTACGCCATAACGCTGGCCGCCGATGGTGAGAGCCTGCTGACAGCCGTCAACGTGACCCAACTGGTGCGCAACTGGCAGACACCAAAGGGAAGTATGCAAATGGAGAAGGACGGTTCCATCACGAGTCAGGACCTGCCCTACCGCGCCTGGCAGCTTTGGAACGGACACATCCTGCTCACCAGCACGCAACAGACAGAGTATGGGACTACGAACCGCGTGGACACGATGGACATCGTCAGCCTGGACCGCGACTCGCTGATTATACGCAACCACCTGAACCAACTTGTCAGGTTCGGTAAAGGGTAATCCTTAAACCCTTAAACCCCAAAATCATAAAATCATTAAATCCTAAAATCATTTCATGGCTGAACATAGCAAAGGAATGGTGCGCTGCATAGAGTGCCGCCACGGGAATTACATGCAATGGTATCACAATCCCATCATCTGCAAGTGTGCCATCTTCGACGAAAAATTCGTAGCCGAGGCACGCCGCTTGTGCGACGATTACGAAGAGAGAACGAACGGAGAACCCGAGGTTACGCACTACGACCACTATTAATTTTGAAGATTATAACCTTATTTAACGAAATTCTTTATGTGAAATAGCAAGATTATTTATAATTTTGCACTACGAAACATTATCGATAACTACATAAATTAAAGTATAAAGATGAAAATCAAGAAGTTTGCACTCGTTTTAGGCTTGGCTGCCGCTGCGCTGCCCACCTATGCACAGTATGAAAAGTACGAAGCCGACACCGACTTCACCAACGATGAGAAGCGCTGGGAGATATCCTACATCGGCAAGGAGCCCCTGGACAACCCCGGAAAGCAGGTCAGCGGATACGTGACCATGATGCAGATGCACTATGCCAGCCAGAACTGGAGCGAGATGTACGAGAACTGGAAGTGGCTCATCGACAACGCCCCCATCGCCACCGTCAGCATCTATGCACGTGGAGCCGTCATGCTGGGCGAGCTCATCAAGGCTGAAACCGACCCGGCTAAGAAGAAGGCATATCTGGACGAGATGATGCACCTCTTCGACACCCGACTGAAGTATCTGAAGTATCTGAACGCATCCATTCCCGAAGGCAAGCGCGGACGTGCCACTGAGGGTGACGTGCTCATCGCCAAAGCCAACTACTACCACATCTACGGCTACGGTGTTGACGGCCAGGAGTACACCTACAACAAGATTTACGACATGTATGCCAAGGGCATCAAGGCCATCAACGAAGAAGGTGGCCGAGAGGTGAAGGGTGCCTACATCCAGTACTTCTTCTCCGTCAGCCACGAACTTTACAAGGCCTCCAACGAGTACTACCGCGAGCAGTTCCTCAACGACTACCTCGAGACCAAGGAAGTCTGCGAGAAGATGCTCCAGCTTGCCAAGGAGGAGACCGATCCCGATCGTGCACAGGCCATCGTCAACGAGTACGACCGTCCCCTGGCCGTCATCGAACAGGTTTTTGCCGAGTCTGGCGCAGCCAACCGCGAACAGCTGATAGCCTTGTTCACACCCAAGGTGGAAGCCAACAAGGATAATCTGAACTACCTGCGTTCGGTTATGACTGTCCTGTCTGCCAACGAATGCGACGACACCGAAATCTACTACAAGGCTGCCGAATATGCCTATGCCATCGAGCCTACCTACGAGTCGGCCATCGGTATGGCCAGCTGGAGCAAGCAGCAAGGCAAGATGGACGATATGCTGAAGTACTACGAGAAGGCCATCGAACTGTGCCAGACCGATGCCACACGTGGACGCATCTCTCTGGTCATCGCCGGTAGTCTGATCAACAGCAAGCAATACACCGGTGCCCTGGTTTACCTTGACAAGGCCATCGCCTACAACAGCGACCTGGCCGGACGTGCCAACCTGCAGAAGGCTGCCGTCTATACAGCCCTAGGCCAGTATCCACAGGCTCTGACATACTGCGAAGAGGCCTCTGCCGCCGACATCACCGTCAGTGGTTCTGCCAACCGCTTGGCTACCAAGATTAAGGAAGTGCAGGCCAACGCCGCCGCCAATGCACGCGCCAAGGCAGCCTACGATGCTTACATCGCCAAGCAGAAGGCCGAAGAGGACTTCTGGGGTGGCAAGAAATAAGAGTCCACAAGGTACCATAGAAAAGAATCCGGCCTTGTCAACACACGTTGGCAGGGCCGGATTCTTTATATCTGTCTCGATGTAGTCTCTTGCTGACTTACTTTCGCTCGCGCAACTGGTCCTCGACCTCCTTCACCTGCCGGGCATAGACAGGACTCGTGCCCAGACGGTTCTTGACTTGGGCAATGGCATGAAGTACGGTGGCATGATTGCGGCCTCCCACAAGCAGACCTATCTTGCTGGTGGAAAGTTTCGTATGGCGCTGGGCCAGATACATGACCGTCTGACGAACCAGCACGATGTTGGCCTTGCGGCTTTGCGAAAACACGTCGTCCTGCGTCACTTGCCATTGGGCACAGCATGCCTCTATGATGTCCTCGATAGATACCGTGTGGGCCTGACGCTTGACCGTACGACGAACTATCTGCTGAGCCACCTCAAGGTTGATTTCGGTGTTGTAGATGACTGCATGTGCCATCAGGGCATTGACGATTCCCTCCAGGTCGCGCACACTTCCGTCAACGTTCTGGACGATATAGTCGACCACTTCATTGGGTATGTCCAGTCCGTCGCGGCGCATCTTGCTGAGCAGAATCTTGCGACATAGTTCCTGGTTGGGTTTCTCCAACTCTGCCATCAGTCCCCACTTGAAACGTGTCAGCAGGCGTTCCTCCATACCTTGCATGGCAGCGGGAGCACGGTCGCTGGCAAGGATTATCTGCTTGCCGTTCAGGCGCAGGTGGTTGAAGATGTGGAAAAAGGCCAGCTGAGTCTTTTCCTGTCCTGCGAGTTCCTGTATGTCGTCGATGATGAGGACGTCTATGGTCTGATAGAACTTGACGAACTCGTTGCGACGATTGTTGACCGATGCATCGGTGAACTGGAAGGTGAACTGATGTGCCCCGACGTAGAGGACACGTCGACTGGGATAAAGTTCCTTGATACGCGTACCGATGGCATTGAGCAGATGGGTCTTGCCCACCCCCGAGCTGCCATAGATGAAGAGCGGATTGAACGTCGACTGCTTGGGGTTCTCGGCAATGCTCTGCCCCACGGAACGCGGCAGTTTGTTGCTGTCGCCCTCGATGAAGTTCTCGAATCGGTAGTCGGTATTCAGTTGCGAATCGAGGTCGTCGGCAGGAGCCTTGCGCATGGGGCGCAGCTTCTCTTCCTTGTACTCGCGCATCTTTGCTGCCGTCGGCATACCTTCAACATCCATCGAGATGTCGTTGGCACTATCGGTACGGATACGATACAGGATACGTGTCTCCTTGTCGTAGTTACGCCATACGACGTTATATACCAGTCGTTTGTACTGGCCGTCGAGCATCTCGAAGAAATAGTTACTGGGGACAGCAAGCAGCAGTTCCTTCGTGCCGGTATCGTAGGACACGAACTCGATGGGCTGGAACCACGTTTGGTATTCCTGCTCCTTGACGTTAGCCTTGAAATAGGCAAGGCAACGCTGCCACTGTGTATCTTTCTTAGGCAATGGTTGTCAGTTTCTAAGTTCAGAACAAATGTGTGTGCGCCCCCTTATTTTGCCTTCTTCCCAATCAGGGAGAAGTGTACGTATCTGTGGGGGTTCTCCTTCAGGTCCTGCAGGAGGTTTGTCGCGCTGTTTACGGTTGTATTCAGGTTACCATACAGCGCAGTGTCGTTGAGCAGCAGGCCCAGGCTATTGTCAGAGGCATTCAGCTTCAAGGTGGCCTGCTGCACCTGGTCGATAGTCTGGTTGACGCGGTTCAGCGTGGGCTGCAGGTCGAGCTGTGCCAAATTGTTGGTCAGCGTCACGGCATTCTGCCCAGCCTGGTTGAAGGTCGTCGTCAACTGCGGTATATCCTTCTCAAGCAGTTTGGTCAGTTGCTTACTGCTTTCGTTCAGATTGACGGTCACCTGCTCGGCATTGGCCAGTATCTGGTTCAGGCTGGGATTATTAGCCAGTGTGTTCAAAGTCTGGATGAGCGAATCCACGTGTGCCAGCACCTCCTCGACCTTGGGCATGACATCCGCAGCAGCCGACATCAGTCCGTTGGCAGGACGTCCCACAATGGTGTCGCCAGGCATGTAGCGGTCAGCCGGATTGGGCCCCATAGTCATGTTCAGCGTGCATCCGCCCAGCATGGCCTCGTCGAGGACGGCAATGGTGCCGTGAGGTATCTTCACGTTGCTGTTGACGCTGATTTCCACCACCACAGTGCCCGGATGGTCGTAGTCGTACGACACATTCTTCACGATACCGATGTCGAAACCGTCGGCATACACCGTGCTACTCCTGGAGAGTCCCTTCGCATCCTTGAACGACAAATAATAACTGACGTCGCCGCCGAACAGCTTGATGCCCTTGAGGAACTTCATGCCAAAGAAAAGCATAATGAGGGCCACGATGCCCACCAATCCTATTTTGAATTCGCGTCTCATTTATCTATAATATTCAATATTCCATTTACTCGTTTCCCACTCCCTCACTTCCTCACTTCATCACTCCCTCATTTCTTATAATACTTCTTAAAGGCATTAAAGATAGCCCTGCTCAACTTGGCCACGCCATCGGCAGTATTGAGGAACACCTCCTCGGCCTTGTTGTTGATGTAGCCTAACTCCACCAGCACGCCCGGCATGGATGTGTTGCGAAGGACAAGCAGTCCGGCCTGATGGACCCCTCTGTTGACCCGTCCGGCATGGGAGGCAAACTGGCTCTGTATCAGTCCTGCGAACTCGATGCTCTGCTTCATGTGCGTGTCCTGCATCAGTTCGAAGATAATGTAGCTCTCACTCGAGTTGGGGTCGAATCCCTCGTATTTCTCCTCGTAGTTGCTTTCGAGTGTGATGACGGAGTTCTCTCGCATGGCCACAGCCAGATTGGCAGCAGCGTTGTGCATACCCAGGGTGTAGGTCTCCGTTCCACGTGCCTGTGTGCCAGCCTTTCCGGCAGCCGTACTGTTGGTGTGTATGCTGATGAAGAGGTCGGCCTTGTTGCGGTTGGCAATGTTGGCCCGTTCGTCGAGTTCCACGAATACGTCGGTCTTGCGGGTGTATATCACCTTCACGTCCGGGCAATTCTGTTCCACCAGCTTTCCGAAAGCCAGGGCAACGGCCAGGTTTATGGTTTTCTCCTTCGAGATGAAGCCCAGCGCACCAGCGTCCTTCCCGCCATGACCGGCATCTATCACCAATGTATAGGCAGAGGCCCATTGGGGTGTCAACAGGCCCGCTATCAGTAATATAATAATGTACAAATGTCTCATAGGCGCATAATCCGATGCAAAATTAGCTAAAAAAAATGAAAAGGCAAAGCGGATTCCACAATACTTTTCCGAAACCTTGGTATTATCTTTTATCAGCCCTCGTGTCGTTTGAGCTTTTCCCACGCGTGGGAAATCCTTATACCATACATGGGAAACGCTTTTCCCACGCGTGGGAAAAACCCAAGCCTTATCTGCCCATCATGTTTTCCTTGCTCAGGGCACGGCGGCAACTATAAATTCTTCGCTCTTCTCTTGCGTGTTCGGAATATAATGGTTAACTTTGCCACTAAACACATGAAAAACAAGATGACACCGACCCCAACATTTCAATTCGAGATATGTGCCAACGGCGTGGAGAGCTGTCTGGCAGCACAACAAGGCGGAGCACACCGTGTGGAGCTATGCGCCTCCATACCCGAGGGAGGTACGACGCCTTCGTATGGCGAAATCAGACAGGCGCGCAGGCTGCTGGATGAGACCAAGTTACACGTCATCATACGTCCCCGAGGGGGCGACTTCGTGTACACGGAACTGGAGGCCGAGCGGATGCTGGACGACATACGGATGTGCCGGCAACTGGGTGTGGATGGTGTGGTGTTCGGCTGTCTGACAAAGGAAGGCGACGTGGACATACCGCTGTGCCAACGGCTGATGGAGGTCTCGCAAGGGATGTCTGTAACCTTCCATCGGGCCTTCGACCGCACACGCAACCCGCAACAGGCGTTGGAGGACATCATCGCGCTTGGCTGCAATCGCATCCTCACATCTGGTCAGGAGCCCAAGGCCGAAGCAGGCATCGGCATGCTGCGCCAACTGAACAGCCAGGCCCGTGGGCGCATCATCCTGCTGGCAGGAAGCGGAGTGGACGAGAGCAACATTGCACGCATCCATCGCGAGACGGGCATCTGCGAGTTCCATTTCTCGGCTCGCGAACCGGTACCATGCGAGGCACGGGAGGCCGACAAGTTCGACTTCGGCCAACGCATGACGACGACCCCGGAACGCGTACGTAACACCATCAAACAACTGATACCATGAAACGATTCCTTCTTCTCTATACAGCCCTGTTCGCACTACTTTCCGTTCAGGCTCAGGACGTAACGAAAGCCTTTAACGAAAAGGTAAAGACGATTGGTACTCAATACACTAAGGGCATCAGCCAACTGTCCGACACGGAGGAGCAGGAGGCTCTGCGTTTCCTCTATGCCTACATGCCCTTGGCCGACATAACGGACTATCCCTTGGAGTTCCACCTTCGGAACGTTCGTGCCAGTTTCGAGGC
>CACZRZ010000203.1 GCA_902783655.1 uncultured Bacteroidales bacterium
CATGTCCCTTGTTACAGTTCACCACTGCCCCCGTCGTCCTGTCGACGAGTACGGCTATGACTTCCAGTTTCGACTTGTCTATGGGCAGCTCGTTCTTCGAAATGTCGAAGGTGTAGCTGTATTCATAGGGTACATAGCCCTTGAGGTCGGCAGGCAGACTCTCGGGCAGACCAGCACCATACTGGGCCGATTGGTCGAGGGCCACCTCGTTGTAGTGGAGGTCGTTAATCTTCACGCCTGCTTTGGTGTACTTGTCCAGATAGGGGTCGCCGGTAGTGCCAGAACCCGATAGGGCATTCGATTGGTTCCATTCTTTGCTATGCAGGTCGTTTACAATCAGAATGTAGCCCACACGATAGGGGTTATCCTTGAAGTCGCGAATGAAGGTTGCCGTACTGGTAGCCCGAATCTTGGTCTTAGCCTCGTCGGCCCACTCGCCGACAACAGAAATGTTGGCCGGAGCTATGATGTTGGCACGTGCCTCCCATTCGCTCTGCCCCGAAATTGGTGCAAAGTCCTTTACGCGGTCGATGAACACCGAAGGCAGTCCGCTGGGGTCTGCAGGCAGGTATGTCGAAGCCGTGAACGACATTTCATCCTGCACATGATAGGCTACGCCCACGAAGTTGTCGCCGTTCTTGTCGGCCATCTTCTCCATGCCGGCCAGCGCACGAGGACAGTATTGGCACCATGTGCCCGTGTACTCCTCCACGAGAGGCTTATGCAGAGGCACCTCGCTAAGGTAAACCACAGGAGTAATGGTTTCGGCCAACGGGTCTTCGTTGTCCACCCCGTTTATCTTGGTGATGCGGAACTTGGCATCGTAGCTGCCAGCCTCGGCTACAGCCGGAATGGTGGCTGAGAGCGTCGTGCTGCGGCCATAATAACCACCCGCCAGCGACTTAGAGACATGCTTTGTCTCCGTCTTTCCTGCCAGCTCTATTTCATAATCGATATTCTTGATGTCCTCTGTCCCATGGTTCACCAGCGTCAGATTTGCCGTGATGGACTTACCCACAAGGGTGTAGAGGTTGTCAGGAGCCACCAGCATGGCGGCATTCGCCTTGATGCGACTGCCTCCGATGAGCACCACGATGGCAGGCGAGCCCTCATCTGCCAGTCCCACCCACTTGCGGTAGGTGCGTGAGGTGTGGATGAGCAGTCCCTCAGGGTTCTCCGTTCCGATGGTCATAACAGGTGTGCGGTTGGGGTCGGCATCATTGCTGGCGTCCAGCGACACGGTGAACGAATAGCCGGCATACACTCCCTCTTGGCCTATTACATAGGGCTCGGACAGACGAGCTTCGGCCCATTTGCCGTCGGGCGTAACGTTCATGCTTACGATATCAGGAACATTCTTACCACTGGCCAACGTCAGTTCCTTCGTGAGCCACACCGAATAGTCTTTGGCCAGCGTGGCATTGGCATTCACGGGAATGCGTATGCCGCGCACCTCCAGTCCCACCAGCGTGGGGTCGGTCAGATGCAGGGCAATGTCGTAGGTCTCAGCCTTCTTCGTACCAAAGGCCGAGAGCGTGCCCGAGCCCTGATAGACACCGTAATAAATCTCACCGTCGGCCATTGCCGAAAGTGCACAGAAGAGGCAAAGGAAGCTTGCCAGTGTTCGGAGTAACGTTTTCTTCATATATTCCTATTTATTATTACACGCGACAAAGATACGAATAAGCGAGCGATTTCACAAATATATTTGATGAAATCCGAGCGAGAGTATCTAAAACCGCAGGTTAAAGATACGAAAATGAGAACGATTTTACAAATTTATTTGTACTTTTCTTGCCCAATTAGCACTTTGCCCTATCTTGCACCAGACCTGTGCCCCTGCATTACTATTCCGTCTCACATGACAATAGTAGTGCAGGGGCACAGACATTAGTAGGGCCTTCCACATTCGTTATTTGCGCGCCCGATATTTTCCTTCGGTAATCTGTTCGATACTGAGGTTGCGATATACCATCGTATAGCCGCCTCCCTTTGTGGTGCAATGAGTCTCTTCCTCGTAGAAGAAGCCCAACGAGCGGTCGCGCTGCTGAGTCATGGTGCTATAGGCCGAGGGCAGTTTCGACACCTGATATCGGCCCGTCCATTGTGAGGCAACTGCCTGCGGAGTGGCATAGTCGGATGGCGAAGCCAGTTCCTTATAGTAGATGCCCACATTCGAGCGACCAGGACCGAGGGGCAGGCTCTGCAGCAGGAGGTGCATCTTCTTCTTGTCCTGTGTGCGAACGACAGGCACCACCATCACTTCGCCGTTGCACGAGTTCTGGTTAGCCTCTACCCCACCGTTGTCCTTACCGCTGAAGGCCTTCTCTCCCCACTGGCCTTCGCCAGTACGTGGGTCGCTGAAGGTGAAGATGTTGTAGAAACGGCCTCCCCATGCACGGCTGCTCAGGAGGACACGACCATCGGGCAACTCCTCGCACTTGGGTTCGTCACCGCCAGGAACGGGCGAAGCGTCCACGCCACCCAGGATGCTCCATGTCTGACCGAAGTCGTCGGAATAGATGACCCAATTGGCATTCTCCTTTTCGTTGCGCGAAACGCCTGAGCAATAGAGACGATAGTATTTTCCCACCTTCACAAAGCGGCTCTGGTAGATGCGGCCGCTGCCCACGAACCAAGCCTTGATGGGGCCATACTTTCCCTTGGACAGGGGCTGATAGATAGTCTCCTCGCCGATGTAGTCGGGCTTGCCCCAAGTGAGTCCACCGTCATCGCTATAGAATCGGGCCATACCCTGATGGTGTTCGATGGTGCTGTAGCCAAACAACGGGCCACCCGAACAAGTGATGAGCATCATGCGGCCCGACTTGCGGTCGACCGCGATGGCAGCATCGCCGTAGCCCGCTTCCTGATGGCCTGGGGTCAGGTCGCCGTCGCCCACCATCGTAGGCGGAGTGTAGATGTTGCCCCACGTCTGGCCGTTATCGGTAGAGCGACGGAAATGCAGGTCAATCCGACCGGCACCGATATCGAAGCGACAATAGCGGTAGTCACTGACTGCCACCAAAGAGCCATCCTTGGCCGTAGTGATGGCTGGAATGCGGTACGGAATGGCCTCCTCGGTCTCCGTCACAAAGATTTCGTACTGTGCCCTGACTGTGGCCGACAACAACAATAGCAAACTGAAAAGGCTGATTCGCATCATTATCATAGTCTTTAGGTTTATGGTTTGGGGACAAAGGTACGAAAAAACGAGTGCAGAACAAAAGATTTTAATCTTTTTTATGCCAAGATGGAGTATCTTCGTCATCTTTAATGGAAAAGTCATTTATACACAAGCTACGAAAACGGTAGAACTTTCTATGTCGAAGCAAAGAAAGTGAAAAGCGAAAAGTGGAAAGGAATTGTGAATGTGAAAATATTTTTGTATCTTTGTCGCTAATTAATCTTATATGCCATGAAACGCATCGTATTACTGTTCATTCTACATCTCACATTCTGCATGAGCGCAAGCGCTATTTCCCCCATCGACGGCCTGCTGGAGCGCATCGACAAGGGTGCAAGCAAGAAGTTCGTCATCGAAAAGAGGAAAAGCGACATAGACTTCTTCGAACTGGACCAACGAGGCGCGAAGCCCGTCATCCGAGGCAATTCGTGGGTGAACATTGCCACTGGCCTCAACTGGTACCTGAAACACCATGCGGGCATACATCTGACGTGGAACCAGATGCAGGCTAAGCTGCCTGCACAGTTGCCACCTGTGACAAAACCGGAACGGCACGAGACCGACCTGAAGCTTCGCTACGACTTCAACTACTGCACCTTCTCCTACACGATGGCATTCTGGGACTGGGAACGCTGGCAAAAGGAGATTGACTGGATGGCCCTGCACGGCATCAACATGCCGCTGGCTGCCGTCGGCCACGAATGTGTCTGGCGCAACATACTGCTCCGCCTGGGTTACGGCGAGGAAGATGTGGCCAAGTTCGTACCTGGACCTGCATTCATGGCATGGTGGGAAATGAACAACCTGGAGGGCTGGGGAGGCCCGCTGCCCACAAGTTGGTACGGACAGCAGGAAAAGTTGCAGAAACAGATACTACAACGCATGCACGACTTCGGCATGAAGCCCGTGCTGCCTGGCTACTGCGGCATGATACCCTCGTTCCTGAGCGATGCGCCCAAGCAATACTGGAACAAATACGTACGTCCGAACATTCTGCTCCCCAACGATGAACAGTTTGCGAAGTATGCACAGATTTTCTACGAAGAAACACGAAAGTTGTATGGTGAAGCCGAATACTACAGCATGGATCCCTTCCACGAGGGCAGTCTGCCCCAAGGCGTGGACATCGGCGAAATGGGCAAATACATACTGGCAGCCATGAAAAAGGCTGCGCCACAGGCAAAATGGGTGATCCAGGGTTGGGGAGCCAACCCGCTGCCCGCTATGCTCGAAGCACTGCCATCGGGCGAGGTCATCGTGCTCGACCTCTTCAGCGAATGCTGTCCCATGTGGGGCATTCCCAGCCGGTATTATCGCGAAAAGGGATACGGCGACCACCAATGGATCTTCTGCCTGCTGGAGAACTTCGGAGGTAACGTGGGCCTGCACGGCCGCATGGACCTTTTGCTCAACAACTTCCGAGAGACACGTACCCATCCCATGGCCAAGCACCTTGTGGGCTGGGGACTGACGATGGAGGGTTCGGAGAACAATCCCGTGATGTTCGAGATGATGTCGGAACTCCCATGGCTGAAAGAGATTCCCACCAAAGAAGCCTGGGTGCGAGACTATGTAAAGGCACGCTACGGAAAGTCCGATGAAACCATCCAACAGGCTTGGAAGATACTGGCCGACGGCATTTATAATGCCCCCTTCGGCAACAACCAGCAAGGGACCCACGAGAGCATCTTCTGTGCGCGGCCTGGGATGAATTGCTTCCAAGTGTCTGCATGGAGCGGTATGTCGAACTACTACGACCCCACCACAACCTGGGAGGCCGCACAGCTGATGCTCAAGGTTGCCGACCAATATCGCGGCAACAACAACTTCGAATACGATCTCGTTGATATCTGCCGTCAGGCTTTGGCAGATCGCGGGCGCATCGTCTATAACCGCACGATTGCCGACTTCAAGAGTTATGACAAGCAAGCTTTCAAGTTGGACAGAGAGGAATTCCTCCGGTTGTTGCTGGCCCAAGACCAATTGTTGGCCACGCGCAGCGAGTTCCGTGTGGGACGCTGGACACAGCAGGCACGAAGCCTTGGCAATACCACAGCTGAAAGCGACCTGTATGAATGGAACGCGCGCGTCCAGATAACGACATGGGGCAACCGTCCGTGTGCCGATGATGGACATCTGCACGACTATGCCCACAAGGAATGGCAAGGTATCCTGCGCGATTTCTACTATCCCCGCTGGAAGCACTTCTTCTCCATCCTGCAGGACGAACTCGACGGCCAACATGCCACCGCTACAGACTGGTATGCGATGGAAGAACCCTGGACACTCGACCACACCCCCTATTCCGCTCAGCCCGAGGGCGACCCGATAGACGTGGCCACGTCGCTGTTTAGATGAAAAGTGGGACAATCCTTTCTGCTGCCGTAAACATAGATTCTTATTTTGTAAGTTTAAACTTCGTTTTGACTTTGCTCCCGCTCAACAATGTAAGCAAGCTTTCATTGTCTTCGCTTAATCGCAAAGTTCTTGATACAGCATCTGCCCCTTTACGGTTAGCAAGTATTTCTGTCGTGGATGGCGAGGAGAGTTGGGATATAATAGTCGGACATAGCCATCAGCTATGGAAGGATTGAGGTAAAGATTCAAGAAATTGTCTCTACCTTTGAGTCCTACGCCATCCATCATTTCTTTTACGGACAGTTCCCGTTCGCCTACTACCTGCACAAGTTTTACAATGTTGGGATTGTCTGTGCACAGCTTGTCCTGTACTTGTCCTGTACTTGTCTTGTGCTGATGGGATGCTTGTTCGCTTTCAGGCATTTTCCATTCTTCAGGTGGATTCACCAGCATGTGCCTGTTCTTCAGTTCGTTGTTCTCTCCTAATAGCAGATTACGGAAAAATCGCACAAGGAATAACAGTTCTGCATTGATTCCTTTTCGCACATTGCGATAGTTTGCACGCACCAACGCATTACGGAAATACCAGGAATAGCGCTCAAACATGTCATTATTCACGCTGAACCCCAACGAGCGCAGGTACTTAATTGTAAAGACAGCAGTGGTTCGAGTGTTGCCTTCACCAAAGGGATGAATCTGCCAAAGACCAGCTACGAACTTAGCAAGATGTTCCACCATCTGATCTTTGTTTAAAGCAGTATAGTCGAACTGTCGCTCTTGTTCCAGATCATATTCTATTGTCATACGGAGATCTTGCCAGCGACCATAGAGCACAGAATCGTTTCGCAGTACCCACTCTTTCTTCGAAATGTCGTAGTCGCGAAAACGTCCGGCATGCTTAAATACGCCCTCGAAGATGGCTCTGTGTATAGCTGCCAATCCTGCTACACTATAAGTAAAGGCATCCGTCTGCAAAAGTTTCGAGATATTGCTCGATACACGGTCGGCTTCTTCTTTGTCCGCATCGTCGTTATCGTGAGCCGTCTTTTTGATGTAGTATTCCTTCACCAGTTCGCGCGCTTCGTCGATGGTGATTTCACCTTCGATATTCCTACGTGCTGTCTCTTGCAGATATTCTGAGGTCTTCAGCCCATCCACAGCCTGCAAACCAATAGCCACGCGCCAAGCTTCAGCTCTTTCTTTCCTCTCTGGTTCCCCTTGGCGGATGTACTCGTCAAAGTCCAGATACTGTTGCTTTATATTCTTTCCTTCCGCCATATCCTTAAGATCTTTTCTTGCCGTCACTGAAGAGACGGTGAACAGTTCCTGCACGTCTTTCACCGTCATGATAGTGTCAGGTCCTTCTGTCAGTCTTTCTGCTACAAAGATAGAAAGAAATTCTTAGAATCATGCAAATCCTTGCAACTTTTTGCAAAATTAGCAAGATTCTTCTATCCGCAGGGGATATCCCAACTTCTCAACAAATGCTCTCAGTTTTCGAACAGCTCACCCCATCGACGTAGCCACGTCGCTGCTTAGATGAAAGGTGGGACAATCCTTTCTGCTGCCATAAACATAGATTTTTATTTGGTTCATCTCCTTTTTTCACAAATTATTGTTCTTAAATTTGCGAACATTGGATAATTTTATTAATTTTGCAGCCATATGATAGTTACTTTCGGCCAGACATATCTGCAAGAACTCTATACAGACGGACAAGCCAGCGACAAGAAACATCGCTACCAGCCCCAGATAGTCAGCAAGTATGTGAAGGTGGTAAACCTGATGAAGCAACAGGAGAACGTGCTCGGACTCACTCGCTTCGGCTCGCTGCACTACGAGAAGCTACATGGTGACAAGGAAGGACTCAGTTCTGTCTGCGTTAACGACCAGTACCGCATTGAGTTTGGAGAATCCATAGAAGAGGGCAGGCAGATAGCAACGATTTGTAACATCACGGAATTGTCGAACCATTATAAATAGGGAGGAACCAGAGATGATTACTATTGAAGGAATAGACCCAAAAATGATTGCCAACAACCTGAAGCCATACAAGCCAACACATCCAGGTGAGGTGCTGAAGGACGAACTGGAGTACCGTGGCATTTCACAACGCGGACTGGCCAAGGAAATGGGAATTTCCTATTCTGCTCTCAACGAAGTGCTAAATGCCAAACGTGCCCTTAATACCGAGCTTGCAATGATGATGGAGGCCGCCCTTGGTGTAGATGCCGCCCCTCTGCTGGCCATGCAGAATGAGTATGACATGTTGATGGCAGAGCGCAACGAGTCTTTTATGAAGAAATTGAAATGCATTCGCCGCATTGCTGCGGTATTCTAAGAACAAGAATAGAGCGGCCTTAATTTTTGTGCTTCAATACTTCTTCCAGGTTCCTGAGCCAGCCGAAGGATTTCCACAAGACATCTTCCATCAGGCATGCCGCCTGTTCCTTCTGATTGTTGCTATTGTTCTGTTTGAAACTTTTCTTCATCTTCCGCTGCCATCGGCATTTCAGGCTCATAGTTTGGATGCATCTCCACAACTTGTTGTTCTCGCCGGACTTCTCCCAGTGCGCTATTACGATAGTTCAAGTACATGGCCTTAGCCATTTCCCCCATCACACGTTTATAGAATTGCTCATCTTCGAATAGTTTCGAGAAAGCATCCATTTGCTCCATATAGCACGCCTGGGCTATCTTGTCAAACTCCTTGGGGAAGATGCTGGTTTCAAACATCTGGGCATCATTGTTCTTAGCCTGCTTCTTCAGTGTCTTGCTCGACTTAATCATCTTGTCGTAGATTGTTTCAACAATCACCCTATCGGCCTCCGTGAACTTGCCAGCATACATGATGTTGATCTTCTCAATGATGTTCGCAAGCAAGTCGGTCTTCACCTCAGGTTTCTTGCCCTGTGTTCCTTTTTCTGGGTTTACAGTCTTTTCCTTCTCCGTAGGTTTCAGCTCAATAGCACCTGAGAAAGTTTCTGTCAGTTTGTTATTGATGAGTGCTAATTTGTTGTTCAAATCGACCTTATCATGCCCCTTCTTTGGAATTATGCGATAGAAGTATTCCGCAAAGATGTAGGTCTTATAAAGTTCCCTGTCGAAAGTGCGCACCACTTGAGCCATATAGGAATAGAAGCGAATAAAGTTCTTCAACAACGAACGCACCTTGAACTGTGCATCCTCAATCAGCATCTCGTAGGCATTCAGGGCAGGTTTTAGGGCACTTGCCAACTTACCCATATCCGTGTCTCCCTGTTTGTGCTTTGCATAGATTTGGTAAGCCTTCTCTTCGTCATCCGTATTCCACAGATGATATTTCTTCAATTCAGTATCATACTCATACACCATATTCACATCTACCACATCGCTTAACAGTGTTTCTTCATAGAATGGCTGGAACGAAGCTTTGATGCTCTCGGCGGTATTGATGAAGTCCAGAATATAGGTGTCCGTCTTTCCCTTACAGCTGCGGTTCAGTCGCGAAAGTGTTTGTACAGCCTTTACGCCACGCAGTTTCTTATCTACAAACATCGTGTGCAGCAAGGGTTCGTCAAATCCAGTTTGGTACTTATCAGCCACGATAAGCACATTATACATATTACTGCTGAAAAACAAGGGCAACTGCCGTTCCGATATGACCATATCATTCGTGCTGTTCAGTTTTGGTTCGGTGTATTCCTCGCCCTGATACTTCACGGTTCCTGAGAACGCCACAAGCGGGTGAACATCTGTGTAGCCCATCTTCTTACAGTATTCCCGCACGAGGAAAAGATACCTGACTGCATGTGCTCGCGAGGGCGATACAATCATTGCTTTTGCCATTCCACCTATCTTCGACAGCGTCACTTCGCGCAGTTTCTCTACCATCACCTCCACTTTCTGCTGTAGTACAAATCCGTGCGTATCGTGATAGTGCTTAATGGCAAGCGTAGCCGGAATCTCCTCAAACTCAGGATTATCCTGCACAGCCTTGGCTATCTCGTAACTGGTTTCGATGGTGGTATAGTATTTCAACACGTCCAGAATAAAGCCTTCGTCAATGGCCTGGCGCATAGAGTAATGGTGGAAGGCATCATAGGTACCATCAGCCCTCAACACACCAAACGTCTGTAGCGTCTTGGGCTTAGGCGTAGCCGTGAAGGCATAGAAGTACAGATTTTTGTGTTTACCTTGAGCCAACAGCGTTTCTGTCATCACATCCATGTTGTCCTTCAGTTCCTCTTCGGTCTTTTCTTCCCATTCAGCCATTTCGCGCAGTGCCTCATCTGTATCAGCTAATGCCTCTTTCAGTTTCTCTGCACTCTTTCCACTCTGACTGCTGTGGGCCTCGTCTATCACAATGGCAAAGTTCTTCTGGGCATGTCCGTCAAGCTCCTTGTAAATCAATGGGAATCGATGGATGGTGGTGATGATAATGCGCTTCTTGTCGTTGATGGCATCCTTTAGTTTCGACGAATTGTCGCTGTCTGTGATGGTCTCTATCTGTCCCAACTTGTGGTCGAAGCCCAGGATGGTGTCTTGCAACTGACTGTTCAGTATGCGACGGTCGGTTACCACAAATACCGATTGAAACATCTCCTTGTCGCTCAAGTCATGCAGCGACGACAAGCGGTAGGTCAACCAAGCAATAGAGTTCGACTTTCCACTGCCCGCACTATGCTGCAACAGATAACTCTTTCCCTCCTTGCTCTGCTGGGTGTCGGCAATCAGTTTCTCCACAACATCCAACTGGTGGTAGCGTGGGAAGATGATTTCCTCCCATTTCTTCGTCGAGCGTTGGCCACCCACCATCATAGCCCTTACCTGTACTTGCAGGGTAATATATCTTTGCAACAGGGCCAACAATACATCTCTCCTGAGCACACGCTCCCACAGGTAACTCGTGGGGTAGCCGTCAGGGTTGGCTGGATTGCCTCCGTCGCCAATGTTGCCAGCACCATTGCTGCCCTGATTGAAGGGCAGAAAACGGGTGTATTCGCCCATCAGCCGAGTGGTCATCACCACTTCGTTCAAATCCACGCCAAAGTAAGCCAGTATACGGTTGTTAAATTGGAATAATGGTTCCTTTGGGTCGCGGTCGTACATATACTGGTGCTTCGAGTTCTCAACCGTCTGCCCCGTAAACTGGTTCTTCAGCTCCAATGCTACCAAAGGAATGCCATTTACTGACAGCACCATATCAATGGAGTTCTTGTTCTCAGTAGAATAGAAGAACTGGCGTGTCTCGGTCAGGATATTGGCTTGGTATTTCTCCACCAGTTCCTCGTTCAGTCCCGATGCTGGCTCAAAGTACACGAACTTCAGCCCTATACCCCTGTCCTTGATACCATTCCGCAGCACATATATCAGTCCGCTCTGCGCCACATTATTTTGGAACATTTTGTAGAGCTGGTGCTCAGCCTGCTCACCATAGATATTTTTGTAGCGCTCCCATTGCTTAGGCTGAGTAGCCTCTATGAACTTGATGAGAACAGGCATATCTATGGCTCGTTTCTTGTCGTACGTAGCCATCCCGCCTTTCACGTAGCCGCCTTCATTCAGCAGCCAACTCTCAATATCTTGTTCCAGGTTCTTCTCTTTGGTTTCCATAGGTCAGTTATTCTTTATTTTAACAACCATTCCAATGCCGAAATGATATGTATTGTTTTGCCGTTGATCTCAACATCGCGCGTTTGCGAGAATGCTATAAGCGTAAGATTATCACACGCAAGAGCGCCTGATGCCTTTACGAGCGATGATGTCTCGCGATCGTAAGCACGCGGGCTGTCAATATCGTAAGCCACCTGTATCAACTCTAAAGCCTTATTCTTGTCGCATACCACAAAGTCGATCTCCTTTGCTCTCGGGTCAGGCTTATAGTAGTACACATCATAGAAATCGTACGCGCAACGCCTTAGCAATTCTATATAAACTACGTTCTCCAATCGCCATCCCAAATTTTCGGGGGATAGCACATTATCTCTGTTTCCCTGCATGCCCGTATCTACGATATATGCCTTAGGATTGC
>CACZRZ010000204.1 GCA_902783655.1 uncultured Bacteroidales bacterium
GCTCATCAAGGATCTCGACTTCATGCTGCCGCCGGGCGGCATCGTGGGCGTCATCGGTCCCAACGGAGCAGGCAAGACCACGCTGTTCCGCATGATCATGGGCCTGGAGAAGCCCGATGCAGGCACCTTCGAGGTGGGCGAGACAGTGAAACTGGCCTACGTGGACCAAAGCCACCACGACATCAAGGCCGACCAATCGGTCTATCAGGTCATCAGCCAGGGCAACGAACTTATCCGCATGGGCGGTCGCGACGTGAATGTCCGCGCCTACCTCAGTCGCTTCAACTTCTCGGGTGCCGACCAGGAGAAGAAGTGCGGCGTGCTCTCCGGCGGTGAGCGCAACCGTCTGCACCTGGCCATGGCCCTGAAACAGGAGGGCAACGTATTGCTGCTTGACGAACCCACCAACGACATCGACGTCAACACCCTGCGTGCCCTGGAGGAGGGTCTGGAATCCTTTGCTGGCTGTGCCGTGGTCATCAGTCACGACCGATGGTTCCTCGACCGCATCTGCACCCACATCCTCGCCTACGAGGGCGATGGACAGGTGTTCTTCTTCGAGGGTTCCTACTCGGAGTACGAAGCCAACAAGTGCAAACGACTGGGCATCGAAGAGCCCAAACGGGCACGATACAGGAAGCTGATGGAAGACTAACAGAGCAACCTCTTTCCTCGCTATTAAACAACAATCATTCTCGCTATTAGCCAACATTTCGTCTCGCTATGCGAGGAAGAAAGTTCGCTAATAGCGAGCAAACAGGCGCGCTAATAGTGAGGAAAACGACGGAGAATCACGGGATAAAAGCTAACGCTTCTGTTTCCTATATGTCTTTAATCTTTATATTAGTCCATAGACGTAAGGTGTTAGTGTGGTATTGCCTAATATTCAGGCGTTTCTTCGGCTGCATAGAGGATGCCGTTATCCTCAAACATGCCTTCGAAACTCAAGTCCTCGTCTATTTGCGGCCAATGGATGCCCCCGTATGAAAGGTAGAAATCACGACGTTGACTGTCTGTGGCATTAGCCAAGCGCGGCCACTCCGAGAAGGCATAGCGGGCTCGTCTGCCGTCTTTTGTCTCGGCATATACGTGGGTATCATCCACCCACACCTTGGCTATCATTGCTTGCGTTATCATCTTTTCTTGTCGAAATGTGACTTCCAGCGTTCTATGATTATCTCTTTGTTTTCCTCAACAATAGACTCTATGAGTGCCAATTCCTGCTTCTTGAATCCGTGGTTATATATCAGTCCAATGGGTGTAACATTGTATTTTGCTTCATTTCCGTCCTTGAATATATGTACGTGTACAGGGTCATGGTCATTGGAGTAGAACATGAAACGAAATCCAAAGAATATGAATATGGTTGGCATCTATTGATTGTTTTCTGTGGCAAATATACGAAATATTTCCTACAAACGGTGTCTTGGTGCAAATAAATTTGTGATTTAGCATGTTTATTCGTATCTTTGACCCACATAATACATAAAACTCAATAATATGAAACGTTTTTCACTGCTCATTTTCTCAGTTTCTCAGCTTCTCATTTCGGCTTACGGCCAAACTTACCCCATATCCCCTGTGCCGTTCACAAGTGTAAGTATTGAAAAAGGGACATTCTGGGGCCAACGTTTGCAAGCCAGCAGGGATGTGACGATACCATTAGCTTTCTCGAAATGCGAGAGTGAAGGAAGATATAAGAACTTCGAAATTGCCGCCCGCCAACTGAAAGGCGAAGACACGAGCAACGTGAAGGTGAAAGGATTTTCGTTCGACGACACCGACCCCTACAAGACCATTGAGGGTGCCAGCTATCTATTGCAGACCTATCCCGACAAGAAGCTGAAAGCCTATATTGATTCCGTGCTCTGCATCATTGCCTCAGCACAAGAACCTGACGGATACCTCTATACTGCTCGCACCATGAACCCGAAACATCCCCATGAGTGGTCGGGCGACCGACGCTGGGTGAAGGAGGAGGACCTGAGCCACGAGCTCTACAACCTCGGCCATATGGTAGAGGCTGCCATTGCCCATTATCAGGCCACAGGCGAACGGACGTTCCTCGACATTGCCATACGATATGCCGACTGTGTGTGTCGCGAGGTCGGACCAAACCCTGGACAGGCCTGCGTGGTGCCCGGTCACCAAATACCAGAGATGGCACTGGCAAAGCTGTACACGGTGACAGGCGATAAGAAGTACCTGGACGAAGCTAAATTCCTGCTCGACTATCGTGGAAAAACCACCATCGTACATGATTACAGTCAGGCCCACAAGCCTGTGGTGGAACAGGACGAAGCCGTGGGACATGCCGTACGAGCAGCCTATATGTACAGCGGAATGGCCGACGTGGCAGCACTGACAGGCGACTCGGCGTATATCAAAGCCATCGACCGCATTTGGGAAAACATCGTCGGCAAGAAAATGTACATCACAGGCGGAATCGGCAGCACCTCGAGCGGTGAGGCTTTTGGCAAGAACTACGAGCTGCCAAACATGTCGGCGTATTGCGAAACATGTGCAGCCATCGGCAACGTGTATGTCAACCACAGGCTGTTCCTGTTGCATGGCGAATCAAAATACTACGACGTACTGGAACGCACACTCTACAACGGTGTGCTCTCGGGTGTCTCGCTCGATGGCGGCACCTTCTTCTACCCCAACCCACTGGAGTCGATGGGCCAGCACCAACGTCAGGCTTGGTTCGGCTGTGCCTGTTGTCCTTCGAACATCTGCCGCTTCATCCCCTCCGTCCCCGGATATTTCTACCAGACACGCGACTGCGACCTCTACGTCAACCTCTTTGGAGGCAACACGGCCGAACTGAAAGTCATGGGCAAGAAGGTGAAACTCAGCCAAGATACCAACTACCCCTGGGAGGGCGACATCATGCTGACCATCATGGAAAACAAAGCCGGACAGTTCCGTCTGCGCATACGCATCCCTGGTTGGGTACAGAACAAGCCCGTACCCAGCGACCTGTACGCCTATGCCGATAACAAACGCCTCGGATTCTCTGTTAAAGTCAATGGAGAAGAAATGGGAAATGGTAAATTAGAGGATGGGTATTGGGGGATTGACAGGAAGTGGAAGAAAGGCGACCGCGTGGAAATACACTTCGATATGGAGCCACGACTGGTGACTGCATTGGAACTCGTCAATGCCGATCAGGGACGTGCTGCCATCGAGCGCGGGCCTTTAGTATATTGTGCCGAATGGCCGGACAATGACTTCGACCTCGGCAGCATCCTGCTAAACCAACGTCCCCAATTCACCATTCATAATTCACCATTCACAATTAAGGCTGCGCCCTTGACGGTGGAACTGAAGACGTTAGAAACCGATGCTCAACTGCTGAACTTCGATGACAAGGGCCGGCTGACGACGAAGGACGTGCATCTGCGCCTCATTCCCTATTATGCTTGGAACCATCGGGGAGCGGGCCGCATGATGGTCTGGCTGCCTTGGCAGCTTAGAGCCACTTCGCCTGCTATGCTGCCCACACTGGCTTCGAAAAGCAAGATTGAGACATCATCACGCATTCCATCGCTCTCGAGCATCAACGACCGACTGATTCCTCGTAATGCCAATGACCGTTCCATCCCCTACACCCATTGGTGGCCGAAGCAGGGCACAACGGAGTGGCTCACCTACACATTCCCGGAGAAGGCACGCATACAGCGCTCCACCATTTTTTGGTATGACGACCAGCCTTGGCAGGGCTGCAAAGTGCCCGACAGCTGGAAACTATATTATAAGGATGACACGGGTGCATGGAAAGAAGTGCCCGACCCCGACCGATATCCAGTCACGAAAGGTGTAGCCTGCACGGTTAACTTCTCACCAGTAGAAACCACTGCCGTAAAGCTGGAGGTTGTCATCAACAAGGACAAGTCCGCAGGTCTCTACGAATGGGAGGTAGAGTGATTGAAAAACTAAGAGGGTAAAAGGTTAAGGTCCGTGACTATCCAGTTGCGGCCCTTTTCTTTTTTCAACACAACGATACAATGTCTGTCACCGATGCGACCCGGCTGGCCAATGCTGTCGAGCAAAAGGGCATCCGAGGCTTTCAGATAAACAATACACGAGTCATCGCATACCTCAACATTCTCAGTACTGACATGCGACTCGTTCCCAGCCAGGAGGTCAAGATCGGTCTGTGTCAGTTGCGAGGCGCGCCAACGCATCTGCTCCACCATCTCGGGTGAAGCAACACGCTCTGCCTCAGCGAATCGGCAATCCAGATAGGCCTCCAGAAAACTTTCGGCCACCCGCTCCGAACTCGACTTCTCATGACACGAAGCCAGCAAGAGCACAAGTGTCAACAATACTAATATCCGTTGCATTCTTAAAATATTTTTCCACAAAGATACAAAACAATTCACAATTCATAATTCATAATTCATAATTATTTTCTATCTTTGTGTCGAAAATAACAACCAAAATGATAAAATTCCTATGTTTGGGGAGTGGCAGCAGCGGGAACTGTTACTACCTCAAGACCGAAAAAAGCAGTATACTGATAGATGCCGGCATACCCGTCAGAACGCTCAAGAAGACGCTTCGCGACTACGGATTCTCCCTGGAAGCCGTCAACGGCATATTCATCACTCACGACCATGCCGACCACATCAAGGCCGTCGGTCATTTGGCCAACGACTTTGGCAAACTGATATATGCCACCGAAAAGGTACACATCGGCATTAACAACAACTATTGCACCACATCGAAGGTCACCGAGCCCAGCCGTCGCTATCTCTATAAGGGCGAAACCTGCCAGATTGGCGACTTGAACATTACGCCCTTCGAGGTTTCGCACGACAGCAGCGACTGCGTGGGTTTCCGCATCCAACAAGGCGACCTCACATTCTGTCTGGCCACCGATGTGGGCGAAGTAACCCCAGCCGTGGCCGAGGCCATAGGTGAGGCTAATTATCTCATCCTGGAGGCCAACCACGACGAGGAGATGCTGGCACAGGGTCCCTACCCCGCATACCTTAAAGGACGCATCCGCAGCAATCGCGGCCACCTCTCCAACCGTCAGTGTGCCGATGCCCTTGTCACCTACGCCTCGCCCAACATCCGTCACGTATGGCTGTGTCACCTGAGCGAGGAGAACAACCATCCCGAACTGGCACGCAAGACCGTAGAGGCTGTCCTGCGTAACTATGGTCTTGTGGCAGGCACCGATTTCCAGTTGACCGTCCTTAACCGACAGACGCCGACAGGAGTCTTTGAACTGGAATAATTCATCATTCCATTCCAACGTTTCCAGAAACTGACGGGAATAGAAGACTAATTCCTTTTCCGCCATTCTTTGGTTCGCACAACGATATGCCGCAAACTATCAGGATTGCAGCTAAAATCCTGAACTCCCATAACTGAAACATACAGACGCATCTCTGTCAAACAAGAAAAAAGGGTACATGAGACATAAGCAAAAATCTTTGGGACAACTGATAGAAAGAATAAACATTATTTTCCGTAACTTTGCCAGCAAATAATCTAAACTTAACTGCATTATGGCAAAAAACATGAAATGCAAAGCCCTGTTGCTTCTGCTTCTTTTCAATCTTCAATCTTCAATCTTCACGCTTAGTGCCCAGAACCCGTTTGTGCAAACCTGCTTCACTACCGACCCGGCTCCACTGAATGTTGGTGACTCGGTGATGTATGTCTTCACTGGTCACGACGAAGACAAAGCCGATTTCTTCTGGATGCAGGAATGGCGTGTCTACAGCACCCGTGATATGGTCAACTGGACTGACCACGGTTCACCCTTGGCGTTGGAAAGTTTCTCATGGGCCGATGACCGTGCGTGGGCAGCACAGTGTATCGAACGCAACGGCAAGTTCTATTGGTATATCTGCGCCCACTCTAAGAATTCCGGTGGCATGGCCATCGGCGTAGCTGTGGCCAATCGGCCAGAAGGTCCCTACCGCGATGCTTTGGGTCGTCCTTTGTACGAGAATGGTTCGTGGGACCACATCGACCCAACGGTATGGATTGACGAAAAGACAGGTCAGGCATGGCTGGCATGGGGCAACCCTCGCGTTTACATGCTCCAGCTCGAACCAGATATGATTCACATCAAGGGCGAAGTCAACCTCATCGACATGACTGAGGAAGGCTTTGGCTCACCCGTCATGAATAAGCGGGAGAAAGGCAAGCAGTACCGTGATTCGTACGTCGAAGGCCCATGGCTCATGCAGCGTGGTGGCCGTTGGTTACTGCTTTATGCAGCTGGCGGCGTGCCCGAACATATCTCTTATTCTTCCGCCGAAAACCCACTGGGCCCATGGCATTACGAAGGTGAGATCATGCCTCTGGGCGGCACAGATTCCTTTACCAACCATTGTGGCGTTGCCGACTTCCGTGGTCACAGCTACTTTTTTTACCACACGGGCTGGTTGCCTGGCGGTGGCGGTTTCGGACGCAGTGCCGCTGTCGAGGAGTTCCAGTATACCGAGGATGGCAAATTTCCCACCATACGTCCCACTCGCGAAGGCGTGAAACCCTTGCAGAATTTCTGCCCTTATCGTCATGTCGAAGCTGAGACAATGGCCTTCAGCCACGGACTCCACACCACCCAAAATGCCAAAACGGGTGTCTATGTAAGCGACATTCACAATGGCGACTGGCTGAAGCTACAGTCCGTTGACCTTGGAACTAATGGTGCCCGCAAGTTCACCGTTCGTGCCGCTTCTGCTCTGCGTGGCGGAACCATCGAATTGCACGTCGACAGTGTTCACGGCCTCTGCTTAGGAACCGTAGAGATTACAGGCACTGGCGGTTGGGAAGAATGGAGGGAATTCGACACCTTCCTGCCTCGCACGGCTACAGGTGTCCACGACCTCTATCTCACGTTCCATGGTCGCAAGGGGCCTCATCTCTTCAACCTCGACTGGTGGCAGATGGACGAGTGCCAAGGACTGAACCTGCCCATCCTGCAGACCCATTACACGGCCGATCCCGCCCCGCTGGTTGTTGGCAACACCGTTTTCCTCTATGTCAGTCACGATTCACACGCCGACGAGATAATGGATGCACGTGAGCGTAACTCAGCAGGATTCTTCATGTACGACTGGTTGCTCTACACCTCCACCGATATGGTCAATTGGACCGACCACGGGCCTGTGGCCTCGCTTCGCGATTTCTCGTGGCGCGGCCGCGACAATGGTGCCTGGGCCATCCAGTGTGTAGAGCGCAACGGTAAGTATTATATGTATTGCCCGCTGCACGGACACGGAATTGGTGTATTGGTTGCCGACTCGCCCTATGGTCCCTTCAAGGATCCTCTGGGCAAGCCACTCGTTTGGCAGCGCGAACACTGGGACGACATCGACCCTACGGTCTTCATCGACAAGGACGGACAGGCCTGGATGTACTGGGGTAATCCCAACACCTACTATGTCCGCCTCAATGAGGATATGATTTCCACCAAGGGCGACATTGTGAAACTCGACTACCACATCGACCACTATCAGGAAGGCCCCTGGCTCTACGAGCGCAACAACCACTGGTATCTGGCCTACGCCTCCACCTGCTGTCCCGAGGGCATTGGCTATGCTATGGCCGACTCGCCCACTGGTCCATGGACCTGCAAGGGCTATCTGATGTCCCCCACCCCACGCGACCGCGGCAACCACCCTGGTATCATGGACTTCAAGGGGCACAGTTATCTCTTCGGACAGGACTACGACCTACTGCACTTCGAGACCAAGAACCACTTCGAGCGTCGTTCGGTCAGCCTGGCAGAAATGAAGTACCGCACCGACGGCACCATTGAGGAGGTGCCCTATTGGCTCGACCTGAAGGAACCCACTCCCGTCGGCACACTCAATCCCTATCGTCGTGTAGAAGCTGAGACAATGGCATGGGGCTATGGTCTGCGCACGGAAAAGGTAGGTACTGCCGGCACTCGCGAACTGGTGTCCAAGGCCCACGGCAAGAGTGTCGTCAATCAGTTCCCAACAAGTACGGGTCTGCACAATCTTTATGTCTATGACCTCAATGCCGGCGAATACATCCGTCTGCGTGCTGTCGACTTCGGCAAGAAGGCCGCCCGACAGTACGTCTTGTCTGCCGCTGCAGCCGAGGGCGCTTCGGCCACTATCAGCCTTCATCTCGACTCTGCCGGTGGTCCCATCCTGGGTACAGTCGACATCACGTCCACAGGTTCTGTCGATACCTACAAGGACTTCACCACGCTCGTAACCAAGAAACTGGGTACTGGCCTGCACGACCTCTATCTTTGCATCGATCGGGCCAAAGGTGACGTACGTCTCGACTGGTGGAAGGTTAAGTGAAGGTTAAAAGGTTAAAAGGTTAAAAGGTTAAAAAGTTAAAAGTTAAAAGTTAAAAGGTTATTGGAAATATCGTAGGTTATGAAACGTATATGCATGGCTGTGGCCCTTCTTTTCGGCGTAGCCCAACTTCCATTTTTCAATTTTCAATTTTCAATTGGCACTGCCCATGCCCAGGAGGCTGTCTATGACGAAGGGCCAACGATGGGCTGGAGCTCGTGGAACACCTACGGACTGAACATCAACGAACAGCTCATCCGCAAGCAGACCGCAGCAATGGTCAGCAAGGGGCTGAAAGGCGTAGGCTACCAGTACATCAACATCGACGACGGCTACTTTGGAGGCCGTGATGAGGAGACAGGGCAGTTGCTCATCCACCCCACCCGTTTCCCCAAGGGGCTGAAAGGAGTTGTAGATTACATCCACTCCAAAGGTTTGAAGGCAGGCATCTACTCTGATGCAGGTCACAGTACCTGTGGCTGTTATCATGGTGGCGACAAGATAGCCAGCAATGTAGGTCTGTACGAACACGACCAGCAGGATGCCGACTTTTTCTTCAAGGAGTTGGGCTTCGACTTCATCAAGGTCGACTTCTGCGGTGGCGACCCTGTACACAACGAAGCCCGCCTGAAGCTCGATGAGCGAAAACGCTACACGGATATTGCTAAGGCCATCAAGAACACGGGACGCACCGATGTCCGCATGAATGCCTGCCGCTGGGCCTACCCAGGGACGTGGGTTTCGGACGTTGCCTTTTCGTGGCGCACTACAGGCGACATCAATTGCAGCTGGGAGAGCGTTCGCAACATCATTAAGGAGAACCTGTACCTCTCGGCATACTGTCACGATGGTCATTACAACGATATGGACATGCTCGAGGTAGGCCGTTCCCTGTCCACCATCGAAGACCAGACTCACTTCGGCATGTGGTGCATCATGGCCTCACCCCTGCTCATCGGTTGCGACATGAGCAACATCAATGCCACTGCCCTTAACCTGCTGAAGAACAAGGACCTCATCGCCCTCAACCAAGACTCGCTCCATCTTCAGGCCTATGTCTGTCAGCGTCCAGGCGAATGCTACGTGCTGGTAAAAGACATCGAGCAACTGAATGGCACGAAGCGTGCTTTCGCAGTCTTCAACCCCAGCGACGAGCAACAGACTGTCAAGGTGGATTTCTCCCTGATGGACCTCGCAGGCACCATCCAACTGCACGACTGCTTCAAAAAACGTGATGCCGGCACGGCTGAGGGCACATTCGAAGTCACCATTCCTGCCCACGGCACCGCCATCTACACCGCAGTAGCCGAACAACGACTTGAGCGCACCCTCTATGAAGCCGAAACGGCCTTCAACGGAGCCTATCAGGAAATCGATTGGGCGCAGCGTTGTGCCAGCTATGACGAGAACGCCAAAGCCTCCGGTGGCATATCCGTAGGCTGGGTGGGAAGCAGCAATGCAAACAGCCTCGAGTGGCGTAACGTCTATAGCCAATATGGCGGGCTCTACCGTCTGACCATCGGTTTCTTCTCCGCCGAATCGCGTAGCATGCAAATCTCCGTCAACGGCACCCGCGTGAAAAATCTCACCAGCCTGAACTCAGGTGGATGGGAAAGGTTAGGTACCCGTTCCTTAGAGATTCGTCTGGAAGCCGGACAGAACACCATCACCCTCAGCAACTCCTCCGCCTGGATGCCCAACATGGACTACATCCAACTCGAGTGTCTCGAGGCTGACGGAATTGAGGACCCCATCCCCCCCTTGAGGGGGAATAGGGCTGACGCAGTGTTTGACCTCAACGGCCGCCGCGTAACCAATTCATCCCTCATTCCTAATTCTACATCCAAGAAGCGTATTTATATCGTCAACAGAAAGAAGGTCCGTATGTAACCCATACGCTTTCACAGAAAACGCCCTCTCCCGACTGCCGGGAGAGGGCGTTTTCTATGATACATTAATATCCCATCGACGTATGCATTAATATTGCGCGAAGCCATGATTCACGTTGTTGCACTTTATTGGACAACAGTCTTGCGCCCGTCCTTGACGTAGACACCTTTCTTAATAAATTGAGAATTGGCTACACGTCGACCGCTGAGGTCATACACGGCACCAGTCTCATTTTGAATCTTTAATTTTGAATTTTGAATCACCCCAATGCCTGTGGTATTGTACTCCACAGCCTGAATGCCGAGATAACCCAGCACGAAGTCGGCATTGCGCGTTGCATCGGGATAGAAGACGATGACATAGTCGCCCGTCTCTGGGATATCGAACTTGAATGACGACATGCTGAATTTTGAGAACTTGTTGCCAACGTCGCCACCGATGTTAACAGTGGGCGTGAATGTTTCCGATGCCACTTCCTGTCCGTCGGCATCCTGTATGGAAATCGTCACTGGCGAGAATTCAGGCTGGTTCCAGTTACAGATTTTATATCGGAGCGCATACTGCCCTGCGTATAACGTAAGTCTGGAGCGGGCTGTCTTGAAGCCATATTTGGCATAAGCAGCTTGCTCCTTACCCGTATTGTTCTGGACGAGCAGGCCATAGTCGAAGGCACGGCTTGAAGCATTCGTGAAATGCAGTATCCGAGGGCCCGTAGTGTAGGTGCCACTGCCACCCGCACGTTTCACGGAACCATCGGAAACGTACCAATCCTGCGGCACTACGTCTCCTGCGGTGAAACGCTGATGTAGGGAGTAGGAACTTCTGGCGGCAATATAGTTGACACGACAAGTGGCTTGCTCCTTTCTGCCTTCGGTGTCCGTAACCTCCACGCGCAGGTTGTGAACGGTAGCCGTAGGGTCCGTCAGTGTCGTCTGAAATGGAGAAGTATTCTTGGTAAAGAAGAGCGTATTACCATCATAGAAATCCACCTTCTCCACCTTGCCTTTTGCAGCCTTTGCTATAGCACGAACTGTGATATCCTCAAATTCAGCCTCACCCTGCGGTGCAATGTAGAGATGGGTTGTCTCGCCGGCTGGCTGGGTAATCTTGACGGTGGGTCTGTTTAACGAAAAACGTTTGCAGAAGTTCCAGATAAGGTGACGGTTAAGATCCATGGGCCAGTGTCCGCCGTTGTTATAGGAATAGAGCCACACCTCACCACCATTCGGGCCACCCGACCATTTCTCGAGATCGCCGTCGTACCAACTGCTACTGATCGGTTTGTAGTGCTCCGTTTTCGAGTATATAGTGTGTTTGTCGTGTTTGGCATAGTTCTCGATGTATGCATGAATGCCGTACTGTTCGTAGCCGAACACATCGTCGCCATAGGCAATGCACTCCAGCAGGTTGACAGGCTTCTGACAGTTGTTCCAAGGTTGCTCTGAAAACTGGATGCCGCTCGTGGGAGCAAAGGCCGCAATCTTGTCCTGCATGTTGCCGATGCAATGGTGGATGAGCATGGAGCCCATGGAGAAGCCTGACCAGTACACACGGTCGGTGTCAACATTAAAACGGCTTGCCATCTCGTCGATGGTCTTAATGACGAAGTTCTGGTCCTTGGTTCCACCAGTATCCCACGTGTTTCCATCACTACGCAGATAGGCAATAACGAACTTGGCCGTGTCTATCATCTCGTACATCTTATCAGAACCATACTGGTACTCAGGATTCTGATTCATGCCATGCGTTACGATGAAAAGCGGTGAGTTGGCAGGCAATGATGTGGGCGTGAACACTACCATATTGCGCTGCTGGCCATTCACGTTGATGTCGATGGATTGCTGCTTGTAAGCGTAAGTATGGAACACCGTGAGCAGTAAGAGGCAAAGTGAGAGTAATGAATGTTTCATATTTTTTATGGTTATAGGTTAATGAGGAAATGTTGAACCACTTTTGTGCTGTAAAGTTACTACTTTTTCGACACATTATACTAATAAACAGGCAGGAAATTGCTCATTACATTGCAAAAAGCTTGACGAACGTCATTACGACGGCCATCAGGCTTCATCATTATACCGATTCCGATGCTAAAGTTAGCGCTTTTGCGCCCGTTCGATGATTTCGAGGCAAAGGCGGGTGTTATGATAAGGACACTTCCATGGGCCGGCCTTGTCATCATTGCGATTAACGGAGCCGTTCTCCTTCACGCTCCAATGCCATTCACCATGCAGCCAGTCGATGAGATGCTGCCTGGTGTAATCCCAGCAACGCAGGGCTCGTTCCAAGGCCTCATTGTCACCGAAATGCTGCCATTGGTTCACTTCTCCAATGATACATTCGCACTGAACCCACCAGACGAGGTCTCCCCCTTCCTCCTCCGAAAGAGGGGACATTGGCTGCCCCTCTCGCTTTTCGTCGGTCATTGCCCCACCGGGGCGCAAGCCTTCCTCAGCCGCATGGGCAATACGATTGACGATGGGCATAGTTTCCGCCATCAGTCTTTTATCGCCTAACACTTCCAAGGCTTCGGTCAAGAGCCAAGCCGCCTCTATGTCATGACCATAGCTGACGATGTTTCTTTTACCCTGCCACTGGTCATCGAAGAAGAGGTCGAGATGCTGGGTACGGGGATTCAATATCTTGGTCGTGAAGATGTAGATAAGGTTGCGCAACTGATGTTCCAGCCTCTTGTCCTTCCACACTCGATAGAGGTTGGTGTAAGGTTCCAGGATGTGAAGATGCGTGTTCATGGTGCGACTGCCGTTCTCGTCCTTGTCCGATAGACGCATGTCCGAAATGTGTTGCCAATCGCGAGTCAGCGCCTCGACATACCCATTATTCACTGGGTCATAGGCATGGGCCTCGATGTCCTGAAACAAACGTATCGCAACCTGCAGCGCCTCTTCATCGTCCGTTGCACGATACAGTTCAGAGAAACCATATATCATGAAGCCTATGGCATAGGTCTGCTTCTTGGTGTCAACGGGTCGTCCTTCGCTGTCAAGCATCCAATACACTCCGCCATATTCCCTGTCGATGAAGTGCTTCAGGACATAGTCCTTGGCTCGCAGTGCCAAGTCTTTGTAGGCTTGCAGATTATCCTCCGTTAATTCGTTTCCGTTTTCAGATAGCACACGACTGGCTGCCGCGAAAGCCCATAGGATACGGGCATTCAGCACAGCACCCTTGGGAGCATTCGGAACCAGACGGTCATCGCCGTCCCTGCGACCGTAGAAGCCGCCGTGCTCATCGTCCACCATCTGTGTCATCCAGTAGTGCAGGATATTCTTCTCAAGAACCTCTTGTACTTCCCTTTTCAGTTTATTAATCATAATACCATTCATAGTTTCCGACTGCGAAGTTACAAAAAAAGCCTATACACTCCTTACATTATATTATCCAATACTGACACATTCAGCAAATGTCTGCCTTGTCCGTTTTATTTTCCTTTCCTGAATAGGTATAGAGGTCGCCCTCGTGCATTGTCATCTCCTGATTATTATGCAATATGGTGAGCCAGCCCTGCGTAACGATGGTAAAGGTGTAGCACGACAGGAAGGTGCCATCATATCGCCCGTCCGTTGCAAGTGGGAACCAGCCAAGTGAACGTGCATATTTTCCCTTGATAATCATTAAATCCCAAGGCACGACGACCGTGCTTTGGGATTTTTTTTGTACCTTTGCAGCCGATGACAACAACATTGACCATAGGACTCCTCATTCCGTTGCTGGGAACGATTCTCGGCTCTGCCTTTGTGTTCTTCATGAAGGACGAGATGTCCGTGCGTCTGCAAAAGTCCCTGCTGGGCTTCGCATCGGGCGTCATGGTGGCCGCATCGGTGTGGTCGCTCCTGATTCCTGCAATGGAAATGGTACAGGGCCGGGGTGCGTGGTCTGTGATGCCCGCCGCCATCGGATTCCTTTCGGGCATGGGTTTCCTGCTCCTCATCGACGAACTGACCCCCCACCTCCATATCGGCACGGACAACCCCGAGGGCATGCGTTCGCATCTGTCCGAGACGGCTTGCCTCTGCATACGAATCAGCTTCCACTTCGTATTCGTAAGATTCCCCCTCTTCGCCATTGATGACTACGCGATAGAGATTGTAACTGCTGTAACGAGGCTGTCTGAGGCCCAAGCTTAATTTCGATTCCAATGTAACGTGTACCATAACTTTTACTGTTTAATTTTAAGATTCTGCACTTGGCTTTTTTAATTTTTACGTGCATATAGCTGGGAGCAAGGAGAAGGATTGTAAATGCAAGGGATGACCGAAAAAATTTCAACCTGCAGGGCGTAGAGAATTTGGACCAGGAGCAACTGCACCCCAAAATCTTTGAAACTTTTTCGAGGCAATATGCAATGTGCCCTTGAAGAAAGACGCTTGCCCTAACTTTGCAAAGGAAAAATAGAAAGCCGGAGTAGCGGGAATCTATTGAGCAGTAAAGAGGTACATGTGGAGTGGAATATTAAGCAGGCCTGACAGGCGTAGCGGCTGCCTAATCTCTGTTGTCAGCACGGGGAAGAGTAGAGGGATATACGAAGGTGGAAGCAGTGTGCGGTGGCATGCTTCAGGAAAGAATCAGGGAAGACTTGCGGTATTGTGAACGTCCGGTGAAGTTAAAGAAATGGCCTATGATGTAGATGAAAACCATCGTGACAACTACAAATCCTCGTGTGTTCGCTGTTGCAAGGCTGTGGATGGGTGGTGTCTTGGGAATAAGCAAGGAACAAGTACGGAAAGATTTACTGGCCAGTGTGGTGTTCAGGAAGAAGTATGGGGCAGAAAGCAGCGCTTGAACTCGCTTTCAAAGTTTGGTGTAAGGATGTCGTGGCCCATCGCATCAAGGATTTCCTGCAAGGACCAGAAGCGGCCGCCGTCAAGTTCAGAAGCAGAAGGATGTATTGGCCCATCATAGATGCAGCGATGAACGTAAACTAGCTCGCGTTCACGGTTGCTTTTGAAGACATATTTGTCTATGAACTCAGCCGTGAAGTCCGAGAGACCAAGCTCCTCTCCCACCTCACGCCGGAGCGCATCTTCAGGAGATTCGCCAAAGTCGATGTGGCCTCCAACAGCGGTGTCCCATTTGCCAGGCTGGATGTCCTTCCATTTAGGGCGTTTCTGCAGATAGATGTCACCAGCAGAGTTAAATACATGCAGATGAACGACTGGATGCAGAAGAAAAGAACCTCCATGACATTCTCCTCGTGTGGCAGACCCTATCACGCGGCCATCCTCGTCGACTATAGGAAATATCTCTTGTTGGTTGTCCATGTCAATTGTAGTATTTGATATTCAGTTCATCGGATACGTTAAAGTCCTCGTGGTACCGGTCGTTGTATGAATACACAAGACGAAGGCCTTTGTACTGTGCCGGAACATACAACGTATCGAGCAGGTGCCAACGAGGTTCCCCGAAGTCATAGGAGAATCCGTCGAGCAGGAGGCGGCTACTCGTCCAGTCGAAGCGGTAGTAGCCACCGCCGATGCATGAGTCGTCGCCTATCAGCAAATCCTTGTGCTGATTGACCATGCCAAGCCGCAATGTCGCGGTTGAGCGAGCACCATCAAGCTCGCTTGAATGGTCGAGTGGTAGCGACTTCGACGAAGTCAAATATCCGTCCATTGTTATTATGAACTTCGGGGCTTCCACTATGCGATACCTATAAGTTCGATTTCAAAGATGAGTGTAGAGCCACCTGGAATGCCCGGCTGTGAGAATCGTCCATATCCCATATCTGCTGGGATATAGACTTCCCATTTGTCGCCGATGTGCATCTCCTGCAGGGCAATAATCCAGCCCTCAATAAGGTCACGCAGGCGGATGGCCAGCGGAGCACCACCACGGCTACTGTCGAATACCTTGCCGTTGATAGTCCTGCCCGAATAGTGGGCCGTGATTATACTGCTCGGTGTTGGCTTTACACTATCTTTTTTGCCTTCTGCCAGCACTTTGTAATATACACCCTTGGAGAGAGGCATCACCCCCTCCTGTTTAGCTTTAGCTTCCAACCAACTTCTGTTGGTTTGTATGTAGTCACTTTTTGCCATAGTTTATCTTTCATGTATATTGTTGCATTTGCCGCCGTATTATAATTTTAGTAAATCATAAATACATGACCATTTTTGTAAAAGGAAATATAGTTCTTGATGATACTACTCCAAGAATAAAAGTAATCGTGATTGATTGAACGATAATGTTCAACTCCACTTTCTTTTATATCAATATTACCACCTCTAAGACTGCTACGCTTGTTTATTTCCGCACTTTGCAGGAAATCATATATTGTTCTTATTACACTATCATAGACTTTCTCTTTTACAACAAAAAGTAATGTAGATCTATCTGGATGAACATTCTCATGGACTATTAGGATGTCTCCAGATTTACATTTGATAGAGAATAAGAATGCATATTCGGTTGTGTCGTTATCCGCGTGTGCCAATCTTTCTACACATGGTATAACTTTATACTTTTTACTTTGTTTACTAACTAAGAAGTCGATATATTCTGACTTGTATTTTTCAAACTCTTCGGGTGTCATCTGTTTGGCTTTTGAAAGAGCCTGGTTAAATGAAACTTGTTGTGGAACTGTAATTCCATTTGCTTGATTACTATTTGTGACTTTAATTCCTCTTTGTTTTGAAGCAGTTGCGAATTTTTGTATAGCTTCATTTAGACGGATGGTATCATAAATGGAAAGTTCCATATTTTCAACGGAACAATGAACGGGCGCAAGCCTGTTATTAAGGTACTCTTTAAGATAATTAAAAGATTCCATTGAACCTGATAACGGAAAAGCCTTTGGTTTAAACTTTACACTTCCATCAATTGGTTGAGAAACAATAATAACACCATTTTTGAAACGGACACAATTCCAGTCAAGAATCCAATCTTTCTTTTGGAGAATATCAAAAGAACTAACAGTATCTTCGACTGGAACAATTTTCTCAAAATCAAATAAAAGCGCTAAGAAGAAATCCCCAGCTTTAGTTTCATATGATTCTCTTCGTATTGCATGTACATTTGACTGACGATATTTTCTCTGGTTATTACCATTAGTAAAGAGAATATCATACAAGCCTTTTTCGTCTCCCGCAAAACCTTCGATTATTTCATTATATTCATCATCATCCCATATGTCATCTCCAATTTCATCAATACTCCTGTAGCGGACAATCTTATCATATCCTTCTTCCCAATAAAAGTATGTATCTCCCTTTGATTCATGAATTTCTTCCCATGTCTCATCATTAACAGGGACAACAATAGTTCTTCCTTTTAATTCAACATGCTTCATTCTAAAAGAATGGGAAGATAGTGATGGCATAGAAGATACAAACCTTGTTCCAGTTTCAAGAGGACGATTAAAAACTTCTGGTTTTTTAATTTCCTCAACTCCTTTTGAAAGTTTCTTTCCAATCACGAATTTACCAATATAACAATTTTCAGGAAAGTCATTATCATTATAACTTCCAGAAAAAATGCCATTTGAAAATTTAGACCATATAGATATGTTATATTTTAACTTAACCATCATTTCTGATGAATAGTCTGAAGCATATACATATACAATATCACCCTCGCGAAGTTTATAATAATTCTCAAATTGTATGTTGTCAACTGCACCAGAAACAAGCAATGTCGCTAATGGCTGTGGTACAGATACTATATTCTGGTAATTAATAAACTCAACTTGTAACTTTATATCTCTGGCTTCTTTATAAAGAGTATCCCATCTTTGCTTCAATTTATTATCCCTCATTTTGCCTGAAGCAAAGGAATGGTCTCTTTTACTTATGAGATATCCATTATCATTGAGTTCATTAAATATTAAATCTACTTTTGTAATATTATCTACCGGGTAATATTTTATAAGTAAATCAGAAAGAAATGGCATTGTATCTGTTGTAGGAGCAAGTCTTTTTAGATTGATGCTTTTATCTTTAAAGTATGAGATTAAAGAAGGATTGCTTATCATGTGACATATCCACTTGTCTAAATAGCAATCTAAACTACTATTCCTTTCTGTCATTAATTGAACAAGTAGGTCAATTTTAGTTTGGCTATCGAAAGGTAGAAGTTTTTCTAATTGATTTCTAAGACTTTCTTTTCTCATTACTATATGATTATGTAACTTAAGGTAATAGTTAAACAGTTCTCTTTATAAACCGCACGGTCTTCGCAGATGGTGCGGTGTGGGATAGAATCGTATCTATATTCTGTGAGGTTCACCCAATGTCCTTGACACAAGCCTCGGAAGTGGGATACGACCCAGTGGAGCGTCTTCACAGATTACCACTGGCAATTTTTTTCTGCTTTACTCATATTTTTATTCTGTAGATTCTATAAATAGCTGATGCCGTTTGTCGTTTTTCAAATACCATTGCTTCAATGAAGATAAGACAATCCATCAGAAGCGTCTGTCACTTGCAAATCGTCATTTGCTCGTTATCCGAATTTTACGCTTCGTTCTTTTTCTTATCCTGATACCATTTGATGTTATCGCTTTGCGAGAAATCGACGGTGAATTTACATTCCCCGTGATCCAGGTCTGTATTGGGCATCATATCGAAGGCCTTCTTCATGGCATCCATCATATCTTCGGCTTCTATCTCCACCGGTGTGTATATGGTCTTTACCAAACGTATATTGAACTTCATAGTTAAGTTGTTTTCAAGGTCGTTTCATGTGAATGTATATGTGCGCATATGCACAATAAGCGTACAAATATATAATTTTCTTTGAGGATAAGCAAAGAACGCAGAGGTATTTTAGCGCTTGATTTGACATTTTGCGATGTGTAGGTTATAAAAGAAAGGGGGTATTTCGGAGAATTTGTTGCTTTTTCGTATCTTTGCAATTGAAATGATGACGAACCAAAGATATGGCAGGGGGACGTGGGATTGAATATATAAAATTTGAATATGATGAGCGAAAACGACAAGAAAAGGAAGCAACTGACAGAGCTGGCTTCGCAGATGCAGGATGAGTTCGTGGAGAAAGCCAAAGAGGGCGACGAACTGGCACTGATTAAGGCAGAGTTGGAGAAACCGCAATCCTGTCAACACAAATGGGCTATGGACTCAAGCAACGGGAGATTATACTGTATTAAGTGCGGTGAAGACGGCGGCAGCCCCTGGGACTGCTAAAAGACAGTTTATGAAGGGAAACGATAGAAATGTGCATAAATATTCGTACCTTTGCGCTGTAAACCCACGAAAAGACAGATTATTGCCCCAATAAGTATCACCTTTCAAAAAATAATTGTACTTTTGCAATGCAAAAGCATATAAAAGGGAATTTCACCCGTTTAGTCTAATTATTTTAACCCATTTATTCATTTCTTTTTGATATGAAGACAGAGCACAACAAACACAATTACATGAAACCGACCTCGAAAATCGTCGAGTTGCGGCACAACACGATGCTGCTCCAGGCCAGTTACGTTAAAGGAAGTAACTCCATCAACCCTTGGGAGGACGGTGAAACGACCGATGAGGAAATCTATATGTAAAATCAAAAAACGACATACAATCATGTATTCGAAGAAACTTCTTTTCGCAGCCGCTGTGCTATCTTTTCTGGCGGCATGCAGCTCAGACGATGAGTCGTCCGAACCGATGGAGCAGCGTGTACCTGTGGCGCTCCAATACACCACCATTGATCCTACCGAGACCCGTGCGGCACAGAACCTGAATGAGGAAACCTTCGCCAGGAGCGAGGCCATCACGGTGCGTATCAGCAACACTGGTGCGGGTTCGTGGACTAACTACGACTTCACGACCGGTAACGCAGGGGCCATGAGTCCCACAAACACCGTACCTTATTACCCCGCAGGTTCTCAAAACATCGACATCGTGGCTTACTATCCCGCTATGGCTGGCACGACTTTCACCGTTCAGGCCGCCCAGACCACAGATGCAAACTATAAGGCCAGCGACCTGATGTTCGCCTCTGTCACCAACCAAGCCAAGCAGGCCGAGGCCGTCAACCTCGCCTTCACGCATAAGCTGGCGAAACTCTGCGTGAACATCACCGCCGGACAGGGTGTGAGCAGCATTAACAGCTTGAACGTTCTCAACGTCAAGCCCACCGTCTCGTTCAACCAGGCCACAGGTGTAGTCGGTGAGGCTATCGGTGACGCTACCAGCATTGCCATGAGCAACAACGGTGCAGCCGTCATCCCAGCCCAGACCATCAACGGCGGGCTGCTCTCTATTGTCACCGACAAGGGCACAGCCACCTATACCGTCAGCGACAAGGCCTTCGAGAGCGGCAAGGCGTACACCATCAACATCACCGTCAACCTCCGTGCCATAGGCACTACCAACGCCATCACCGACTGGACCACCCAAGGAACGGTGGCTGTCGTTTCGAGACCTTTCGTAGACATGGGTGCTGTGACCATTGGCCGTGTGACGAAGAACATCAAATGGTCCACCTGCAACATGGGCGCCTCCTACCCTTGGGAATACGGCGACTACTACGCATGGGGCGCCATCGTGCCGTTCTACCAGGATGGATACTCACAGGAATCCCCTTGCACGCATTGGATTGAGGGCAAGTCTGGATACGGCTGGGACGACGCTCCCTATTACAAAGGGAGTCTAGAATTCTCCAAGTATGTTGCCCCTGGCAACTCGTTTGCCGATTACAATTATGAAGATGACCCTGCAAGGGTATGGTGGAAGGGCAACTGGCGTGTCCCCACGTACGATGAGTGGGCGGCCCTATGCGACTTCGACTTCTATAAATGGGAATATACGACCGATTACCTGGGTGACGGCTCCAATCATGCAGGCATGATAGTGACTCGCAAGCCCAACACCGGCCCTTGTTCAGGTAATTCCATCTTCCTTCCGGCGGCCGGTTGCCGGTCCCTTCACATCATCCAGGATGCCGGATACTTTGGCTACTACTATGCTTCCACTACCCCTGGCGGCCACGACGCGAGTGGCTTGGCTTTCGGCTGCGATCCACCAGAGTATGCCGCCATCGATGGCTTCTGCCGTTGTGATGGCAATACCATCCGTCCCGTATTTGAATAACCAATACTCCCATCCCAATAATGGCTCAAGGATTTTCCCTGAGCCAATGAGTTCAACTCTATCAACCCTTGGGAGGACGATGGAACGACCGATGAAGAAATCTATATGTATAATCAAAAAACGACATACAATCATGAATACGAAGAAACTTCTTTTCGCAGCCGCTGTGCTCTCTATACTTGTTGCTTGCAGCTCGGACGACCAGTCGATGGAGCAGCGTGTACCCGTGACGCTCCAGTACACCACCATTGATGTTGCCGAGACCCGTGCAGCGCAGAACCTGAACGAAGGAACCTTTGCCAGCGGAGAGGCCATCAAGGTGAAGATTAGCAATACCGGCGCTGACGAGTGGACGGATTACACCTTCACCTCCGGTGATGCCGGAGCTATGAGTCCCGCCAGCACCATACCATACTATCCTGCAGGTTCACAGAACATCGACATCGTGGCTTACTATCCTGCCACAGCAGGTACATCGTTCAGTGTTCAGGCCGACCAGACCGCTGACGCCGACTATAAAGCCAGCGACCTGATGTTTGCCTCTGTCACCAACCAAGCCAAACAAGCCGCACCCGTCGACCTCGCCTTTACGCACAAGATGGCGAAGCTCTGCGTGAATGTCACAGCAGGAACGGACATTTCAAACATCACCAGCGTCAGCATCCTCAACGTCAAGCCCACCGTCTCGTTCGACCAGAACACAGGTGCAGTTGGTGAGGCTACAGGCGACGCTACCAGCATTTCCATAATCAACAACGGTGCAGTAGTCTTCCCAGCTCAGACCATCGACGGAGGACTCCTTTCGATTGTCACCGACATGGGAACTGCCACATATACCGTCAGCAACAAGGCCTTCGAGAGCGGCAAGGTGTACACCATCAACATCGCCGTCAACCTCCCTGCTATCGGTGCCATAAGCACCATCCCCGGCTGGACCACCGAAGGAACCGTGTATGTTAATATTGATATGCCGAGACCTTTCGTAGACATGGGCACCGTGACTATTGGCGGTGTGAAGAAGAACCTCAAATGGTCTCCCTGCAACATGGGAGCCTCCTACCCCTGGGAATACGGTGACTACTACGCATGGGGCGCCACCGTGCCGTTCTACCAGGATGGATATGCACAGGAAGACCCTTGCACCCATTGGATTAACGGCAAGACAGGCTACGACGAGGCCAGCTGTCGCTATTACAACGGGAGCCAATACACCAAGTATAACTCCGATGACGGCAAAACCTCGTTTGCCGATTACAATTATGAAGATGACCCTGCAAGGGTATGGTGGAAGGGCACCTGGCACATCCCTACGAATGAGGAGTGGACGGCGCTGCTCGACGAGAACTATTATACTTGGGAATATACGACCGATTACCTGGGTGACGGCTCCAATCATGTGGGCGTAATTGTGACTCGCAAGCCCGACACCGGCCCTTGTTCAGGTAATTCCATCTTCCTTCCGGCGGCTGGTCGCCGAGAAGACTACTACATCACTGGTTCCGGAACCACCGGCTACTACTGGTCTTCCTCTCTCTATACTGGGGGCGAGGACCTCGACCACGCATGCGACTTGCTTATCACCAGTTATGGATTTTTCAGCACCCGCGCCTACCGTTTCTTAGGCCTGTCCATTCGTCCCGTGTCAGAGTAAGCTATACTCCCATCCCAATAATGGCTCAAGGATTTGTCCCTGAGCCATTATTGTTAGTGTTGCCTTGCGAACTTCTTGGAATCCAGCGCTTCAGATATGAGGCCCTGGAACTGGCGGCCGAGGCGCTACAACCTAGAGTGTTACATCCGACCGATGTGACACTTTTTTTATTTCTTAAACTCCTAAATATCAAATGCTTTTATAAAAAAGAGACGGAACAAGAAGGTCAATAATTCTCTTTCAGCCAGCAACGGCGGACAGGCCGACCCCGGCGATGTCACTCCTTAAAAGAAGAAGACCCACCCCGTCCCTCCCTTAAAGGGAGGGGGGAGGTCAGGGGACGAGGCGTCAGATGGAAATTAAAAATTAAAAATTAAAAATTAAAAATTGGGCTGCGCGCGTTGATAATTGAAAATTGAAAATTGAAAATTGAAAATTAAGGCTGCGCGCTGAGTAAACAGTAAACAGTAAACAGTAAACTATAAATGGTAAACAGTAAACGGTAAACA
>CACZRZ010000205.1 GCA_902783655.1 uncultured Bacteroidales bacterium
GAATTCACGGCTTTTTTTGTATCTGTGACACAAATTCCAAAGACAGTCCATCTCGGCATAAAAAAGAAAAGCGTTTCTTTTGTTCTGCGCTCGATTTTTCGTATCTCTGACATAAATGCCGAAGATACTCCATCTCGGCATAAAAAAGAAAAGGGTTTCTTTTGTTCTGCGCTCGATTTTTCGTATCTTTGCACACAAATTAAAATCAACACTCATGGCTATTATCTTTTTCAAGACCCAACAACAGACCGTAATCGCTACGCAATGCGAACAGCAACTCTCCACCGAGGACATTCAGAAACTATGCTGGCTCTATGGTGATGCCACTCTCGAAGAGGCAAAGACCCTGACGGGATTCTTCATCGGACCACGCCGAGAGATGGTGACCCCCTGGAGCACCAACGCTGTGGAAATCACACAGAACATGAACATCAAGGGTATCGTGCGCATCGAGGAATACTTCCCCGTAGAATCGGAAAATGCCGACCACGACCCCATGCTGCAGCGTCTGTATCGTGGACTCGATCAGGACATCTTCACCGTCAACATCAAGCCCGCCCCCATCCGTTTCATCGACGACCTCGACTCGTACAACGAAGAGGAAGGCCTGGCACTGAGCCCCGAAGAGGTGGCCTACCTGCATGGCATCGAACAGCGACTGGGACGCCAGCTGACGGACAGCGAGGTGTTCGGCTTTGCACAAATCAACTCCGAACACTGCCGTCACAAGATATTCGGCGGCACCTTCATCATCGACGGCGAGGAAAAGGAAAGCAGCCTGTTCCAGATGATTAAGAAGACCACACAGGAAAACCCACACAAGATAATCTCTGCATATAAAGATAACGTAGCCTTTGCCGAAGGCCCCGTCGTAGAGCAGTTTGCTCCGAAGGACCATTCCACCAGCGACTATTTCGTCATCAAGGACATCGAAAGCGTCATCAGCATCAAGGCCGAGACACACAATTTCCCCACCACCGTCGAACCCTTCAACGGTGCATCGACGGGTACCGGAGGCGAGATTCGAGACCGCATGGGAGGCGGCGTAGGTTCGTGGCCCATTGCCGGCACAGCCGTTTACATGACCAGCTATCCACGAAACACGGAGGAAGAACGCACATGGGAACGCATATTGCCCGTCCGCAAGTGGCTCTACCAGACACCTGAGCAGATTCTCATCAAGGCTTCCAACGGAGCCAGCGACTTCGGCAACAAGTTCGGACAGCCGCTCATCACGGGTTCGGTGCTCACCTTCGAGCACGCCGAGAATGGTGAACAATATGGCTACGACAAGGTCATCATGCTGGCTGGCGGCGTAGGTTATGGCACCAAGCGTGACTGTCTGAAGGGCACTCCACAGAAGGGCAACAAGATTGTCGTGGTGGGTGGCGACAACTACCGCATCGGCCTGGGCGGCGGCTCTGTGTCGAGTGTGGACACAGGCCGATACAGCAGCGGCATCGAACTGAATGCCGTACAGCGCGCCAACCCTGAGATGCAAAAACGTGCCAACAACCTGGTGCGCGCCCTATGCGAGGAAGACATCAATCCCGTCGTCAGCATCCACGACCACGGGTCGGCGGGTCACGTCAACTGCCTCTCTGAATTGGTTGAGGAATGTGGCGGCCTCATCGACATGACCAAACTGCCCATCGGCGACCCCACCCTTTCCTCTAAGGAAATCATTGCCAACGAGAGCCAGGAGCGCATGGGACTGCTCATCCAGGAAGAGCATCTGGAACACGTGCGCCAGATTGCCGAACGCGAACGTGCACCCATGTATGTCGTAGGCGAAACCACCGGCGATGCCCACTTCGCCTTCGAACAGGGCGACGGTGTGCGTCCCTTCGACCTCGACGTTGCCGACATGTTCGGACATTCGCCCAAGACCGTGATGGTGGACGAAACTGTGGAACGCAAATACAAAGACCTTGATTCAAGTCTCAATTCACCGCTCGAACCTGTTCGCTTGCGTAGCAAAGAGGAGCAAGAATGCATAGCGCATAATGAGGCTGGCGCACAAACGAGCGACAATGCGCAGCCAATTATGAATTATGAATCATGCATTATGCATTCGCTGAAAGCAGTGCTCTCCCTCGAAGCCGTTGCCTGCAAAGACTGGCTCACCAACAAGGTGGACCGCTCCGTGACGGGCAAGGTGGCACGTCAGCAGTGTCAGGGTCAGATTCAGCTTCCCCTGAGCGACTGCGGTGTCGTCGCCCTCGACTATCGTGGACGCAAGGGCATAGCCACAGCCCTCGGTCATGCTCCGCAGGCAGGTCTGGCCAATCCCGCTGCAGGCAGCGTGCTGTCCGTAGCCGAGAGCCTTACCAACATCGTCTGGGCTCCGCTCAGCGAGGGCTTGGACAGCGTCAGCCTCAGTGCCAACTGGATGTGGCCCTGCCGTTCGCAGAAGGGCGAGGATGCCCGTCTGTATCAGGCCGTTGAAGCACTGAGCGACTTCTGCTGCGCTTTGGAAATCAACGTTCCGACGGGCAAGGACAGCCTGTCCATGAGTCAGAAATATCCCGATGGCTCGAAGATAATCTCCCCGGGCACCGTCATCGTCACCTCTGGCGGCGAGGTCAGCGACATCCGCAAGGTCGTAAGTCCCGTACTTGCCGACGAGCCGGAATCCTCGCTCTACCACATCGACTTCTCGTTCGACGAACTTCGTCTGGGCGGCAGCGCACTGGCACAGAGTCAGGGCCTCGTGGGTAGCGATGTGCCCACGGTGACGAATCCCGAATACTTCCGCGATGCCTTCGAGGCCGTACAGGAGTGTGTCCGCAAGGGCTTGCTCCTGGCTGGTCACGACATTTCTGCCGGAGGTCTCATCACCACCCTCCTGGAGATGTGCTTCGCCAACCCCAAGGGGGGTATGAAGGTGAACCTCAACAAGTTCGAGACCACCGACCTCACGAAAATTCTCTTTGCCGAGAACCCAGGCGTGGTCGTACAAGTAGCCACTCGCCACGAGGCAGAATTCAAAAAACTGATGGACGAGATGGGCGTGGGCTACATCTATATAGGTGTACCTGCCCGCGAACGTGTGCTGCGCCTGCGCAAAGGAGACTTCGAAGAACGGCTCGACATCGACCAGTTGCGCGACGTCTGGTATCGTCCCTCCTATCTGCTCGACCGTCGTCAGAGCATGAACGGATGTGCCGAGCAGCGCTTTGCCAACTATAAGAACCAACCGCTCCAGATACAGCTCCCGACTAAGTTCACAGGCCGCCTGAGCCAATACCACATCAGCGCCGATCGTCGCAAGCCCAGTGGCATCCGTGCTGCCATCATCCGTGAGAAGGGCACCAACGGCGAACGCGAAATGGCCTATTCGCTCTACCTGGCGGGGTTCGACGTGAAGGATGTCATGATGACCGACCTCGTGAATGGTCGCGAGACGTTGGACGACGTCAACATGATTGTCTTCTGCGGTGGCTTCTCCAATTCCGATGTGTTGGGTTCCGCCAAGGGTTGGGCTGGTGCCTTCCTCTTCAATCCCAAGGCCAAGGAGGCCCTCGACCGCTTCTATGCCCGTCCCGACACCCTCTCGCTGGGCATCTGCAATGGTTGCCAGCTGATGGTGGAACTTAACTTAATTCAAAATTCAAAATTCAAAATTCAAAATGAGGAGCGGCCTCGCATGTTGCATAACGACAGCCACAAGTTCGAGTCATCGTTCGTGGGACTCACCATTCCCAAGAACCAGAGCGTGATGTTCTCGTCGCTCAGCGGCAGCAAGTTGGGTATCTGGGTGGCACACGGCGAAGGCAAGTTCCGCCTGCCCGGCAAGGAAGAGGACTACAACATCGTGGCCAAGTACAACTATGCCGAATATCCTGCCAACCCCAACGGCAGCGACTTCGCCGTAGCAGGCATCTGTTCTGCCGACGGTCGCCATCTGGCTATGATGCCCCACCTGGAACGTGCCATCTTCCCCTGGCAGTGTGCCTGGTATCCGCAGGACCGCCGCATGGACGAGGTCACACCCTGGATAGAGGCATTCGTCAATGCACGCAAGTGGATAGAAAAACAGCCCCATCCCCAAGCCCTTCCCGAGGGAAGAGAGTAACAATGGACAATTGACAATGGGCAATGGATAATGGACAATTAACAATGGGGCATGGGGATGGGGCTATTATGGTTTCCCTATTCACTACCTTTTTCCGCATCGGGCTGTTCACCATTGGCGGTGGCTATGCCATGATTCCGCTCATCGAGGCGAAGGTTGTCGATGAGAAGCGGTGGATAGAGCGTGAGGAGCTGCTCGACCTGATTGCCGTGGCCCAGTCGTGCCCAGGCATCTTTGCCATCAACATCGGCATCTTCATCGGCTACAAGTTACGTGGCAAGCGCGGAGCCCTCGTCACCACCCTCGGCACCGCCCTACCCTCGTTCCTCATCATTCTCGCCATAGCCCTCTGCTTCCAGCAGTTCCGCGACAACCCGTACGTCGAACGCATCTTCCGAGGCATACGTCCGGCAGTGGTGGCCCTCATTGCCGCCCCTGTCTTCAAGATGGCACAGATGGCCAAGATCAGTCGCTACAACATCTGGATCCCCATCCTGGCCACCGTCCTCATCTGGCTCCTTGGTGTCAGTCCCATCTACGTCATTCTGTTTGCCGGCATCGGTGGCTACGTCTATGGTCAAATCAAAGACGACAAGTTGTGAATGAACAATTCACAATTCACAATTCATAATTCATAATTCACAATTAGGCTGCGCGTTGAGATAATCTTCAATCTTCAATCTTCAATCTTCAATGGTAAATGAAAGATGGTTAGTTTGTTTTTTCTTCTCTTTTGGACCTTCTTCCAAATAGGTCTCTTCGGTTTCGGTGGCGGCTACGCCATGATATCGATGATACAGGGCGAGGTCGTCGCCCACTACCATTGGATGACCACCAGCCAGTTCACCGACATCGTAGCTGTCTCGCAGATGACCCCTGGCCCCATCGGCATCAACTCGGCCACCTACGTCGGATACACAGCTCTCACCAATGCCGGACACGCCTGGTATTGGGGCATCCTCGGCTCCGTCATATCCACCTTTGCCGTCGTCCTGCCGTCGTTCATCCTGATGATACTCATCAGCCGCTTCCTCATGGCATACAAGGACCACCCCATCGTCGGAAACATCTTCTCATGGCTCCGTCCTGCCGTCGTAGGTCTGCTGGCAGCAGCTTCCCTATGCCTGATGACACCCGAGAACTTCTCCACCCCCAAGGAATCCCCCTGGCAGTTCTGGATCAGCGTTGCCCTGTTCCTCTTCGCTTTCATCAGCACCCGGGTCTACAAGATCAACCCCATCCGCGTCATCCTCCTCTGCGGCCTTGCGGGTCTGCTCGTGATGTAGCAGGGAACTAACCCTATACATATATAAATATTATACGCGCGTACGTACGTGCGCATGCGTTGATAGGTTGGAGCCTCGGCGACGTGTCGTCGGGGCTTCATCGACGTGTCGTTTGAGCTCCAACGACGTTAGGATGGAGCCCCATCGACGTAAGGATGAAACCCACATCGACATGAGGACGCTCCCCATCGGTGCAGGATATTGAAAACCAGCATCTCCATGCATGCCTTAGGAGCCAATATACAATGATTTTCCCATCAGCAATAAAATAATTGCAAATTAATTTTGTATTTCCCTTGCTTATCCGTATCTTTGCATCGGATACTTGGTGGAGTATGCCAATTTATTTGCTCAAATCTCGGTCGAACTACCACCTCGAATAGAGATATACGAGCATTTCATACAACGTGAGGATACGTCTATGGCGTAGACTCTTCTGTAGTTGTATGGGGCTGTGGTAGGCCTGACCGAGATATAGTAAGGTCTGCGCTTTTTCTGTCCCCACAGTTTTAGCGTTGGCTAATAAGAGAGAATGAGAAACATTATTAACTATTAACTAAAACTAAAACTAACCAACTATGAGAAAATTATTACTTTTCTTTTTCGCACTGCTGAC
>CACZRZ010000206.1 GCA_902783655.1 uncultured Bacteroidales bacterium
CTGGCGACATCTGCAAGGTGTTCGCCATGACAGGCTTCATCAACCTCTTTGAATTTTTGTAAAGAAAGCAGATGGGGACTCAGGGCTCTTAATATTCAAGCCTGAATCCCCATCGATTTGTCGTGCCCGCAAATCCTGTTTGCGGTTGCGCCTCACCGAAGTTACGGTCTGACTCTCTTCTGACCCACGGGCGAATTTCCTAATGGAATCAATGCTTCAGGGAATCAACATGATAATGGCAAGGCATCGAAAATCGTCCATTTTCATTCTCCATGGTTGCAAAGATAGGCATAATTTTTTGAACACCATATATTTTCGCCATTAAAGTTACAAATTATTTTTGGCTTGAGCTGGCGACCGAACACGATGAGTTGCCTTTCGATTTCGATTGCAGGTTGCCGCCTTGTTTCGAATTTATAATAGGAGAAAGAAAAGGTGTTAACTTGGACGGGCAAAGAACGAGGTTACGTCAAAGTTCCGTCGATATATTGACGGAAGTGCCTTCAATATATTGACGGAAGTACCGTCAACGTATTGACGGATTTTTGACGTTCCCTTGTATTATCGGGTTTGTGAAGGGGTTTGGAATCGCCGAAGTCACAGATTCTGCTCTCTTTTTTGCAGCCGAAACTTTGGTTCTTCGGCAGATTCCGCCAGCTTCGTCCTCGTGATTGTTCGTGCAAGATGCAAATAAATTTGCCTTTGCGCTTGCTTCGTTCGCCGTTTTGCACTATCTTTGTAGTCGAAATAATTTTTTGTACACATAGATGAGTGTTAAGAACCTCAACCACATGCTCGGAACGGCTATAGAGGAACTGTCGGATGTCAGTTCAATGGGAGGCATGTTCCACGAGCATCGCGATGGTGCACCATTGCCCTCGGGACGGGCATTGGAGGAGATTGTCGACCTGTGTCGCGCCATTTTGTTCCCTGGATTTTATGGTAACTCGAACCTGAACTCGAAGACGCTGGAGTATCATATCGGCGTGAACATCGAACGGCTCTGTCAGCTGCTCTCGGAGCAGATCCTGGCGGGGCTTTGCTTTGTACGCACAGAAGGCGCAGGGCAGACGGAGGATGCAGACGGCTGTCCCACGGAACGGGCACAGCAGCTGGCGGCAGAGTTCATAGGCAAGTTGCCAGAACTGCGGCGCATACTGGCCACGGACGTGGAGGCGGCCTACAACGGCGACCCTGCGGCTACGAGTCGGGGGGAGATAATCAGTTGCTACCCTGTCATCAAGGCCGTGTCGAACTATCGCATCGCCCACGAACTGTACCTGCAGGGTGTGCCCCTCGTGCCGCGTATCATCACCGAGATGGCACACAGCGAGACGGGCATCGACATCCACCCAGAGGCCAAGATAGGGCACCACTTTACGATTGACCACGGGACGGGTGTCGTCATCGGTGCCACCTGTATCATCGGCAACTACGTGAAACTGTATCAGGGTGTTACGCTGGGTGCCAAGAGCTTTCCGTTGGACGAGAATGGCAATCCCATCAAGGGCATACCCCGACATCCCATCTTGGAGGACAACGTCATCGTTTACAGCAATGCCACCATTCTGGGACGCATCACCATTGGTAAGGGAACCGTCATTGGCGGTAACCTGTGGGTGACGGAGAGTACCAAGCCGGGCGAGCATCTGGTGCAGGCGAAGAAGAGAAAGGAACATGATATCCGACCCGAAGACTGGGGAGGACTGTGAGGAGGTTAAAAGGTTAAAAGGTTAAAAGGTTAGAAGGTTAAAAGGTTAAAAGGTTAAAGGGTTAAAAGGTTAAAAGGTAAAGAAAATATATAAATATGGAATTTGAAATGATTGCCAAGACCTTTCAGGGCTTGGAGAATGTACTGGCAGAAGAACTGACGCAGTTGGGGGCCAACAATATTCAGGTGGGGCGGCGCATGGTGTCGTACACCGGTGACCTGGAGATGCTGTACAGGAGTAACTTCCAGTTGCGCACGGCCATCCGTGTGCTGAAACCCATCAAGCACTTCCGTGCTACGAGCGCCGACGAGGTGTACGAGGCTGTGAAGGCCATAGACTGGACGCAGTACTTGAGTAACGATACCACGTTTGCCGTTGACAGCGTGGTGTACTCCACCGAGTTCCGCCACTCGAAGTTCGTGGCCTATAAGGTGAAGGATGCCATCGTCGACCAGTTCCGCGAGAAGACGGGCAACCGTCCCAACATCCGTGTGTCGAACCCTGACATACAGTTGAACATGCACATTGCCGAGTACGACTGCACGCTGAGCCTGGACTCGTCGGGAGAGAGCCTCCATCGCCGTGGCTATCGTCAGGAGGCTGTCGAGGCTCCGCTGAACGAGGTCCTGGCTGCCGGCATCATTCTGATGACGGGCTGGAGAGGCGAGACGGACTTCATCGACCCCATGTGCGGCAGTGGCACGTTGCCCATCGAGGCGGCACTGATAGCCAAGAACATGGCCCCGGGCCTGTTCCGTCAGGGTTATGCCTTCGAGAAGTGGCCCGATTTCGACGCAGAGTTGTTCGAGCAGATTTACAACGACGACTCGCAGGAACGTGAGTTCGCGCACCATGTCTATGGCTACGACAACAACCGGGCCGCAGTGGCCATTGCCGAGCGTAACGTGAAGGCAGCCGGTCTGACCGCCGATGTCAGCATTCAGTTCCAGGACTTTGCCGATTTCACCCAACCCGAGGAGAAGAGCATCATCGTCACCAACCCGCCTTATGGCGAGCGCATCAAGCCCGAGGACCTGCTGGGGCTGTACAAGATGATTGGCACGCAGTTCAAAAAGCAGTTCGTCGATAACGAGGCCTGGGTGCTCAGCTATCGCGAGGAGTGCTTTGATGCCATTGGCCTGAAGGCCTCGCTGAAGGTGCCCCTGTATAACGGTTCGCTGGAATGCGAGTTGCGCAAGTACCAGATGTTCTCCGGCCGTTACAACGAAGTCCGGTCGGAAGGTCGGCAGATAAAGAGCGACGATGACCGCAGGCAGATGGCCGAGAAGCGCCGCTTCAAGGAGCGTCGTTCCTTCAAGCAGGGTCTCAACGAGACGGACGAGGAGTTTGAACAGCGCTTCGAACGGCTGAAGGAGGAACGAAGGGAGCGCAGGGAGCGCTTCGACCGGGATAGTGACCGTCCCCGCCGTTTTAACCGTGACGAAGATGGACGTCCGCGCCGCTTTAACCGTGACGAAGATGAGCGTCCACGACGTTTCGACCGTAAGGACGACCGTCGTTCGGGAGGTTTCAAGAAAGGCGGCCGCGACTTTAAGGGCGGAGACCGTGACTTCAAGAGGGGCGGAAACCGGGAATTTAAAAAAGGAAAGGGAAGAAGGTATGAGGAATAGATTATTGTTCGCAGTGTTGCTTATGAGTAACATGATAATGGCACAGGGGACATTCCCCAACAATGGGCAAGGGGGACTCTTGCTGACGCTGGAAGACGTGATGTCCGGCGGCTCGAACTGGTATAACCTGCAACCCGAGAACAAGTACACACAATGGTGGGGCAATACCCCCGTGGAAACGACAGCTGACGAAGTGAAGGAACTGCTTACGGGCAAGACCCTCGTCACCGTGAACCGGCTGAACGAGATTGCCGGTGAGAAGGTGGCCGTGAACGGACACAACGTGCTGTTGCCATACAACAAAAAGCCCATCGCCCAGATAAGGTCGGGGAAGAAACGTCTCCAAATAGATTGGGAGCAGGGCAGCGTCGTATGGAGCCAGGATATCCCTGAAGGGGCCGACCATCAGGATTTCTGTCAGGAGTCGAAGCATCTGGCCTACACCATTCAAGGAAACCTGTACGTGAAGACAGCCACTGGCGAAACCTTGCAGGTGAGCAAGGACGGCAGCACCGACGACTCGAATAACATCGTCTATGGGCAGAGCGTGCATCGCGACGAGTTCGGTATTTCAAAGGGAACGTTCTGGAGCCCCGACGGTCAGTTGCTGGCCTTCTACCGCATGGACCAGAGCATGGTGGCGGGTTATCCGCAGGTGGACATCACGAAACGCATTGCCGGCGTGACGATGGACAAATACCCTATGGCCGGAGAGACGAGCCATCAGGTCAAGGTGGGCATCTTCGACGTCCGCAGTCGCAAGACCACGTGGCTTCAACTCATTGGAGCATCTGACGACTATCACACCAATCTGTCGTGGGCTCCCGATGGCAAGTCGCTCTATGTCTTTGAGTTGAACCGTGACCAGAACGATATGCGGCTGGTGGCTTACAATACATCGACGGGAAAACTGTCGAAGCAACTCCTGCAGGAGACGCACGACAAATATGTAGAGCCGATGCACGGTCTGGAGTTCCTGCCTTGGGATGCCTCGAAAGCCATCATGCAAAGTCGCCGCGACGGATGGAATCATCTTTATTTACTGGACGTTGCTACCGGCACGGCCGAGCAGTTGACGGCAGGCGAATATGAAGTGCAGCAGTTCGTGGGTTTCAACCAGAAGGCCATGAGCATACTCTACCTTGCCAACGAGAGCGATCCCCGACGCAGCTGTTTGTACAGCCTGAATCTGAAGACGCGCCGCACCACCTTGCTTGGAGCGGACGACGGTGTACACAGTGCTTCGCTAAGCGAGGACGGCACAATGGTCATCGACCGCTATTCGTCGCCTACCGTTCCGCGCAGCATCAACCTGATCAGCACTCAGCCCACCCGTGGGCGCAGACCCAATTTGGTCGTAAATATCCTTACGGCCAAGGATCCCTGGCAGGAAAAAGGTTACAAGATTCCTGAGATTACCAGTGGCAGCATCAAGGCCGCCGACGGTGTGACCGATCTCTACTATCGTATGGTGAAACCCGTCGACTTCGACCCTGCAAAGAAATATCCTACGGTTGTCTATGTATATGGCGGACCGCATGCCCACAACGTCGATGCCCGCTGGCACTGGTGTCTGCGTGGCTGGGAGGCATACATGGCCACGAAGGGCTACCTGCTCTTCATCCTCGACAACCGGGGCAGCGAGTGGCGTGGACGGGAGTTCGAGCAGGCCACTTTCCGTCATTTGGGCGAGGAAGAGATGAAGGACCAGATGGAGGGCGTGAAGTATCTGAAGTCGCTGCCCTATGTCGATAGCGCCCGTATGGGTGTTCATGGCTGGTCCTACGGCGGTTTCATGACCACCAACCTCATGTGTACCTATCCCGATGTCTTTAAGGTTGGCGTGGCCGGTGGGCCTGTTATTGACTGGAAGTACTACGAGGTGATGTATGGCGAACGCTACATGGACACGCCGCAGCAGAACCCCGAGGGCTACGAACGTTGCAGCCTGCTTGGTAAGGCCAAGAACCTGAAAGGCCGTCTGCAGATTATCTTCGGCTATAACGACCCCACTTGTGTGCCGCAGCACACGCTGTCGTTCATCCGTGCTTGTGAGGATGCCGGCACACAGCCCGACCTCTTTACATATCCCGGCGATGGACATAATATGTTTGGCCGCGACCAGGTGCATCTGCACGAACGCATCACACGGTACTTTGATGACTTTCTGGCCCCTGTTGGTAGATAGATTATTGAATAATGATAATTGAGAATAGATGAAACTTTTGTTATTAGGCAGTGGCGGACGCGAACATGCGTTGGCTTGGAAAATAGCTCAGAGTGATAAATGTGAGAAACTGTTCATAGCTCCGGGAAATGCCGGAACGGGTGAAGTGGGGGAGAACGTGCCCCTGAAGGCCGATGACTTTGAGGGCATTCGCCAGTTCGTGCTCGACGAGGGTGTGGACATGGTGGTCGTTGGTCCCGAAGACCCGCTGGTGAAGGGCATCTACGACTACTTCAAGAACGACGACGAACTGAAGGATGTTCCTGTTATCGGTCCCAGCAAGGCCGGTGCCGTGCTGGAGGGTTCGAAGGACTTTGCCAAAGGCTTTATGCAGCGCCACAACATTCCGACGGCAGGCTATCAGACCTTCGACGGCAATCACCTGCAGGAGGGCCTGGCCTTCCTGGAGACCCTGCAGCCCCCCTATGTGCTGAAGGCCGACGGACTGTGTGCCGGTAAGGGGGTGCTCATTGTACCCACCCTGGACGAGGCCAAGCGGGAACTGAAGGAGATGCTGGGCGGAATGTTCGGCCAGGCTTCGGCCCGTGTGGTCATCGAGGAGTTCCTGAGCGGTATAGAGTGCTCCGTCTTTGTGCTGACGGACGGCAAGGACTACAAAATACTGCCCGAAGCCAAGGACTATAAGCGCATTGGCGAAGGCGATACCGGATTGAATACAGGTGGAATGGGCAGTGTGTCGCCCGTTTCGTTTGCCACCAAGGAATGGATGCGGAAGGTTGAGGACCGCATCATCCGGCCCACCGTCGAAGGATTGGCAGAGGAGGGTATTGACTACAAAGGCTTCATCTTCTTTGGATTGATTAATGTCGGTGGCGATCCCAAAGTGATTGAGTATAACTGTCGCATGGGCGACCCCGAAACTGAAACCGTGATGTTGCGGCTGAAGAGCGACCTCGTGGATCTATTGGAGGGCGTGGCTACACAGACTTTGGCGAATCGTACTGTGGAGTTCGATTCGCGCAGTGCCGTCTGTGTCATGTTGGTCAGCGGTGGTTATCCCGAGAAATATGAGAAAGGATTCCCTATGTCCGGCCTTGACAAGGTCCTTCCCCTAAAGGGAGGCGAGGGATCTGTGCTCTTCCATGCAGGAACAGCGTTGAAGGATGGCGTTGTGGTTACCAATGGTGGTCGCGTGCTGGCTGTCAGCAGCTATGGAATCGACAAAGACGAGGCACTGGCCCGTAGTATGCGTGGTGCCGAACAGATAGAATTTGAAGGAAAATATTATCGCCGTGACATCGGCCAGGATCTGTAATCCACTTGCGTAAGACCAAGATACATAATCGTATAAGCCGCAGTATCTTCACGTTTCCTGTGTGCTTGTTGTTGGCCGCCCTCCTTTGGTGGTGGCCCCAGATGGCTTATAGCCACGATTATGCAGTCAGTCTTGTGTTGGTGCTGCTCATGTCGTTGGTGTTGCTCGAGACCGGCAACCGCAACCAACTCTATCGTGTACAGACTCGTATGCTGCCGTCGGTTTGGTTGTTTGCTGCAGCCTTTATTCCATACCTTCATCCTTTCCACTATGCACTGCTGGCCACACTGTTTCTGGCTGCCAGTTATTACATGATCTTTCGCACGTATCAGGTGGTAGAACCTGTGTTCCTTGTGTTCTACACGTTTCTTATGCTCTCTTTGGGCAGTCTTTTCGTGCCCCATATGCTGTTGCTGGTTCCCTTTTATTTGTGGTATTTGATAGTGTTCATGCGAACCTTTTCCATACGTGTCTTGTTTGCAGCCCTCATGGGAACATTGCTTCCCTTCTGGTTCTGGCTGGGATGGATACTGCTGCGTGAGGATACTACCGCTCTGCTTGCCTGGTGGGCAAGGCTTGTGAACATAAACATGGGAGGAGTGGGTGCCTTCTTGCATCCCGCTCCTCCCATGTATGCCTTCTATCTGGTGGCTTTCCTTGCCGTATGGATGTCGGCCTATTATGTGCGGCACAGTTTCGACGACAAGATACAGACGCGCATGTTCTTCTATGTTTTCATTTTCCAGTCTTTACTGTTGCTCGTCTATGGCGTCTTGGTAGATGCCACAACGGCTCTCCCCATGCTGCTGTTGAGTGTCAGCCCGTTGGTGGCCCACTATTTCGCATTGCGCAACACGTGGCTTTCACTCATCGTCTTCATTCTTACGCTTTTGTCTTTCTTGGTCATCAATCTATGATGCGTACACCGCCTTTGTCGGCCGAGCTTACGCTCTGTGCATAGGCACGCAGGGCTTTGCTGACCTGACGATTGCGGCGCAGTGGCTGTTGTGGACGTGCGGCCAGTTCTTCGTCGGATAGCTTTACATTGATGCTGCGCGAGGGAATGTCGATGACAATGATGTCGCCGTCCTTTATCTTACCGATGTTGCCTCCGTTGGCTGCCTCGGGAGAGATGTGGCCGATGGAGAGCCCGCTGGTGCCGCCGGAGAAACGTCCGTCGGTAATGAGGGCACACTCCTTACCCATGTGCATACTCTTAATATAAGATGTGGGATAGAGCATTTCCTGCATGCCAGGACCGCCCTTTGGCCCTTCGTGTGTGATGACCACGCAGTCGCCTTTCTTTACCTTGCCACCAAGGATGCCCTCGCAGGCGTCCTCCTGGCTGTCGAATACTACGGCAGGTCCTTCGAAGTGCCACAGTTCAGGTGCAACGCCAGCAGTCTTCACTACGCAACCGTCCTGTGCAATGTTGCCAAAGAGAACAGCCATGCCGCCATCCTTCGTGTAGGCGTGTTCGATGTCGCGGATGCAACCATTCTCGCGGTCGGTGTCGAGGCTTTCCCAGCGTGTGTCCTGCGAGCCCATCTTGGTTGAGAACTTGCCGCCGGGGGCACTGTGATAGATGCGGTCGGCCTCGGGATTAAGACATTTGTTATTTGACGACTTGCTATTTACGATTTTACCATCCTCAAACTCTAAGCCAACAATGCTATACTTGACAATGTCCTCGCCTAAGGTGGCACCGTTCACACGTTTGCAGGTCAAATCCAACAGGTTGCCTTTGGCCAATTCGCCCATAATGCCCAAAATGCCACCTGCACGATTCTCCTCTTGGATGGAATACTTCTGCCAGTTTGGAGCTAACTTGCAAAGGAAAGGTACTTTGCGTGAAAGTGCGTCGATGTCGCTCATCTTGAAATCGACACCTCCCTCCTGGGCAACTGCCAGGAGATGGAGCACGGTATTGGTGGAAGCCCCCATGGCGATGTCGAGTGTCATCGCATTGAGGAAAGCTTGACGCGTAGCAATGCTGCGAGGCAGTACGCTCTCGTCGCCGTCCTCGTAATAGACAAAAGCATTCTTCACAATCTGCTTGGCAGCATCCCTGAAGAGCTGGACACGGTTTACGTGCGTGGCCAGGATGCTTCCGTTGCCAGGCAGGGAGAAGCCCAGTGCCTCCGTCAGCGAGTTCATGGAGTTGGCAGTGAACATGCCAGAACAAGAACCGCAGCCCGGGCAAGCACAATGTTCCACGACCTCCAGTTCTTCGTCGCTCACGGTGGGGTCGCCGCCCTTAACCATTGCTGTTATGAGGTCAGCATTCTCGCCGTTCAGCTTATGCGATTCCATGGGACCTCCGCTGACGAATACCGCAGGGATGTTCAGGCGCATGGCTGCCATCAGCATACCGGGTGTGACCTTGTCGCAATTGGAAATGCACACCATGGCGTCGGCCTTGTGTGCGTTGACCATATACTCCACGGAGTCGGCAATGATGTCGCGGGAAGGCAGCGAGTAGAGCATGCCGTCGTGTCCCATGGCAATGCCGTCGTCCACTGCGATGGTATTGAACTCAGCGGCATAGCAACCGAGCTTTTCAATCTCCTGTTTTACGATTTGTCCAATCTCATGTAGATGGGTGTGGCCCGGCACAAACTGCGTGAACGAGTTCACGATGGCGATGATGGGTTTGCCAAATTGTTCGCGTTTCATGCCGTTGGCTACCCATAAGGCACGTGCGCCGGCCATCCTTCTTCCTTCCGTGCAAACAGCACTCCGTAACTGATGTTTCATTTTTCTTTATAAAATTTAGAACTGCAAAAAATGCAGTTCATTGAAGTTTTGAACTGCAAATTTACAACTATTTGGCGAATTGGCAATCATTTTTCTACGAAAACTGCCTTTTCTCCTTGCTTTTTGTCATCATTTCCTGCCTTTTGACTTTCTATGCTAGTCGCTCATTCGCTTTTCACCTGTTACTAGTTCATCGAGTACAGGCCATCCTTCTTGGTCGAAATGCATCTTCTTAATAACGAGTTTTGAGGCTCCGTTGTTGGCGCGTGCATAGCCATGAGCCATGAAGTACCATTGATTGTCGAATTGATAAGCAGAGGTGTGGCCGATACCATAGTAGTCTTCATCACGCTGAGCGAGAATCTCTCCTCCACCAGCCGCCATATCCTTACCGTTTTTGTCAAGATAAGGACCGGATACTTTCTTCGAACGACCTACAACCGTCTTATAGTTGCTATTTGCTCCTTTGCAGCAATAGTCCCATGATACAAATAGATAATAGTACTTGCCTTCCTTTATGATAAAAGGGGCTTCAATGGCGTTAGCTCCTGCGTCAGGTGCTTGGTTGGCTCGTTCCATATCTTCTTTTGAGACGAGTTGAGCCATCTGGTTGCGCAGATAGCGACGTGCGATGGTCTTTGGTTCGCCTTTGGGTGTACGGAAATCTTTATCGAGTTTAACCAGTTGTATGCCGTCTCAGAACGAACCCCATGTCAGCCAGGGATTGCCTTTCTCGTCGACGATGAGGTTGGGGTCGATGGCGTTCCAGTTGGTTTTGCGTTGAATGCTTCGAACCACCATACCCTGATCTTCCCATTTGTAGTCTGGCGACTCAGGATTAAGCGTACGGTTTGTCATCAATCCGATAGCAGAACCGTTCTTTCCAAACGTGGAACAGCTGTAATACATGTACCATGTGCCGTTATGCTCACTGATATCGGGGGCCCATGTGTGTCCTCGATAGCCTGGAACGGAATCGATAGCCCATTGAGGGATTGTTGGCATGACGGAACGACTTGGCTGCCACGTCTTCATATCTGTGGAGGTCATACAGCCGATTCCTTGTCCAGTGGAAAATATATAATA
>CACZRZ010000207.1 GCA_902783655.1 uncultured Bacteroidales bacterium
GCGAAGTCTATCGAATAGGGGCTGCCCGTGGTGGGACTCTTGCCCAGATAGCGGTGGTTCTTGAGCGAGAGGAGCATGAAATCGTGGTCGAGGTAGTCCTGCCAGAGGAACATCTCGGCTTCCTTCGGGTCGGTGGTGAAACGGACATCGCCAGGCAGGCCGTCGCCATAGACCTTCACGTAGCGCCCGTCGGCACACTGGAGGGCTACACGGCCCTGATTGCGGTCGATGATGCGGAACCTTGTCAGTTCGCTCTTGTCGCCCGGATGGGTGTCGTAGAGCAAACCATGCTTCTGGGCAATGGCGGGACGGCCGGTGGCTTTGTTGATGATGCGGATGGTCTTGCCGTAGGGGATGTTGCCGGAGCGGTTGGCACAGGGTTCTTCCACCGTGAAGTTGTCAAACTCGGCATAGCCGCCATTCACTCCTTTTATGTTAAAGGCAAAGAGGGCGTGACGCGAACCTTGAAAGGTGATGAGCTGGTAGGACAGGGGCATCATGCGCCCAATGGTCTGAAAGTTCTGACCGTCGAGGGAGTATGCATACTGTGCCTGGTCGTTGTCGTAGTCGCCGTTCATGCGAAGCCATATCTTGCCGTTGGGCAGTGTGACAGGCACGTCGATGGTGTCGTTGGTCAGTTGCTCAAAGCAGCGCAACGTGTACACAGGATTCTGTTTTTTTGACTTCGCATTGTCCTGGTTCGCTTTCACGATACCCAGCCACGAGCAAGGCACGTTGATGTTGCCCAGTCCGCATACATCGCCTTCCTTCATGCCCTTTATGCTGAGTTCCACCGTTGCCACCGACTTTGGGCCTATGACACGCTGCGTCAACGTGTTGCGAGCCCACATCAACTGTTCGGCAGGCATGGAGTTCAAGCGCAGTTTACCGCCCTTGAGGCTCCACATCTTGTCGTCGGGGTTGTGGTTCCACTGCCAGATGCGCCCCAGCTGCTTGCCGTCGAAATTGTCGTTCCGGTCGTAGGGAGCGCTCATGGGCTGAGCCTCCTCGTCGAGACCATAGCAACCCATTACGGTATCGGGCTTGTACCAAGTGCGGGGAGCGCGGCCCAGATTGCCGGGCAGTCCCACCATGGGCCAACCGTCCTCCCAGGTCATCGGCATCAGGCAAACCGTGCGACCGATGGAATGGAAGTCCTGCATGAAGAGTGCCCACCACGAACCATTCTTGGCTTGCACGATGCCTCCTTGATGGGCGTTGGTGCAGACCGTTGCATCTTTGTCGAGAGGTCCAAGGGCGAATTTCGTCCCGTCCTGTCCGATGCGGAACTGACTGCCACGCGGCACCTGTGTCAGCGAGGCTGCATGGTAGCCGTAGGTCTCGTCGGCAGTGATGACACGGGTCTCGTAGGGTCCCCAGATGCTCTTCGAGCGGGAGCAGAGTGTGCGGCCGTTGGGCATGTAGTCGGTGGAGATGAGATAGTACATCCCGTCAATCTTGTACATGTGATGACCCTCGCCCACCCCGTTTCCCTCAGGAATGATGGTACGTTCGGTACCTTCCACAGGACCGCTCATGTCAGCTTTCAGTTCCGTGCACTTCACCTCACCGTAGCCGTGAATGGCGTATATCTTGCCATCGTCGTCGAACAAGACACCCAGGTCATAGATGCGACCCTTCATGTTATGGTGCGTCCAGGGACCTTCTATCTTCTTGCTCGTGTAGCACTGCAGGCCCTTGCCGTTGACGTTCGAGAAGACATAGAACTGACCGTTGGCATAGCGGATGCAGGGAGCCCAGATGCCTTGTCCGTAGATTTCCTTATGTCCCATGAGCGAGAAGGCCGGGTCGTCGAAGTCGAAGCGGTCGAAGCAGTAGGCCACATTCTCCCAGTTCACAAGGTCCTTCGAATGGAGTATCACCAAGCCCGGTACAGCATGCATCGTCGTGCCGGCCAAATAATAGTCGTCGCCCACGCGCAGAATGTCGGGGTCGCTGAACTCGTCATAGAACAGGGGATTGGTGAACGTCCCGTTGCCATTGTCGGCGGTCCACGACTGCTGAGCATAGGTGTTCAGCGAAAGGCAAGCCAGCAGGCCTGCAAACCATAGTTTCATGTTGTTCATATCTTTATATCTGATAATTAGTTCAAACCTTGTTCATTTCCTGGAGGCGTTGGTTCAGTTCCCGACAGTCGGAAAGCAAGTTCCAGATTCCGTCCTCCGAGAGAACGCCTCGGCGCAGACCTTCGGGCAGGCGGCCAGCCTCATCGTCGGCCAGGTCTTGCCGCCATGTATCGCTGCCGTAGTATGCACCAAGTGCGGCAATTGCCCCCTGTGCTTCGTTCCATCCGTCGAGAGCCTTATCCAAGCGCTCTGCGGCTTTCGCAGCCTGGCGCAATCGCCTCTCCATCTGACGAATGCGTGCTGTCTGTTCCTTATTGTATTTCATCGGCGATGGGGATAATGTCTAATACATTTTATGCGTTTTCGACCACAAATGTACGAAAATAATTGGAATTTTTGTATCTTTGCAGTCGAAAACTATTCGAGAAACAATGGGTTATGAAGATTCCTTCGTTTGAAAGTGACTATAACAACGGCGCACATCCCGATGTGCTGCGCCATCTGGTAGAGACCAATTCTGAGCAAAGTGCCTCATACGGCTACGACTTATGGAGCGAGCGGGCACGTACGAAAATCCGCGAAGCCTGCGACTGTCCCCATGCAGACATCTTTTTCCTGACGGGCGGCACACAGGCCAACGCGACGGTTATCGATGCCTTGCTGCGACCCTATCAGGCCGTCCTGGCTGTAGAAACGGCACACATCAATGTCCACGAATCAGGTGCCGTAGAGGCCAGCGGACACAAAGTCATTGCCCTGCCTTCGCACGAGGGACGGATGAAGGCCAGCGACCTGCAGGCCTATCTCCAACGTTTCTTTGCCGACCCCACATGGGAACACATGGCCGTTCCAGGTATGGTGTACGTGACCATGCCCACGGAACTGGGTACAATATATAATAAGAAAGAACTGGAGGCCATTCACGACGTTTGTCAGCACCATCAGATTCCGCTCTACATCGACGGAGCCCGCCTGGCATACGGATTGATGGCCGAAGGTTGCAACATCGACCTCCCCTGGCTCGCCCATCACTGCGAGGCGTTCTACATCGGCGGCACCAAGTGCGGAGCTCTGTGTGGCGAGGCTGTGGTGTTTCCACAATGGACAATTGATAATTCACAATGCACAATGACTCCTCGTGGCTTCTTCACGCATGTGAAAGCACATGGGGCCCTGTTGGCCAAAAGCCGTGTGGCTGGGGTGCAGTTCGATGCCCTGTTTACCGATGGGCTTTATTTCCGCATCGGTCGTTATGCCATCGGTATGGCAATGAAGTTGAGGGAAATCTTCTTGTCGAAAGGCTACGAAATGCGTCCTTCGCTCACCAACCAGCAGTTCGTGGTGCTGGAGAACGCGCAGATGAAGGCCCTCATGCAGCACGTTCTCTTCGAGACCTGGGAACCCATCGACGAGCAACATACACTTTGCCGGTTCGTCACCAGTTGGGCAACAACAGACGAAGACCTGAATGTGCTTGAGGGGAGTTTATAGTTTACCGTTTACGGTTTACAGTTTACAGTTTATAGTTTACCGTTTACGGTTTACAGTTTATTACTCTTCATTCTTAATTTTTTATTTGCCCATGACCCTCGAATCTCATCCCCTGCAACCCTTCCTGCCACCGAACGGACACATCCTGTTCCTCGGCAGTTTCCCGCCACCTCGGGAACGCTGGTCGATGGAGTTCTTTTACCCCAACTGGATCAACGACTTCTGGCGCATGATGGGATTGATTCACTTCGCCGATGCCCATCATTTCGTTGTCCCAGGCGAGAAACGTTTCGATCGTGAGCGCATCGTGGAGTTTTGCCTTTCGCAGGGATTGGGCTTCTATGATACTGCGAAGCGAGTTTGTCGTCTCAAAGACAATGCTTCCGACGACCATCTCGAAATCATGGAGCCTACGGACATCGGTGCCCTTTTGTCCCAGATGCCCCAGTGCAAGGACATCGTGACCACTGGCGGCAAGGCCAGCGAGGAGTTGCAACGGCAACTTCACATGCCGATGCCAGCAATCGGTGAATGCTCCGAGGGCGAGGCCTTTGGACGCACACTCCGTTGGTGGCGCATGCCGAGCACCAGTCGTGCCTACCCCCTGAAATTGGAAAAGAAAGCCGAGCTATATGCCCGGCTAAAGGATTTTGCTAATCAATAACAACGAAAGAATATCGCTATGGAAGAACTCAAACAACGCATTCTGACAGAAGGACGAGCCAAAGCCGAAGGTGGCATTGTGTTGGTCGGTAGTTTCCTCAATCATCAACTCGACCCGCAACTCATGATGCATTGTGCTGAGGAGTTTGCACGTGTGTTCAAGGACCAAGGTATCAACAAAATTGTTACCATCGAGGCCTCAGGCATTGCCCCTGCCATCATGACGGGCTATCTGATGCACCTGCCAGTGGTGTTTATAAAGAAAAAAGAGCCTAAGACTGTTAACGACTCATGGAAGTCGTGGGTGTGGTCGTTCACGAGGGGCGATGAGACAACGGTGTGCATCGACCGCAAGTACCTGACCGAGAACGACAGGATTCTCTTCATCGACGACTTCCTGGCAGATGGTCACGCCTCGGGCAGCGTCATTCACCTGTGCCGCCAGTCGGGTGCCCAGATTGCGGGTATGGGATTCTTGGTGGAGAAGGGATTCGCCCAAGGAGGTCAGTTCCTTCGCGACCACCACATCAACTATCATGCGCTTGCAACAATCACTCGCATCAACGAAGACAACTCCATCGAACTGGCCTAAATCTCCTCACTTCCTCACTTCATCACTTCTTCACGTCCTCACCCTTCCCCATACATCTTAGCCTTCAGTTCCTTGATGGCATCGCTGGAGATGTAGTCGTCATATTCCATCAGTTTGTCGATGGTGCCGTTGGGCGTGAGCTCAATGATGCGGTTGGCTACCGTTTGGATGAATTCGTGGTCGTGGCTGGCAAAGAGGATGTTGCCTTTGAATAGCTTCAGATTGTTGTTGAAGGCCTGAATGCTTTCGAGGTCGAGGTGGTTGGTAGGAGTGTCCAGCACAAGGCAGTTGGCGTTCCTGAGTTGCATACGGGCAATCATGCAACGCATCTTCTCACCACCGCTGAGCACGTTCACCTTCTTCAGTACCTCTTCGCCGGAGAACAGCATTCGTCCCAGATAACCCTTCATGAAGACTTCGTTGCCCTCGCCATACTGCATCAGCCAGTCGACCAGGTTCTTGTCCGACTGGAAGAACTCGGTATTATCGAGCGGCAGATAGGCCTGGGTGATGGTGATGCCCCACGAGAAGGTTCCTGCCTGTGCCTCGCGGTTGCCCATGATGATCTCGAACAGGGCAGTCATGGCACGCGGATCGTGACTGAGGAAGACGGTCTTCTGACCCTTCTCGATGTTGAACGAAACGTTGTCGAAGAGCAGGGTGCCGTCCTCGGCAACCGCCTTCAGGTCCTGCACTTCCAGAATCTGGTTGCCCGGTTCGCGCTCCATCTGGAAAATGATGCCCGGGTACTTGCGGGTCGAGGGACGAATTTCCTCCACGTTCAGTTTCTCCAGCATCTTCTTGCGCGAGGTCGTCTGCTTCGACTTGGCCACATTGGCACTGAACCTGCGGATGAACTCTTCCAGTTCCTTGCGCTTTTCCTCGGCCTTGGCCTTCTGGTTCTGAGCCTGACGCAGGGCCAGCTGCGAGCTCTCGTACCAGAACGAGTAGTTACCGGCAAACATCGTCACCTTGCCGA
>CACZRZ010000208.1 GCA_902783655.1 uncultured Bacteroidales bacterium
GTCACTTTCGTTCCATGACTTTTGTCACGACTCGGCCATTTGTGCAAGCCCGATGGCCCTCGCTGCTCCAAAAGTTCAATCTTCAATTCATAATGAGCCATGAAAAAACTATTCCTTATATTAGTATTGCTGGCAGGCATGAACCTGGTTGGGGCTCAGAAAGCCGATTATAATATCGTGCCACTTCCGAAATCCATAACGACGGACAGCACACAGACCTTTACCTTACGGCCGGGAATGGGCATCGCCTATGACAGCGACAATGCTGAGGTGAGCCGTACGGCCAACTTCCTGCGCCAATGGGTGGAGGAAGCCACGGGAATCAAGCTCAAACTGATGGCAGAAGATGTAGAGGCCGCTATCCGGTTGGGTGTAAAGGGTCCAGCGGTGAGGAAGGGCAGAAAGGCCGTTAAGGCTGCTCCGCTGACAGAGCAGCAGATGGAGGGTTACACAGTGGAGGTGAATGCTACGGGCATCGATATCCGTGCGTTGAATCCGATTGGATTGTTCCGTGCCGCACAGACCCTGCGCAAGGCTCTTCCTGTCGGCAAGCACCAGTCTGTCAGTTTTCCGTTCACGCGGATTTCCGACCAGCCTCGCTTTGTCTATCGTGGTGTCTTGCTCGACTGTGCCCGCCACTTCTACACGGTGGACTTCATCAAGCAGTTCCTCGACGTGATGGCCCTGCATGGCTGCAACCAGTTCCACTGGCACTTCACCGAAGACCAAGGCTGGCGCTTCGAGGTGAAAGCGCTTCCGCGTCTGGCGGTGGAAGGCAGCGTGCGCGAGAAGACCGTCATCGGGCCAGGCAACATGCGCATTTATGACAATGTCCCCTACGGTGGTTACTACACCCAGGAGGATTGTCGCGAAATCGTACGCTATGCCGCCGAGCGCTACATCAACGTTGTGCCGGAGATTGATATGCCCGGCCACATGATGGGCGCCCTCCACGTCTTCCCCAACCTGGGTTGCACAGGTGGTCCGTATCCCGTTGCTCCACATTGGGGAGTGATGCGCGACGTGCTCTGTGGCGGAAATCCCGAAACACTTGATTTTCTGAAGACTGCCTTCGGTGAACTGTGCGACGTGTTCCCCTCCAAGTTCATCCATATCGGAGGCGACGAATGTCCCAAGGACCGTTGGCGCAAATGTCCCAAGTGTCAGGCGAAAATCAAGGAGCTGGGCTTGAAGGAAGAGAATGGCCGTAGCCCCGAGGATCAGTTACAGACCTATCTGAACCACGAGATTGAACAGTTCCTGGCATCGCGCGGACGCAGCCTAATCGGTTGGGACGAGATTCTGGCAGGCGGTCTTACAGAAAATGCCATCGTCATGTCGTGGCGAGGCACGAAAGGAGGCATCGCAGCAGCCAAGCAAAATCACCGCGTCATCATGAGTCCCAATGTCTATGCCTACATCGACCATCCCCAGCTGAAGGACTACAGCAAGCAGCCTCAAACCACAGGTGGCTATCAGGTTTCGTGCAGCAAGATTTATTCCTTCGAGCCCCTCGTGCCCGATGCCCTGACCGAGGAGGAACAGGATTGCATCCTGGGCGTGCAGGCCAATCTGTGGACAGAGCATATTGCTTTCCCCGAACATGCATTCTATCAACTTCTGCCCCGACTGGCCGCCATGTGCGAGGTTCAGTGGTGCAGTCCCGAGCAGAAGGACTTCGAGGACTTCAAGAAGCGTCTGCCCCGACTGGAGAAACTATACGACAACCTTGGCGTGCAGCATTGCAGGCAGGTGGAATAGATTGAAGATTGAAGATTGAAAATTGAAGATTGAAGATTAGGCTGGCGCACGGAGACTATTCTTAATTCATTTTAAACAATTCATAACAACAAAAACTATGAAACGTATTTTTATTTTTATCGCAATGTTGGGATTTCTATTCAACAGCCAGGCAGCCAGTGAAGACTGGGCTAATTTCAAACGCTACGAAAAGTCGAACGAGGAAGTCAAGGCCCTGCCACAGGAACAGCGCAAGGTGGTGTTCATGGGCAACAGCATTACCGACAACTGGGCCAACCGTCATCCCGACTTCTTCAAGGACAATGGCTACATCGGGCGCGGCATCAGTGGACAGACCACCTACCAGATGGTGCTCCGCTTCTACGAAGATGTTGTCAACCTGCACCCCAAGGCCGTGGTTATCAACGGGGGTACGAACGACATAGCCCTGAACAACCACCCCTATGTCGAGGACCGCACGTTCCAGAACATCGTCACAATGGCCCAGATAGCCAAGGCCAACGGCATCAAGGTCATCCTCACCTCCATCACGCCCTGCGACCATTACAGGTGGCGTCCGGAGGTTACCGATGTCATAGAGAAAATCAAGAGCCTGAATGCTCGAATCAAAGAGTATGCCAAGAAAAACAAGCTCCAGTACGTCGACTATTGGACGGCAATGTCCAACGAGCGTGGGGCCATGCGCGACGGCATCTCGGAGGAAGGTTGTCATCCCAATGCCGAGGGTTATGCAGTAATGGGTCCATTGGTGCAGGCCGCTATCAAGAAAGTGGTAAAATGATTAAAGTAAACAGTAATAAATAAGAGTGATGATAAGCCAAAACATGAAAAAGCAAGCCCTGTGGGCGGTGCTTGCCCTGATTTCAGCCATCATGCCGACAAGTATGCAGGCTGCCAAGCCCACCCGCATTGCATCGCCCGATGGCAAACTCGTCGTATTGCTATACACTGGCAAGGGACAACTTACCTGGACCGTACAACGTCAGGACAAAGCGCTGTATGCCGAGGACGACATCGCACTCACCATCGGTGGACAGGTGCTGGGCGGACAAACCGCACCCAAAAGCATCAAGCAACGTAAGGTCAGCCAAGTCATCAAGCCCGTTGTGCCCCTGAAGTTCTCAACCATTCAGGACGACTACACTGAAGCCACCCTCGACTACGGCACCTATCAGATACTGCTCCGTGTCATGAACAACGCCGTTGCACATCGCTTCGTCACCAACCTTAAGGGCGACGTAGAGGTGAAGGACGAGAAGTTTACCATCCGTCCCGTCGATGGCTTCACTGCCCACTATCAGACATGCGGTTCGTTTAATACCTCCTACGAGGATGCCTACCAGCACAAAAGCATTGCCGACTGGAACAAGGAAGGCAGCCTTGCCACCATTCCGGCCCTGCTCTCACATGCCGATGACACCCAACTTCTCATTGGCGAGAGCGACGTCGACGACTATCCCCGTATGTTCCTGATTGCCAGCAAGCAGGGCATCACTACCACCTTCCCCAAGTCACCCATCGAATGGGAACCTCGCGGTGACCGCAGCGAGACCATTACCAAGGAAGGCGACTACATTGCCAAGACGCAAGGCACACGTGCTTTCCCCTGGCGCTTTGTTGTGGTCACCGATTCCAAAGGCATCATCGAACAGACCGTTCCTGTGCAGTTGGCTCGCCGGAGTGTGCTGACCGACACCAGTTGGATAAAACCTGGCAAATTCTCTTGGGAGTGGTGGAATGGTGCTGCCCCCTATGGTCCCGATGTGGACTTTAAGGCCGGTTGCAACTACGAAACCTATTGCTACTTTGCCGACTTCGCTGCCAAATACGGCATTGAGTACATCCTTTTGGACGAAGGCTGGGCAAAGTCCACACGCGATCCCTTCCATGGTAACGACAACCTTCGCCTGCCCGACCTCATCAAATATTGTAATGCCAAAGGCGTAAAGATTGTTTTGTGGCTACCCTGGCTCACCGCATACCAGAACCTCGACAAGCTCTTCAAGACCTATGCCGAATGGGGCATCCCAGCCGTGAAGATAGACTTCATGGACCATGCCGACCAATGGATGGTTAATTTCTACAAAAAGGTCACAGCCGAAGCCGCCAAATACAAGATTATAATAGACTGGCACGGAGCATTCACCCCCGCAGGTCTTGAGTATGAGTACCCCAATCTGATCAGCTACGAGGGCGTTCGCGGCCTGGAGCAGATGGGGGGATGCCGCCCTGAGAATACCACCTACATTCCCTTCATCCGCAATGCTGTGGGTGCTGCTGACTTCACACCAGGCGGCATGAACAACATGCAGCCCGAACGTTACCATGCCAGCCGTCCAAACTCGGGCGCTATGGGTACACGCGCCTTCCAGATGGCACTATACGTAGTCCTTGAGAGTGGCGTACAGATGCTGGCCGACAATCCTACACGCTACTATCAGAACGAGGACTGCACCCGCTACATTGCCTCCGTTCCCACCACATGGGACGAGACCCGTGCCCTGGAGGCTGATGCCGGCAAATATGTCATCGTGGCCAAACGCAAAGGACAGAAATGGTTCATCGGTGGCATTTGCAATGGCGACACAGAGCGCACATTCCATCTAAGACTCGATTTCCTCGGAGAGGGCCAGCACAGGATGACCGCCTTCAAGGATGGTGTAAATGCCGGTTATCAGGCCATGCACTATAACAAAGTCGAAAAGAACGTAAGCCGCGACACCACCGTCGAAGTTCGGATGGTGAAGAATGGTGGATGGGCAGCAGTGATAGAATAATTTGAAAAAGGTGAATAGTAAATATTAAATGTAAAATGAATAACCATAACAAATTCCTATGTATGCTCTGCCTCTTCTGTGGGCTCTGCTCCTCCTCGGTCAGGGCGGAAGGCTTCCCAGAGGCAAAGAAAGACGTGCTGACGGTGAACAACCGTCCACAGGAGTCTGAACGTCTGTTCCGTAGCGAGGCTGTGGAGAAGAAAATCAAGGAGGTGACCAAGCAACTGACCAACCTGCGACTGGCATGGATGTTTGTCAACTGCTATCCCAACACCATCGACACTACGGTGCACTACGACGAGAAGGACGCCGATGGACTGCCCGACACCTTCGTCTACACCGGCGACATCCATGCCATGTGGCTACGCGACTCAGGTGCCCAGGTGTTCCCCTATGTCAAGTTGGCTCCGAAGGACAAGCATCTCCAGCGTATGTTGGCAGGTGTCATCCTGCGTCAATTGAAGTGCATAAACATTGACCCCTATGCAAACGCCTTCAACAAAGAGCCTAATCCCAATGGAAGTTGGATGAAGGACCTGACGAAGATGATTCCCGAATTGCACGAGCGCAAGTGGGAGATAGACTCGCTCTGCTATGTCTTGCGTCTGGCCTACGAATACTGGAAGGTGACGGGCGACACCAGCATCTTCGGCGAATCGTGGCTACAGGCCGTGCAGAACATTCTCACCACTTTCCGCGACCAGCAGCGCCGCGACGGACGTGGCAGCTACAAGTTCCAGCGTCGCACCGAACGTCAACTCGACACCATGAACAACGATGGTTGGGGGGCTCCCGTTAAACCTGTCGGACTCATTGCTTCGGCTTTCCGGCCTTCCGACGATGCCACCACGCTGCTCTTTCTCGTCCCCAGCAACTTTATGGCAGTCACTCAGTTGCGTCATGCCGCCGAGATACTGACGAAGGTGAACAAGCGTGCCGACCTGGCTGAGCAATGCACAGCGTTGGCCTTTGAAGTCAACCAGGCGCTGCAGAAATATGCCATTCATCAGCACCCCAAGTACGGTCCCATCTACGCCTACGAGGTTGACGGTTTCGGCAATCAGATGCTGATGGACGATGCCAATGTGCCTTCGCTCCTGGCAATGGCCTATCTGGGCGACGTGTCCATCAACGACCCAATCTACCAGAACACGCGCCGCTTCGTATGGAGTGAGGACAATCCCTACTTCTTCCGAGGCAAAGCCGGAGAGGGCATTGGCGGACCGCACATTGGCTACGACATGCCTTGGCCCATGAGCATCATGATGCGCGCCTTCACCAGTCAGGACGATGCCGAAATCAAGCAATGCATCAAAATGCTCATGACCACCGATGCCGGTACGGGTTTCATGCACGAATCGTTCCACAAGGACGACGCCACCAAATTCACCCGCAAGTGGTTCGCTTGGCAGAACACCCTATTCGGCGAACTCATCGTCAAGCTCATCAATGACGGCAAACTCGACCTGCTGAATAGTATCACGATAAAGTAGACGAGTTGACAAGTTGACAAGTAGACAAGTAGACGAGTTGTCTACTTAAATCTACCCAAATCAACTAAAAAACTTTGAAACAATGTTCCCTTCCGATTTCCGGAAGAAGCGATCCATCTTTTTCACCAGCCCGTTGACAGCAAACACCACTACGCTGTCACCGGGCTGAACTATAGTGTTACCATTGATGGGCATACCTATGCGGTCGCGAATCAGTCCACCAAGAGCTACGCCTTGCGGCAATCGCTGCTCGCGGATAGGATGCTGGGTGATGAGAGAGTTCTCCAATGCCACAAATTCAGCTACATCGGCATTGGCTATGGTCAGGCTCTTCATGCTTGTTACGTCGGCCTCCAGCATCATCTGGTAGATATGGCTGGCTGCTATCACCTTTTTATTGATGATGGTTCCTATGTCCAGTTTCTCAGCCATGTTCACGTAGTCCATGTTCTCCACCAGCGCCACAGTTTTCCTTACGCCCAGACGCTTGGCAGCCAGGCAGGCCAGGATGTTGGTCTCCGTCTCCGGCGTCAGTGCCGCAAAAGCCTGACATTTCTTTATACCCTCATCCACCAGCGTTCCCGTGTCGCGCCCATCACCGTGTATCACCACGATGTCGTCATTCTCCAACAAGTCGTTGAGCTGACGGCAGCGTTCCTCGCTCTGCTCTACGATGCGCATCGAAATCCAGTCAGGTTTGTTATGGGCCATCTGCACGGATATGCGTCCGCCACCCATCACCATCACATGCTTCACGTCGGCATATTGTTCCTTGCCCACCAGTTGTCGGATGAGCGAGGTGTATTTGCGTGTAGTAACAAAATAGGCTATATCTCCCAGTTTCAGTATATCGTTACCGCCAGGAATGATAGTCGAGTAGTCGCGTTTGATGGTTACGATGTGATAGGGTGCATCAGGCGGGCACAGTTCACGCAGGGGAATATCCAGTATGGTTGCCGTCTCGCGCAGTTTAATGCCCATCATGATGAGGGCACCGCCGTGGAACTCCCAATATTGTCGCACCCACGAATGGTGGAGTCCTTCTATGATTTCCTGCGAAGCCAGCATCTCAGGATAAATCAGGCTGTCGATGCCCATATTTCGGAACATGTCGAGGTACTGTTGCTGCACGTATTCGGCATTGTCCACTCGGGCAACAGTCTTCTTAGCCCCCAGTGTGTGGGCCAACATGCAACAGTTCAGGTTACGGCTCTCGTCGGGTGTAACGGCAATGAACAACTGTGCATGCTGTACACCCGCCTCCTTCAGGGCTGCAATGCTTGTCGGCGGCAAGTTTATGGCCATCAGGTCGTAGTTGCCCGATTCCGTAAGCATGTCGGTCTTTTCCTGACTTTCGTCAATGACCACAATATCGTGGTCGTCTTTCGACAGCAGTTGTGCCAAATGTGTGCCTACTGCGCCAGCTCCTGCGATGATGATTTTCATAATAGATTCCTCTTTATTCCCTCCTTGTCTATTCCCACTATCTTGTAAAGCTCCGCCGGTGTGCCGTGTTCCACGAATTGGTCGGGCAGTCCCATGCGGACGATGTCGGGCTTGTACCCATGAGCTGCCATCCATTCCACAACAGCCGACCCCATGCCACCATTCACGACGCCATCCTCTATGGTAATGATGCGGCTGAAACGCTGGGCCACTTCTGTCAGCAGTTCCTCGTCCAGCGGCTTCACGAAGCGCATGTCATAGTGCGCAATGTCCAGACCCGACTCAACGATGGCTTCTGCCGCCACATTGCCGATGGGTCCTAAACTGAGCACCGCCGTTGTTCCATTGCCTTCGCGCAGCCGGCGTCCCTTGCCAATGGGTACTTCTTCCAGCGGACAGCGCCAGTCAATCTTCACCCCACGACCTCTGGGATAGCGGATTACGAAGGGACCAGTCTCGCACTGCAAGGCTGTAAACATCAGGCGGCGAAGTTCGTGCTCGTCCATTGGAGATGCGATGGTCACATTCGGTATGGGCCGCAAGGCAGCCAAATCAAATGATCCGTGGTGCGTAGGACCATCTTCGCCCACCAGCCCTGCACGATCCAGGCAGAGTACCACCGGCAAGCGGCTGATGGCCACATCGTGGATGATGTTGTCGTAGGCGCGTTGGGCAAACGACGAATATATGTTACAGAACGGACGCATGCCTTCGCGAGCCAATCCGGCAGAAAAAGTCACTGCATGTCCCTCGGCAATGCCCACGTCGAAGGTACGTTCCGGCATTTCTCGCTGCATGATGCACATGCTGCAGCCCGTTGGCATAGCAGGTGTCACGCCCACGATGCGCTCATCCTTTCGGGCCATTTCCAGCAGAGTCTCGCCGAAAACGTCTTGGAATCGTGGTGGTTGTTTGCCTTCGTTCTCTGGTGTCAGGCGTTCACCTGTCTCAGGGTCGAACTTTCCTGGTGCATGCCAGACAGTAGGGTTGCCCTCAGCCGGTTCAAAGCCCTTGCCTTTCACCGTATGCAGGTGCAGCATTTTCGGTCCCTTCATGTCTTTTATGCGCTTCAGCGTTCCCACCAGTTCCACTACGTTGTGTCCGTCCTCGGGACCAAAGTATCTGATGTTCAGGCCTTCGAATATGTTCCGTTGGTTCGTCAGCAGCGACTTTAGAGCATTGTTGAAGCGCAGCACGCGTCCCTTACGGTCGTCGTTCAGCACGTGCCAACGATACATCAGCTGTGCCCCCTTATCGCGCAGTTTGTTGTAGGTTCCGCTCGTGTGCAGTTTGTGCAGATATTCGCCCATGCCGCCCACACTGCGGTCAATCGACATATCGTTGTCGTTCAGAATAATCAGCATGTCGTTGGGAGTCGAAGACACATTGTTCAACCCCTCAAAAGCCAATCCGCCCGTCATACTGCCGTCACCAATCACTGCCACCACATGCCTTTCCATCATCTTCTGTCCGCCCTTCACACTCAACTCTCCACTCTTTTTAATCCCGACAGCCATTCCCAGCGCCACGGATATGGAGTTCGAGGCATGTCCGCAGGTACAGGTGTCGTATTCACTTTCCTCGGGCGACGGGAAGGGTTTCAGTCCACCCAACTTTCGGTTGGTGTGGAATTGTTCACGTCTTCCGGTCAGAATCTTATGTCCATAGGCCTGATGTCCCACATCCCACACGATGCGGTCGTTCGGTGTATCGAAGACATAGTGCAGGGCTACGGTCAGCTCCACCACACCCAGGCTGGATGCAAAATGTCCTGGGTTGTCTGCCAGTTCATGTATGATAAATCGCCGCAGTTCGTCGCATACCTGCGGCAACTGTTCCAGTTTCAACCGTCTCAGGTCGCGGGGGTATTCAATCTCCGACAGCAGCGGGTATTTCTCTTTTTCTGTCATTTCAATTTACTTCGTGGGGGCAAAATTACAACATTTTCCCGAATTAGCCAAAAAATCGGCACATCAGTGCTATAAAATGCCACGACGGTTCCCTATAAATATATGTATGCAGGTATGCGAAATTCGTTAAATTCGGGCTTTCGGCTGTGTTGCCTGATTCATTCAAGAATCTGAAGTCAAGACACATCGGATGGAGTCTTTTCCGCATTCCCTTCTTTTGCACTCGGCAGACTGTCGACAAAGGTCCGTAGGTCTTGCCGTAAATGCTGGTAGGGCTCGCTGTAAAGGAATTTCACACTTTTGCGTATCATCTGATCGATAGTCCCCAAACGGCGCTGATAGCAGGAAAGTTCGTTCTGCCGTTGTTGTGCGTGAACGGCATTGCGGCGAATCTCGGCCTCACGTTCCTTGCGCAACTGCACACAGATGGGTGTCAACAGGGGAATGATTACACCATCCATCAGTGTGTGCCCCTGCATATACAGGTAAGCCGTCTCTGGCGTGAGCCCCAGCGCAAGCAACTGGTCGCGCAGAGGCTTATACGTTTTCCTGCCTTCGGGATAGTGCTGCTGCATCCAGTTTATCTTACGGTTCACTGTATGGCGCAACTGCTCCAGTGTACGTTCCGGATGAAAAGGATTGACGTCGCGTATGCTTACCAACCCGCCAAAATCCAGCAACGTGAAGCGACTGTAACAACCATATCTGTACACCCATATATTCCAGACGAGCAGAGGCCAGATGATGCGGCTGTACTCCTGCATGAAGGCTTCGAGGTCCACCAACTCGCGGTCGTTCAGGGTGGACATCACACACACCTCATGAAGTCCACGGGCATAGCACTGATAGTTCTCGATGGCATAGACATAGGTATGGAACACGTACGGATTCTCGATAATCTCCCGCGAGATGGACGTCGTTCCCTGCATCAGATAATCATAGTCAGCATCGACACAGGCTATCAAATATTTTCCTAAACTGTCTCTGCCATTCACCTTGCCCTCACCACTAATATTCTTCAGTACATTCTTCTTGCCTTTTCCCAAATTGGTGCGCGAGGGCAGCATCACCTCGAAGGTGAGGGTGTCCGACTCGAACTCGTCGAGCACCGAACGCCAGAACTGCACATCATCGTAGCTCTCCACATAGGCCACCACCCGGCGACGAGCCCTATTGGGGCGCAGCCGGTTCGCAGCCTCGATATATCGGGAATTGAGATTGTCTGTCAGGCGGCTCATCAGTTACGAATTACGAGTTTCGACGATGTTTCAACTTCAATTCTTCAGTCTCCTTTCTAAATTCTCCATTGCCCACCATCAGTCTTCCACAATGTCTTCCACATCGGTGATGCAGTCCTGCCAACCGTCCATGACAACGGCTGGGCTGTGAGTGGTGAGGATAACCTGCACATAGGGATTGAGGTCACGCACGATGCTGATGAGTTGCTTCTGCCACTCAAAGTGGAGGCTGACTTCGGGTTCATCCATGAAGAGCACACATGGCTGGCGGTTCTGCACCAGCACGGTAAGCATGATGATGAGCATCTGTTTCTCGCCCGACGAGAGTTGGTAGGGCTCTATCGTCTCGTCGAACTGTATGAAGCGAATTTCGTTGGACTCACGATTGATTTTCTTGCCCGTACCTTGAAACAGTTCATCGATAAGGTCCTGGAAATGTGTCTTCTCGCCCACCATTTGCTGGGCCTTCGCCTGTCCATCCTTGTCTCCAGAGGTCAACAGAGCTATCATGCGATTGGAGAGATTCACTTGATAGTCAAGATAGCGACGCTGCAACGTGTAAAGTTGCAAGTCGAGTTCGGTTTGCAACTTCAGGTCGGTAACTTTCGAGAGCAGTTCGCTACTGACCACAGCACGGTCGAAGGAGCGTACTACGTCAAACCTTACCGTTTCGGCATCCTCCGGACTGAACGTAATGGTCACGCCGCTCATGTGTCGCTCCAGGTCGCGCCTTTCCAGGAGATGCTTCACCACACGGTTCAGGATGGTACTCTTTCCCACCCCATTCACACCGCTCAGGATGTTTACGTCGGGTCTGAGTTCCCACACGATATGCTTCCGCCCGCTCCACAGCGAGTCAATCTCAATCTTTTGGATATAATCTGCCGTCTTTTTCATGCTATTCTATATTCGCCGTAGGCAAAGTTACAGAAAAACGAGAGAAATGCAAAAGGAAAACTCGTTTTTCTTTTCATTTCCGAGTGCATGGTAAGTTCGGCGAAGCCAAAGTTACGAAAAAACGAGAGCAGAACAAAACAAACCCGTTTGTTTTTTATGCCGAGACGTAGTAATTTCGCAACTTTTGTGGCAAAATTACGAAAACCTTGGGACGACCTGTTTTCATCGACGCGTCGAACAAACTCCAACGACACGTCGATTCGTCTCCATCGACGCGTCGTTGAGGCTCAAACGACGCGTCGTTTCGACTGATATCTCATGCGGATGTTTCTCTAACATCAAATGACATCAATATGAACGTTAATTGTCAGCACTTTAGCAGACAAAAAAATGGGACTGTATCGTTCATTTTTGACACAGTCCCATTGAAACGAAAAAGGAGATTTACAGCCAACCTCCACCACCGGAATTGCCACTGGATGCTTTCTTCGCCACACCCTCGGCTTTGGCCTTGCGCAGGAGACGGTCGTACTTCAGAAATACGTGGGCCGAACCCTCATAGCCTCCAGTCGACGAGGAACGGATGTCACCCAGAATCTCTATGCCCTCGACATACTCGTTATAGGTGTCGCGACCAGCCTCTTCGGTGAAAAACTTCATCAGCCACAGGTGTTGCTTGGGATCGACGTCCTTAGACACGATGGGCTCGTCCGACAGACCCTCCAGTCCCTCGAAGAGCAACTTCTGCAGAGGAGCCTTCTTGGAATTGTCCATGACAGCACGCTCGTTGTGACCATAACAATGGACACGTACGACGACTATCTCACCTGATTGGGCAATGACCTTGACTGTGGCACGATCGTTCTGGGCCCAAGCCGGTATGGCGGCACAGGTGAGTGCCACCAGCAACAGGACAAAGAATCGTCTGGTCATAGGGCTTAGTCGTTCCAGAAACGGGTCTGGGCACCATGATTAATGACACGCAGCAACTGCTCGGAGTCCATGGCAGGCTTGATCTTACGACCACCAGCCGTGCACTTGCACAGCGACATGTTGCCACCGACGAGACGGATGACCTTCAGTTCGGTAACTTTGTTCCATACGGGTTCGCCACCGATGTACATACGCTGATAGACATCGAGCTGATTGCCTACGGCAATGCCCTGGTCGCTGCCAAGATTGACATAGACCTCCGTAGCCACCTCGTTCTTGTCCATCTTGTCGATAGCCTTCACGGTACCGATGGCGGGGAATACGTCGTTGGCAAAAGAAGTGATGTCCTTGTTTACATCCTCGATGACCTTCTGCATTGCCTCCTCAGCATTACCGGCATGGTCCGACTTCTGGAACGAGCGGCTGTAGGCCACCTCGCCCGTACGGGCATTAGTAAGGCGGACAGTATAGGAGAGCATGGCGGCGATGTTGTTCTCCGTTGCATAGGTCACGTTATCAAGGCTGGCACCCAGCACATAGGCAAATCCCTTCTGGCCCAGAGCCTTTACACGTTCGTTAGCAGCCTCGGGCAGTGTGCCCAGTGTCTTCGCGTCGACCAAGGTCACACGCCCCAGCGACGTCAGATAAGAAACGATAGCCGAACGCAGACGCTCGGCCATAGCGGCATCTTTGGGATTGGTGGAAACCACCTGATCCATACATACTGCCTGTTTTTCACTATCCTGTGCCATTGCAGGTGCACTGAGCACACAAAGGAAAGCAAGTAGAATAAATAGTTTTCTTTTCATCATCATATAATTTTAACTTTTATCTTTTTTTTTCACCTTTTTATCACAGGTCCTGCGCCAGACGGAGTCCCACAGTGGGAGCGGTCTCGTCCTGCGACATGTAGTAGCGGTGGTTGTTGCGGAGCATGAGCCCCCGGTCCTGATATGAACCGCCACGAACCACACGCACAAAACCCTTCTCGGGTCCAGTTGGGTTTGTAACATTCCCCGAGGGATAACGATCCAGATAGTCCTGACACCACTCAGCAACATTACCATTCATGTCCTGCAGTCCAATGCGCGAAGCCTTCTTGCTGCCGCAATCGATGGTCTGATCCGACATGTTGGCCACATTCTCAGGACCGGCTTCGCCCGAATAAGTGTCAGAAAGGTTCGAGTCGCGACAGTTGGCTGCAAACTCCCACTCGGCCTCGGTAGGCAGACGGAAACGTGTGCCACAACGTTCGTTCAGACGGCGGATAAACTCCTGGCAATCTTCCCACGAAACGTTCTCTACAGGCAGTGTGCGTCCTTTGCGCATCGAGGGATTGCTTCCCATTACGGCTTCCCACAGTGCCTGCGACACCTCGGTCTTGCCAATAGCGTAACCGCGAAGGGTGACCTGATGCTGTGGCATGTCCATGCTGGTGGTGCTGATGGCATTGGGCAGACGTCGGGCACCCATCATGAACGTACCTTGCTCTATGCGTACCATCTCGTAACCAATGCCGTCGAGCGAGAAACTGCCCTCGGCCTTCATGTTCACACGGTAGTTTACGGTCTGGCCCACCTTCACATCGACAGGTGTTGACTCGTCGTTGTAGCCCTTGGCCTTCAGCGTTACGGTGTGCTTGCCATCCGACACCTTCACTTTATAGGGAGGTGCACCCGTTGCCTGCTTGGTTCCATCGACATAGAAGTCAGCCTCCTGGACATTGGTTTCCACTACCAGTGTTCCCGTGGGGCCAGTGCCCGTAGCGGGTTTCTGAACGGTCAGTTTATAGGTGGTGCGACTGACCAATCCCTTGGGATACTTCTCTTGTATGTCGAACTTCGGCGAGACGAAGCCTGTAGCCTTGATTTCCAGCCACGTGGCGCCATTGTTCATATACACCCAATATTCGCCCTCTTTCTGTTCCACTGTCACTACATCGCCCTGGAAGGTGACATTGGGTACAGCTATCTGCACAATGACCAGTGCACAAGCCTCTTTGTTGGCATCCTTTTTCTCGAACTTCACCGCTGCATTATCGAACGGATCGTCGTGGAAATCGGTTACCTTCAGCTGCTGGGCATTGGCAGATATGCCAAACGCTACGAAGATGACGAAAGCCAATACATTCCTCATCATCAGCGCAGTTTGAAACGGTTAAGTGTGAAGACCTCATCCTCGTCCGTGTCCATAGGCTGCCAGGTACGAACCTGAATCTTGGGATTCTCCTTGTCAGTGAAGTCCCATACGAGGAACACGATACCCTGATCCTTGTATGAGTCAGTAGCCCAGTCTTGTACCAAAGTTACACCATAGTAGTTGGGTTTGGAACCGTGACGCTTGATGTTGTAATCCTTGAACTGAACATTCACCGTTCCGGTCTTGGGATTGTTGAAGATACGACGCAGGTTGCCCAGATACTGAGCCTTAGTCTGCTTGGTGTATTCGTAGTCCTTTTGGGCAATACCAATTTCGGGCTTCATGCGCATAACCACCTTACCCGTCACAATCAGTGCATCGTCGCTGAAGACAGCCTCCAAGTACTTCATGTCTTTACGGCGATAGGCATCGGCAAAGTCCTCGCAGAACTTGATAATCTGCCAACGTTCATCGGCA
>CACZRZ010000209.1 GCA_902783655.1 uncultured Bacteroidales bacterium
AGGATGCCTGCCACTGCCGGTTCACCAAGCGGAACAAAAAGGGGAACTTTGAGCATGTGCTTGTGGGAAACTGGCGCAATGGAATTCCCAAGACCATGAAGGTGTACCCGCTGCTTGACGAGGTGGACCCGCTGGGCGACCTGCTTGTCAGGCTGGGGCGTGAGCCGGATCCTGATACGGGCAAGAGGAGTGCCGGTACCGCCGACCGTTCATTTGCCATCCGCTGTTATGTGCCTACCGTGGGACATCAGATATACCCGATGTGCTATTACTACAGCATCTTCCTCGATGACTGGTACGACATCTATCGTCTCATCGGCACGGGCAAGAAGTTCATGATCAAGAACACGGCAGCACCTCGCATACAGGTGGAAATCCACAAGAACTACTGGAACAACGTCTGCAACGAGGAAGGTATCACCGACCCGGAGAAGCGCAAGGAGCGCATCAAGCTGGAACGCGAACATATCACGGAATTCTGCACTAAGCCAGAGAATGCCGGCAAGGCATGGGTTACGTCGTACGACACCGTACTGGACGGCAAGGAGGTCCGTATGGTGCGCATCTACACCCTTGGAGCAGATAAGAAGAAAGAGGGCGGCGACTGGAGCGAGGATATGGGCGAGGCCGCCAACTCGCTGTGCTTCGCCATGGGTGTCCACCCGAACATGGTGGGAGCCACGCCGGGCAAGAGCCAGATGAACAACTCGGGCTCGGATAAGCGCGAGCTATTCAACCTGAAGCAGGCCATCGAGAAGCCATGGCACGATGTGATGTCTGTTCCCTACCATGTGCTTATGCACTTCAATGGATGGGATGAGAAGTTCGACATCAACGTGCCAATGATTGAGATGACCACAATGGATAAGAATAAGGAGTTTGAAGAAAAGATTGATGACCATGGTACTGGAAATAACAAAGACTGATTTCGAGAAGGCCGTGCCGGCAGCACAGGATCCTTCGGGCAGCATCTTCGAGGTGATGGAGGATGCGATAAAGATCGAGCTTTCGTACTTGGAGAGCCAAGTTCTGGGTGATGTCGGCGCAGATGCCGTAGAACACGGTGCTTTGGCATATCCTGCGCTTGTTCAGACGGTGAAGCATCTGGCCTGTGTGCGTGCCTTCATGAACGAGATGCGCAGTCTCGACCTGGTACTGACACCTACGGGATTCGGAGTGGTCTCGACCAACGACACGGCACCAGCCTCGAAGATGCGCGTCGATGCGCTCGACGGCCAACTTCGCCGTCAGGAGCGACTGTTGCTTGGTACGTTGCTCGACCGGCTCTTCCGTGTACCTGGATGGGGTCTGCAGCCACAACGTCAGTGGACTGTGCAGACGTTGTTCTTCTGCATCCAGCAACTGGAGCAGTTTGCAGGCATCAACCACCCGAAACCTGAAGACTGGGATACGAACTATCCCACTGTCATGGCTGCCGATGCTTATCTTCGCAAGCATCTCGGCAATGCCTACATGGATGAGCTATTAGCCCAGCTTACAAGCCATTCGCTATCTTCGCAGAATATCCACATCGTGATACTCTGCCAACAGTATATAGGTGCTTGCATTGCACAGAATACCCGTCTGAAGGAGGAGGTCTATATGCGGATGATAAACCGCCTGGAGGCAGACCTTTCACACTATTCCACCTACGCCAATGGCGAGGGCTACCGCCTGAACCACTTCAAACCCTACGAGAACCATGCTGAAGACAGCGCCTTCCACTTTGTCGGCTGACGGGGTGCTACACCTCACCTGTCCGCGTTCCTGGAAAGAGATGTCTCAGGAGCAGCTTCGATATGCATTACACGTCGTCGGCTGTGGCTTGTACGGCTCAGTGGAAGGTCGCACGCTGATGCTGCTACGCTTCACCGGCATAGAGGTGATAAAGAAAGGCCCCGAGGGGTGGGCCTGTACCGTCAGCGTAAACGTGGAGGGCAAGAAAAGAGCAAAACGTCACTTATTCTTCCTGCAGACTTGGCAGGTGCAGGACATGATCGGGCAGTTGGAGTATGTCGACAGCTACGAGGACTTCGATGTGCGGTTGGAGAGCATCGAAGGCTGCACGGCTGTCGACGCCCTTCTGCATCGCGTGATGTTCAAGGACTACCTGAACATGGAGAAATACTATCAGGGCTACCTGGCCACGAAGCAAGAGAAGTATGCCATGGGCCTCGCACGCCTGCTCTACCCTGGCGGCGTGACAGCCATCGACGATGCAGAACTGACGGGCTGCATCATGTGGTTCTCGTATGTGAAGAAACAGTTCGCGAAATTCTTCCGGCATTTCTTCAAGCCTGCCCCTGAAGGTGGTAAGGCAGTGGACTGGCTGGAACAGATGAACGCTCAGATCCGTGCGCTCACCGATGGCGATATCACCAAAGAGAGCGCGGTACTGGAGCAAGATTGCTGGAGAGCCTTGACCGAGCTGGATGCCAAGGCCCACGAGGCAGCAGAATTCCGAAAGAAATACCCTAAAGCTTGACAGAATGGAACAGGAACAATTTGACGCCCTGGCCTACTTCGCAGGGCTGGGCGAGAAGAATAAACTGGCAAAGGCCAACAATTTCAAGGTAGACTACTGCAGCGGCCCCGGTGCACTGGAGCCGATGATGCAGAGCTATCGCCAGTACCGGAACTTCATCTTCGTGGATGATACCACATCGAGCAACACCTTCTCGAACAAGGTGGGATGGTTCGACCGCAACGTCTATTGCGTCCATATCCTTGCAGGCTATAAACACGGCGATGCTCAGGACTACAACCGTGCGCTGCGTCTGTGCCGTAGGATCTTCCGGCAGTTCCTGTCGAAGGTCATCAAGGATAAGGAGACGTACAAGTATGGCAACAACCTGATGTACATGAATACAGGCAATGTCTACAGCAACGAATACGGACGGTACTCGTTCAATGGCTGCACGGGCCTGTTCTTCCAGATACAGAACGATGAACCTACAGACCTCGTGTTCGAGGCAAACGATTGGGAGGAGTAGCGTATGGGACTGATGAAGAACCTGGCGATAGAGCAGCACGGGAGACGAAGAAAGAATCTCCCGCGTTCCTTGCGTGAAATCCAATTGATGGAAGAGGAAATTACGCAGAACCAGGTACGCTATTGGCAGGAACGCATCGACAAACTGCGCATCAACGATACCGGGGCACTGCGCTCCAGCATCGTCGGCATGGTGCACACCGGGCCAGTGACCACCATCGAGCACTCGTTCCTGGTATACGGTATCTATGTCAGCAACGGCGTGGCACGTGAGTTCGGTGAGGGATATACCGACAGCCTAGGCCGCTACTATGCCAGCAATCGCGGAGGCGAAGGAACATGGAACGAGGGACAGTTGCCATTCCTGCTGCCTGGCGGTGAGCATTACCGTGAGACCCATGGACTGAACAAACCGAAAAAAGTGGGTCCGGCATGGGGCGGTAAGGTGGCCGGAGGACATCCGCACAACGCACGCGACTGGTTCTTCAGGAAGTATGCAGCCATGCGCCACGTGCTTAACGAGATGGAGATGGCGGCCTACGGTACCGCATACCAGGGAATGCTGACCACAGCCATAGACGGACTGATGAATCGAACGCGCGTCCTGTAGTTTTATTCCCTTATAGATAGGACTATCTTTGCAATAAATATTCAGACACATGCCATCGCTCAGTTATCAGAACCTGCTAAGCCTGCTCACCACGATTCGTGACGAGAATGCCATACACGCCAACACCGCGTTGCGCGTGGGCACGGCCATGATAGAGCTGCTGCGATACCTGATGGATGGACCCTTCCTGCATAAGGATCAGGCCGACCAGACCAACTACCTGCTGACACTGCTGGCAGGGGCCGTCATCGGCGAGTCGGGACAGATACGCCTGAATGCCGACGGCAGCATCTCATGCTCCAGACTGACGGTGGAGGGCAGTGCCGTGTTCGACGAACTGGTGTTCAACCACCAGAACGTGCTGGAGGGCGACACGTACTTCACGGACAAGGGCATCATCGAAGAGGTGACCTACCTGGGCGCTAACCAGTACCGGCTGCTGCTCAGGAAGGAGTATGCCGACGAGATACCTACGTTCCATGCCTACGACGTGCTGCGCTGCTCGATGAACAACCTGGATGCGGCAAGGACATTCAGAACGTCGTGGCTGCGCGTGGACAGCGTGGACACAGCGGCCTGCACCATGGACGTGACGATGTACGACGGCGAGGACGTGCCAGGTGGTGTGAACTACGAACCCATGCCGGCAGCGCGACTGGTGCGCTGGGGCAACCAAGTGGATCAGGACCGCCAGCAGGTGTTCTTCGTCAGCTCGACGGAAGGAAGGTTCCTGTTCCTGCAGGGAGTGACACAGCCCATACTCACCGACGGCAACTACTCGGCATTCTTCGGCGTGCCGCCTACGCTCAGCTTCCTGCAGAACCTGCCGCTGAACGCCCGACAGCCATACTTGTATGCCAAGGGCATCATAGTCGAAGACCTGATTTTCGTAGATTACCAGGGCAATCCGAAATACACGGCCCGCGACTGCGGACAGTGGAACGCTACACACCAGTATATCCACGGCTACGACGAGGTGGCCAGGGGATATTTCACCGACCGCGTGTGGTGGGGTGGATGCCTGTGGCAGGCTGCCGTGGCACTGCCAACCCTGGGACGCGAACCGCGATACAACAACGCGGACTGGGTATGTCTCATAGGCGGCAAGAACATGTCGATGGAAATCATATCGACAAACGGGGACCACTTCCCTGCAGGGAAAAGATGGACTACCACGCTCATTGCAGAGCTGTGGAATGCCGAGATGAAACTGACAGAGGAGGAGATAGGCAGGGAACACATCACCTGGCAGCGGATCAGCGAGGACACCCAAGGCGATATCGCCTGGAATATCCTGCACGCCACGGGCACGCAGGGACTGCAACTCGACATTGATTCAGAGGTAGACGTCTCTGGCGAATGGAACACAAATTCTAAAGTGGCCTTCCAGTGCGATATCTACATCCCGGAACAGAACGATACCTATAGTACACAATACTCAATAATGATGTAACACCATATGAAAAGGATAAAACAAAACCAGGGACGCGTGGTGTACTCACCACTTAGCACCGTCTTCGACGTGGTGCCCGTGGGCGGTTCGTATCTGCAGAAGTATGATGCACTGGAGGGGGTGTTCACGCCCGACAGAAGCCTGACACCTCTCGTGCTGCAGCCGAAACTGATCGTGAGCGACCCCGACGGGGTATTAGCCACGGGCGACTACACTACAGCGCTGGCAAACGTGAACTGGAAAATAACTTCCATGCACCCGGGCCAACCGAATATTATTGTCCATCGCAATTATTCGGTAGACCCCGTTACCCACGCCCTGACACTGGAGGCTAACGTCATGCCGGGCTACCAGTGGCTCATAGAATTCGATGCCGTCTTCGTGGACAGCCGCAGGGTCGAACCGTACAGGTTCAAGTGGAAACAATACCTGACGAGCGACACCGAGACGAACTACAACTGCTCGCTTGATGCTGGACGATGGAGACACAAGATGCTGCTCTCGCCGTTCAAGCACTGGGGACGGTTCTCCATACCCATGCAGATGAAATACGGAGACAAGGACGTGCCCGATGAAGATTGTGAATATATCTGGCAATGGTGGAACAATGGCAACTGGCAGCAGGTGACGGGTGAGCCCTGGTATGTGAGCGGTGCCCAGACCAAGAACCTGACGGTGGACCAGGACTATATACAGAACGTGCTGCTGCGCTGCTATGCCGTGGCATTCGAACAATCCATAACGGCACAGACCTTCCATACACGCCTGATTAGATACTACGGACCGTATGAGGAGGATGTGGATTTTGCATCGGGGAAATACATCTTCCACGACACCCAGATGGTCGTACTGGAGGCCAAGGTTACGAACCGCCAGGGAGAAATCACCAACCCGACACGGTACTTCGACATGGAACTGTTCTTTGCCGTCGGCAACGACGCTTTCGAAACCGTGGGCTATGGCACTGAAGCCATCATACGCAGGACAGACCTGCAGAGGGGAGCACCGAGGTGCGGTATCGTATGCCGCCAGTTGTCGGCATTCCAGGCACTGGCTACAGATGACGGAAAGGTTCTGTGTCTGGATGACGGGACCCCTTTGTTTGCACAATTTCCGATAGGATAATCAAAAGTATGAAAACAAGATATTACATCATCAGTGCCGCACAGGCCGGGAAGCTCGGACTGACGGCCATCCGAAAGGGTAACCACGAGAAAGGATACCTCGTCAACGGCGGCGACCTGCTGAACTCGCAGCAGGTTCGGGACGAAGCAGTAGAGGTAAGTATAACAGAAGCACAAAATTTCATCGCAGAACTATGAATAATTTAACGAAAATCAAGGAATTCTATTCCTATGAGGATGGAGATACACTGACCCCGCACATGGGGGTACAAATTGATGTGGGCTACGGCCTGCAGCAGTTCTATGACGCCACGACGAAGGAGGTCACACAAACGAACTTCGCAGACCACCCAGTAGTGCTGTTCCCACAAGCATGGTCGTCGAGAAACGGGTCTGTCGTCGTTCCGTCAACAACAGGTCAGCAATGGTATTACGGCAACCCCTCAAACGCAGATAGCGGCATCCTGGACAGTAACGGCAACGTGAAGAGTACGTTTGCACCGCTGTTCGAGAAGTGTACCGTGTCGATTGCCTACGGTTCCACTACGCTGAATTTCCCCGGCCTGCGCATCAAGGGTAATCTCGTCGGTCCTGACAGTTCCGACTTCACCGATCGTTACATTTACTATCGTAGCACGTACGACGGCAAGGAATTCACTTGCCAGCAGGTCATTCCCGTGCAGTCCGTGTCGGGAGAAGCCTACGGTATACTGGTGTCGTGCCAGGGAGAGAACGGAGTTAGCGGCGACGATGTCCTGAGCAGCGACAACGACTACGTGGAATACACCGCCTTCTTCCAACTGGCAGGCCAGAACATAGGCGGGGCAACCCTGACGTGGGAACACCTGGAGGGCAACAGCTGGGTCACCGTCGTACATACTGCAGGCCTGATGGAACTTTCGGACGTCACCGTATCGGGTGTAACAGGAAAGAAACTGAAGCTCTACGACCATGCCGTAGAGGGAACCGAGGTGTATAGGGCTAAGGCCGAATTTACGAATCATAAGACGTACTACGCGACCGTGCAGCCGACCGATGTACATGAACTCTATTACATCGATGATAACTGTTCCATCGTAGGCGAGACAATCAAAGACAGCGAGACGGCAACATTCACTCCCAAGGTCTATGATCGCACTTCGGGTGCCGATGTCACCGCGTCGATGGGATGGACATTCGAGTACACCTACCTCAAGAAGAGCGACCGAAGCGTGATATCAGGCATTACAGGCAACAGTATAACAGGTGCCAAGGTGAAAGAGGTAGGCGGAGTAATGGTACGCATACATGCATCATCCAACGCATAATGAAGAACCTCACACGGACAAAGGAACTCCTGCCGGCTCCGGAAAACGGCTCACCCAGCGTGAACTATTACATCACCTCCACGCATACGGAGATTGATGCTACGGAGTCAGGGGCGGCCACCGTTCCCGGACTGGAGATAGCGCTCACCCAATGGAAACGGGTGGGCCAGAATCCGTCCGTTGTGAGCAGTGACCTCTACTTCGGATTCGTCCGGATAAAGGATGGCGTGGCATCACCATGGGGAACGCCTGCCAAGACTACCAGGCTGACGCTGCAGGGACGGGATGCTGACACCTACAACTGCATCGAGGCACGACTGTGGGATGACGACTGGCATGTCGTCAGCCAATTCCCCATCAATGTAAAATGGAAGGCTAAAGACGGGGACAATGGGGACGATGCAGTAACCTACGAAATCCGCTTATCTCCCTCCGTGGTGACACGTCATAACGACAACACGTTTACTCCGTCCTCCGTCGTATTATCATCCTACAGAAAAGTGGGGGACGGGAGCCCTGCAGCATTCAGCGGCTATATGACGATACAGACAGCCACAGGCTATGTCGTGCACTCCGGAACGCATAGCCAGTACGGCCTGACACCTTCAGCTTCGTGGGACTGGCCACTGAAGGTGAAGATGTGGGCGTCAATCGCTGATGCCAATGCGGAAGCAACACCTCTGGCAGAGGAGTCCATCCACATGGTCTCAGACGGTGAAGCTGGCGACACACAACTGATGTACTACCCCGCTGGCGAGTACAGCTCTATCAAAACATATACTCGCACCGATCGTTTGTGCCCCGTGGTGTTGTACAACAACTACTATTATTATCTGAAGGTGGCCACAAATCGTGTGGAAGGAATAGCGCATGACCCTAAGGACTCCGATTATTGGGGGCTGGCCACTCAATTCATCTTTGCCATCTTCCAGGCCGTATTTGCGGCATTCGCAAACCTTGGTTCCTTCATCGTTTCCGGCGACTTCTTCATCTCGCAGTACGGGACGCTGTACCACGGATCAACGGAAACAGTCATAGATGCTGGCAATTATATGGCGACGTGGAACGGAAAGGTCCCATATACCTACTTCGACGCAAGTGACCCTTGGGTCGACACATTGCCTGCAAGTGACTCATACAAGTTCCGCCCGACGCTGGTACTCAATGCCAAGACGGGAGGAACGTATCAGAACAATTCATGGGTGAGGGGAGTTTTGCGAACAAAGGCCATATATACGGTGACTGGAGATATAGTAACAGTCAATGGCAAACAAACAATAGACCTCGATAATAATCCCGGGAATTCCTATGTGTTGCCGGCATCAACGATAGTATATCTTCCAGACCCTGCAAATTACGAAGGACTGACAATTACAATACTATTTTCGGACAACTCGGTACTGGCATCCACTATAGATATCCTGATGGCATACTATAGTGGTAACAGTAATTATATTGCAAACAGCATGTCGCTGAATTATATCCATGCGACTGACGCCCTCAGCGTACTGACGCTGCGGGCAATCAAAGCCTATGGCGGAAGCAACCGTGTGAACTGGGTAGTAGTGGAACAGAGAGGCATACTCTATCTGCGAAATTCTGCAGATGGCGCAGACGCTTACCAGATTCTTCCTGATGGTAGATTAATAACGTAAATAAAAACAAAGACTATGGAAATTGTGAAAATGAAAGACATTGAGGGTATGGGCGAAAGTGCTCAGACCTTAGTCCTCGGCTACGACCCCGTGGCAAACAAAGTCGGAATGATCCCCGCATCTAAGATTGGCGGCGGCGTTCCATGGTTCGGACGTAAATGGGCCAAAGCCAGCTCTACACCTGTGGGCGCACCCGTCGGGGACCTCGACCTCGGCCGGTCTCTCGCACACGAGATGGGACTGGGTGGCTACCTGGTGCAGAACGATCACTCCCGGCAGAAACTGTCGGCAAGCAACCACAACCTGCTGGAGAATGGCAACGCGGCCGACCTGACAGGGGCTGCAGGTCACTACCATTGGGGCTGGAACGTTCCTTTCTACTACCAATATTACGAGGACGACACGTACGAATACGAGACCATATCGCTCGGTGGACCGCGCAAGGGCATGTGGAATTACTACATCCCCGTGGGCTCCCGCTCATGCGCCGGATATGCCACCATGGACCGCACGAACTCGAGACTCGTGAGCTTCGTGAATCCGACGGCTCAGTATCGTGGCGGCAATAACGACTCGTCGCTGGACAGTGCGTTCGACTCGCAACTTGGCAAACCGGCAACGAACCTGTCCATCGATGCGTTCCGCACTGCAGCACGCAAGAACGGTACGCTGTGGTTCGCCAACGAACGCGTCATGGTCTTCGTAACTGGCATGCTAAAACGCCTGATCTTCGGCAACAGGAACATTCAGGCGGCCTTCAATGACACTCTCGACGCGAACGGACTGCGCCAGGGCGGAACGGGTGTAGGCATAGACCTCCCCACAGCTTGGGAAGGGAACTTCCACTATTACCCCTATATCGGACTGAATGTTGGCATTGCACAAGGAGACTTCACCGGATTGCTCTCAACGACAATTCAGGAGAACGGCGCTTCAAAGACTATCGGCAATATCCCGTCGTTCTTCGGTCTGAAGAATGACTACAAGTACCTGTATTGCATGTGCGAGAACATGTTACTGCAGTGCAACGCCGACAAATCGCAGTCGCTGTTCATTTCGAACTCCATCGACGGCTCCAACATGAGCCTGTCCAGCGTCGCCAACCTGGTCAAGATCGCAACTGGACCGACAGCGGCTTCTGCAGGATGGTTGTACCCGAAGACGATGACGCTGAAGAATCTCGCTTTCTTCCCGAAAGAGGTTGGAGGTTCAATCAGCACATACTGGTGCGACGGATATTACAACCCCGCCGCCGATAGCGGTCTCCGTGGCGCTCGATTGCTGGGCGCTGCGAACATTGGTGGCTTTGCGGGCTCGGCGTTCCTCTCTGGTTACGATGCCCCCTCTTCTGCCAATGCGGACTACGGCGCGTTCCTCTGCGAATACGCAGAGGCGTTCACAACGCAACCAATATGGGGCACGGATAACTAACTGCACTAAGGGGGCGCAGGAAGCGCGGAGCGCAAAGCACACCGGCGCGAAGCGCCCCCGCCCGCAGGGCGGTCGCTACCGGCGTAGCCGGTCGATAAGAAAAATTTTTGGAGAAATATAACTAAAATTCGTTCTTTGACTTGTTGAAATGATAGAAAAAGCGTAACTTTGCTCCCGCTTTTCTTACTGAAAGTAGGTAGAACTCCTAAACGCGGTCTCCGTGGCGCTCAATTGCTGGGCAATGCGAACAATGGTGACAATGCGGGCTCGGCGTACCTCAATGGTAACAATGCCCCCTCTAATGCCAATGCGAACTACGGCGCGTTCCTCAACGAAACCTAAAAATAAGGGAGTGAGCCTGACCCAATGGTCGAAAATAGCTGAGATGACAGCGAGCCTCGTAGCCCATCAGGGCGAGCGGCATACCTGTCGGGAGGTTTTCGCAGACTCCCACCATATCCAGTTCCGGACACGAGGAACTCCTCCAACCCGGACAACAGACCCACACTAAGACCCACTCCGAGACCCCTTTTCTGAATCAAAAGACCCAACCTTTATGCGTAAGATACGCGATAGAAAGGAGAATGAGTCGTTGGAAAACGCCCAGGAGGCTTACGACAATTACTCCAGACATAAACATTCGCGCGACTACGTCAAGGCATTCGATGAGAATCTCCAGCACAACCTCGAGGAGGTGGTGAGGATGATTCAAGATGAGTCTTGGCAGCCGAAAGGCTATAAGGAGAAGATCATCTTCGAGAGGAAACAGCGGAAACTGGCCAAGGCTCCCATCGAGGACCATGTCGTAGAGAGCGCGTCAATCCTGCCGTACGAGAAGTCGTTGTATGACTACTCTACGTGGAGAGCTCCTGCCGTCAAACCCGGCATGGGCACGCATGGCCTTATGCGCTTCCTCAGGAATGATTTCTTCCGGAGTACTCAGGATGAGATGGCGTACTACGTACCACTCGACGCACACCACTATTTCCCCCTCATGGATCATGCTATCCTGAAGGAGAAACTGCAACGTGTCGTCAAGCCGGGAAAACTGCTACGCTTCCTCTTCAAGGTCGTAGACAGCTACCCCATGGGCGTACCGCTCGGCATCAAGGTGGCTCAACTGTTCGGACAGATTTACCTGGCCGACTTCGACCGACTGCTGCTGCGTTTCTTCGACATCGCCGATGACCCGGACAAACTTGCCTACTGGACACAGCGCTACGTAACGGACCGCATCCTAACGGCACGGACGGAAGAGGATGCCAGGGAACTTTCGCGAGGGCCCAGTTACCTGGCCATGAAGTTCCAGTGGTACCTTGATGAACCTATCAAATATTATCGCTTCGTGGATAATATCCTGATTATCCATCCGGACAAAACGGTTCTCCACATCCTTCTCGAGCTTGCCATCATGCACCTGTCGAGGGACTGGCACATCACTGTCAATACCGACTTCAACGTCCGGCCTTGCTGGACTGGAATCCGGATTGCTGGATATGTGTTCTACCCCACAAACGTGGAAGTGGGTAAGCACAACAAGAAGGAACTGGCCAAGAGGGTGAGACGATTGCAGAAGCTGGGATTCGACGAGGAACAGATAAGGGTGAAGCTGGCGTCGAGGTTTGGGTTCGTGAAACATGCTGATTGTATTAACCTCTTAAAATCATTAGGTATGGAAAAATCATTGGGAAAGATTATCAAGAAAAGACGAGTAAGACCACCCTTCCAGGGCATGAGTTCTGAGCAGAAAGTACCCTTCTCTTCGATTGTTACGAAATGTGAAAAAATGTTAACGGGGGGGGGGGGGTAAACCCCCTATAAAGGTATTCCTCGAAGACTATGTCATCCAGGATTCGAAGATCGAGAAGCAGGTGGTCTCGGTGAGTATGTCTAATTCCGAAGGCCAGGTCCAGGACATTCCCAAGCAGGTGCCTGGCAGGGTGTTGGCCCTCCGATTCAAGAAGATCATCCAGACCTTCGTAACGACAGACTTCAACGGGGAGGAACAGGAAACCTATCAGTTCGAGAAGAAACGCGACGAACAGGGACAACCCACGTCGCAGGATGCAGAGTTCTACACTTTCACAGGCTCGAAGATAATGATCGACCAGGCCATGAACGACTTCACCCGGGAAGATCTTCCAGTGCCTACTATCATTCAACAGGTCAGAGGCAAAGACGGTAAGGAATACACTAAATTCACTTAAACAATACATGCTATGAACAGAACTGTCTATCAAGAGCCTCGCACTTTCCTGAAGTACGACGACCAGCACATCATCGGATACCTCAATGAGGAGGTGGTAGAGAACTATGTCGTGCCCGACAACGACACTGAAGAGAATGCCGAACCCGTGGTGTGGCCTACGGCCTACGCCTATACCGGCACAGAGACGGACGGCGGCACCATCATGCCCTGCACCGACCTAAACAACTACGGCGAAGTGGCTAACGCCATCATCCGCAGCCGGTACTCCGTCAGCCAGGAGCTGGCCATCCAGCGGCATGCCATCAACGGCGACTATGCTGAAGCCGGACAGGAGTACGAGGACTACAACGACTGGTGCCAGCAGGCCGTCGCTACTGCCAAGCGCTGGGTGCTGGGACAGTAGTCTGCACACTCTAATTAAACCAGGGGGATTTTCCTATTAAAATTAGGGGAATCCCCTTGTTTGTTTCGTTATTTGTTTGTAAATTTGCAAAAGAAAAAAAAGGATACCATGTTCACAACGTTCTGTATTGGTTGCATGTTATCATTCGCTGGCGGTATATTATATTGTGCGGCGAGTGGCGGGAGCGATAAAGAAACTCTACCCAACAAGATGAAGGATGGTAGGGATTTTTCTGAATGGTACATGGAACTTTGCGAAAAAAACAGAAAGAATAATGAAAGTAGATTGGAAGAAATACGTTATGAAAAATGGTTGATTGAGCATAATCAATGCTGAACGTATTTTTATTATATAGAGGTGGGTGTTAACTTTGCTGGAAACAAGTTAGCACCCACTTCTTATTATGGCTACAACAGAGAGATATACCACCGTCATTGAGCTCAATTCTGAGCAAGCAAAGCGCAACCTCGATGCCCTGCGCAAGGAAGTAGAAAAGTATGAACTGGCACTGTCCAAGGCCAGACAGACTCCAGGCAATACCAAGGCCATCGACGAAGCAAAGCGGCAACTGAAGGATGCTGAGAAAGAACTGCGCAAGTATGACAACGAGGTGGTGCGCACCATCGACACGCTGAACAATCTTGGCACAGCATCTGTGAAGCAGATTGAGAATGCACAGAAGCAGCTTCGTAAGATGTCGAAAGATGTACCCGTAGACAGCGAACAATACGAATCCCTAAACAATCTTCTTGATACGACTGTCAAAGAGCTGGAGAATATCAAGGCAATGAAGGCCTTCGAGAAGCTCCAGGCAGAGGCCACGGGGGCCACTTCCTCCACCGAACGGCTGAAGGCAGAACTCGAGTTCATACGCCAGACTGCAGAAAATGCTTCTACAGCATCCGTGAAGCAGTTGCAACTGGCCGAGCGTACCGCCGAGAATATAAAGAATAGCAGTAATAGGGGTACTGAGAACTGGGAAAAGGCTAACGTAGGGCTTGAAATTATTCGTGGAAGATTGACAGAAATTGAGGCCGAGGAAAGGAAAGTGGTCAGTACGATTGAACGTTACGACCAGGAAATCAAAGAAGCCAACAAATCAATAGAGGTTACACAACGTGAAACTGCATTGGTTGACCGGACACTCTCCAACCTCAGCTCTGCGCCAGTTCGCGATATTGAGTATTCTATCAAGATTCTCAATGAAGAACTTCGCGACATGGAACGCACCGGGGAGAATGTTGAGGACTTAACAAAGAAAATAAAACAACTGGAGAGTGAACTGAAGAAAGTTCGAGATATGCAACGACCAGACCAGTCTCGAGGGAATATCTTCACACGCTCCGTTGATTTCTTCAATCGGAACTGGGGATTTATCACGCAGGCCATCGGTGCCATATCCGGACTCTCGTTCACTATCCGCAAAGCGGTCAAGGCCTACTCCGACATGGAACAGGAGATGGCCAACGTCCGCAAGTACACCGGGCAGACAGCCGAGGAGACAGAGCGCATGAACGAGGACTTCAGGCATATGGACACTCGCACGGCTCGCGAGGGACTGAATCAACTGGCAGGTTCTGCAGGTAGACTGGGCATCACTGAGACGAAATTGGTAGAGGAGTTCGTGGATGGAGCCGACAAGATAAATGTGGCACTGGGCGACGACTTGGGCCAAGGTGCCGTGGACATCATTGGCAAACTGGCCATTGCCTTCGGAGAGGATAAGACGAAGGGACTGCGCGGTGCCATGCTGGCCACAGGTTCGGCACTGAATGAACTGGTGCAGAGCAGTCCAGCCAAGGCGCAGCCTATCATCGAATTTACCGCCAAACTCTCTGGCGTTGGTCAGCAAGCACACATGAGCCAGGCACAGATAATGGGCTTTGGCGCCGCACTGGACCAGAATAATCAGGAGATGGCCACGTCGAGCACCGTCATGAACCAGCTCATAACGAAGATGTATCAGGATCCGGCACGCTTCGCCAAGATGGCCGGCATGGAAGTGAAGAACTTCGCCGAACTGGTAAAGACAGACATGAACCAAGCACTCATCGAGTGGCTTCAGCACGTGAACTCACTGGGAGACATGTCGGTACTGGCCAGCAAGTTCGATGAGCTGAAGATGGACGGCACACGTGCCGTGGGCGTTCTGGCCACGCTGGCCGGGCATATCGACCAGGTGACAGAAGCACAGCGCATAGCAAATGAGGCCTACGAGGAAGGTTCTAGCGTCATCGATGAGTTTAATATCCAGAATACAACCGTACAAGCCGAAACGGAGAAAGCAAAGAAGCGGTTCCATGACCTTACCATAGAGCTGGGCGAACGGCTTCTTCCCATCGTGCGCTATACCATCAGCGGTTCCTCGTTGCTGGTGAAGGGACTATCCGCTGTTACGTCCTTCATGTTCGAGAACAAAGGCGCCATAATTGCTACCACTGCAGCCGTGGCGGGGTATACAGTCGTTCTTAAAGCCAGTACTATTGCCACTAAAACTCATGAGGTGGCAACGAAGGCCGCCAGTGTGGCCACAACGTTGTTTAATGCTGTGACCAAGGTCAATCCCATCGGTCTGCTTGTGGCAGCCCTGGCTGCAGCTACTGCACTGTTTATCAAATATCGGGACAGAATCCGCGGAGCATCTGAGGCTACAAGTCTTTTGCGTCAGACTGGTGCGAAACTATTGGGAGTCCTGGCACAAGTTGCAGGGTGGTTCACCGGACTCATTCGTCTGGCTGCAGCACTCTACGACAAATTCTCTTTCGTTCGTAAGATTATTCAGTTACTAACTTCAACATTTACCACAGGATTCTCAACCATCACCAATGCCGTCACGTTCCTTATCGATGAACTGAGCGGGGTGGCCAACATCATAGAGGGTATATTTACACTCGACTGGAACAAGGTAAAAGACGGATTCAAGCAGGGGATGAAGGCTGTGGCCGATGTGGCACTTCGTCAGTGGGACACAATTAAGAATCACGTAAAGGACACTTTCTCTGCCCCACCGGCCCCAAATGGTAAGAAGGTCGTTGAGGAAGGTGAGAAGAAAGGAAAGAAGGTAGTCAAGAAAGGAAATACCAACACTGTGACTGACCCTGAAGTCGTTCCGACAGACCCCATCTACTACGTGGACGAGAAGGAACTAGAGAAGGAGGAGGAGAAACGCAAAAAGATACTGAAAGAACGTGCCGATGCTGTTAAGGCGGAGTACCAGGCAGAGGTGGCCGAAGAAATGAGATGTTATCGTCAAGGGCTGACAAGTTACACCGACTACATGAAGATGCGTCATGAGTTGGCTAATTGGTATTACTCCCAGATGAAGACCGTTTACGGCGAGGATTCCACGGAATATAAGAAACTGCTTGACGACCGCGAACGTGAGGAAAACGAATACTATCAATGGACGGCCAAGCTCAATGAGGACAGGCTTTCTCGCGACCGGCTGGCACGCGAACGTAGCCTGCGCCGTCAGTTCGAGGATGAGAAGTCGGACATATACCATAATGAGGATGCACTGCACGATGCCCTCTTCCGTTCCGAAATTACCTACCTGCGTCAGCGGCAAAACCTCTACAAGAATGGCTCCAAGGAGTGGATGGATCTGGAGATGCAGATTCAGAATAAGGAAGAACAGGAGAAATTCGATCGCGAGCAACAGTTCCTGCAGCGTCTGGCCAAGCTGCGCGAAGAGGCCGGAATGAAGAACTACGACGAACTGATGAAGATAGAGCTGAAGGGATTGGAGGTCATCAAGGATACACTCATCGCCGCAGGCCGGATGACTGAGGAGGAATACAACCAGATAGTGGCCAACATCAAGCGTAAGTACGACGAGCTAAAGGCCGACCAAGCTGCAGGCAGCAGTATTAAGGCAAAGGGAACCAAGGCCCTCGATACAGCAAAGAAGGCTGCAGGAGTCTCCGATGTGGATGCCGGAAACGATGCTGCCACGGGTATCTTCTCTATCAAGTCAGCCTTAGAAAATCAGAAGTCTATCAACGAACAGTTGAAGATTCTCTACGGTGAGGACTACGAAAACAATAAGGAATACCAGGAAGCCAAGCGACAGTTGGACGCAGAGACCATGCAGGGCATCGTGGCCGGTGCTCAGGCTGCCTATCAGAGCATCAACCAGATGATGTCTGCGGCCAGCAGCTTGGCTCAGGCAAACAGCGACCTGGAGGTAGCCAGGATAACGGCCAACTACGACAAGCAGATTAAGGCTGCAGGCAAGAACAATAAGAAGAAAAAGAAACTGGAGGAGCAGCGCGACAAAGAGATTGCTGCAGCCAAGACAAAGGCCAACAAGCGGGCCATGGCCATAGAGATAGCACAGGCCATAGCACAGACGGCTATGGGTGCCATCAATGCCTACACCTCGACGATGGCCGGAGCACCATGGCCATCCAACCTAATACTGGCTCCCATATCGGCCGGCATCGCACTGGCTGCAGGTGCCATGCAGATAGCCACCATCAAAAAGCAGCACCAGGCAGAGGCTATGGGATACTACGAGGGCGGATTCACCGGGGGACGTCAGTACCGACGCGAGGCCGGCGTGGTACACGAGGGCGAGTTCGTGGCCAATCACCAGGCTGTTCAGAACCCGGCCGTGTTGCCGTTCCTGAACTTCCTCGACCAGGCACAGCGCAATAACACTGTAGGCTCGCTAACCATGCAGGATGTCAGCCGCGCCATGGGTGGTGGACAGTCGGCCGTCGTTGCCCCTATCGTCAACGTCCAGACCGATAACAGCGAACTGCATGGAACGCTCTCAGAGGCGCACGACGTCCTGGACCGACTGACCACACAACTGGAGCTGGGCATCGGCGTGGACATTCCCATCGACGGCGAGAATGGCATGTACCGCCGCTTGAAACGATTCGAGAACCTACTGAAGAACAAATAATCCTTAATTCTTAATTCATAATATGACTTCCCTATTTCTCAACGACATACAGGTATATCCCGACGGCAAGCAGCAGATTAAGCTCGTCAGCGAGAATCCATACTTCACACAGTCCGAATCGTATACGCTGGACGTGACGCTACCCATGGACATACTGGAGAACCGCAACTTCTTCCAGAACATCCAGCGTATCGAGCGCACCAAGCAGCCACCGCTGATGACCTGCCGCCTGGAGGTGAACAACAGGGTGCTGTTGCAGGGCACGGCCAAGGTGACGCAGGTGACCGATCAGGACGTGAAGGTGCAACTCGTCGGTGGACGGTCTGAGATAAACCTGCTGTCGAACGAGAACCAGGTGTATATCGACGAGATGGATATGGGAGGTGCCATAGCAACATACGTGCCCGAAGGAAGATCTGGTCATTGGGAGTACAATGAAATGCCCGTCCGCTATATAATGCAGAGGGTGTTCAACGAAACGGAAGAGCACCAGAGCGATGTTCCACAGCCGAACCTAAACGATGTATTGACACAGGTCCTGCAGGAGTCTGGATACGAACTGGTGGAAAACGACAGGGCCGTATCGCCCTGGGACAATCTCTACATAGCATCGGCTAAGCGTACCCTCTTCCTCTCCCACACCCTGCCACACTGGACTGTGAAGGAGTTCCTGGAAGAGTATTGCCAGTTCTTCAACTGTACACTGGTCATCGACCAACTGGCAAAAACCGTGAAAATGGTGGACAATGCCATGTTCTTCGGTAATGCAAGACAGACGGGAATAGAGCCAGTGGACGAATATTCCGTGGCATTGGACGAAGATTCTGTGGCAACGTCGCTGGCTTCCTCCAACCTGAATTTTGACATGTCCCGGTCATCGGAACACGACTACGATGTCATTCCCGACAACGTACGCGAATCGGCTCCCGTAAACGAGTACGCATCGAGGATCGAAGCCATAACCGCGTACAACGAAAGGAGCGAGGCAGAACGTCCCAAGTACATCTACAAGACCCCTGTCGGACTGTGGACGGGATGGAACCACGACCATTCCGACATTGGTCAGTCCGACCCCGTGGCAATTTTTACACAAATCGACGTGTTCGGCCCGCTCGTCCGCGACAGTCAGAGTGACAGCGAAATCTCACTGAAGATATGTCCTGTGGCTATATCCGAGGTGGAAACAACCAACCTTTCCGGCGGACGTTCGAAGTGGACGTTCCGGATGGTGTGCTTGGAGAACCCGACCGGCGACGAACGGGACACCAGGGGACGTGGCTCGGAGTCGGACAGCAGTACCATTCAGGAATACATTGAGGGGGATGCCGACATCGAGAAGTCGGAAAAGGAGGACAAACTGCAGGTGTTCTTCATGGACGACATAGAGCAAGACTCAATCTGTGTCGACATTACAGGTGCAAGCCGCGAAGGGGTATCGGTGGGCGACATCAGGAAGACCCTCATGCCATTTACCGACTATCTCTACAAAAAGAACCACAGCGGAGAAATGCATCGCCTGTGGTCTTTGTCTTTGAATCCTGTCGAGGCCGAACACTATCTCGGCCAGCTTCACCAGAACACCTACACCTTCAACATGAAGGCCAAGTACTGCGTCAAGTTCCTGGCCGACGAGATGCCAGAACCCACCCAGGTCTTCTTCATCCGAGGCAAACGCTTCGGCTGCGAGAAGATAGAGGCACAGATTGACGACCAGGGACTGCAGCGGCTCATGACAGGCTACTTCTACGAGATGAATGTGTCGACACAATAAGTTACCACAAAATATATTGTACTACCACAAAAAGTTGCCACAAAACTATACGGCTCCGTCGAAATCCTTCACCTCCGCCGGCACAATCTTTCCCTGCTTCAGATATCTATTAGTTACCGACACGTCGCTATGGCCAGCCTGATCACGGGCCACTACTACACCCTGCGCGTTAGCCAAGTCGCGGATTCCTGAGTCCTTCAGACTGTAGAACTGGTAGCTCTTCGGCCATCGAAGGGCATTTCGCATCTTTCCCCACTCGTAACGGAAGGCATTCAAGTAGATTGACTCTTTACCAGGCCGCATATCCCGACCGAACAGGTAGTATTGTGACGGTGCATCGAACACCTTCAGCTCCAGCATCAGGTGCAGCACCTTCGTGTTCAGTCCCACGCGTCGCTCATGCCGGTTCTTGGCAACGTCTGCCGCAACCCTCACCTCTCGGTCCCGTACTGAAATGTCGCCCACACGCAGGTGCCGCAGTTCGTCCGGACGGATGAAAGTGTAGTATTCCATCATGCAGGCCAGCAGGAATGGACGATTCCTTTCATATAAATATTCGCGCATGCGCACGAGGGCTTCCTGAGGCATGGCATCGCGCAGCTTTTCGTTTTCGCGCAGATGACGGATTCCCTCCACAGGATTCTGGCTACAGTACCTACGTTCTATCATCCACGAGGCAAAAGTCGACAACCAGGTCCTGTAGTTGTTTCGTGTGCGTGCACTCACATCTTTGTCCAGTACCAGGTAATCAAGAAAATCGACGGCAAAGGAATGATCGAACTGATATGCATACTTCATGTCCGTACGGCACTCTTGCATGTATGTCTCCAGCGTACTTAGACGCGACAGGTAGTCATACGCGGTCTTCTGTTTCAGCGCACCCTTCTTGGCCATGGCACCCACATAGTCGCGATATTGCTCCAGCACGTAGCTGAAGTCGGACATGTGGCGCGTACTGTCATCCTTGACCCAAGGATTCCAACCTTGCAATAGCCGTTCCGTCAGCCGGGTGATTAGCAGCGTGCCCATACGTCGACGCTCACCCCGGCCCTTCATACGGTCAAGCATGTACTTCTTCCTCTTCATACAATCCCCTGCAGGATCGTAGGCACAGAAATCGACATACCACTGTTTCCCAGTGTGCAACCTCGGCATCGTAAACCCAACGATACCTGCCATCCCGTTCGCGGCTTCCTTATATATATTTCCCGCGCGGTCCGAAAAAATCTCAATTGAAGGCATTTTTTTTGTTGGCGACTCCCCTACTGAGTCACCAGCAAAATTCCCGATTTCGTCCGTCGGTCGTCCGACTTCCTTTCCCCGTAAAACGACCGAACGCCCCGTATACAGGGCGTCTTCAGCGGTTTTAGTTGCGGAGGTCCGACTCGAACGGGCGACCTCCAGGTTATGAGCCTGGCGAGCTACCAACTGCTCCACTCCGCGATTTTCTGTTTTGCGAGTGCAAAGGTAAGGAGAAAATTCGGTATGACCAAACATTTCGGTAGGATTTTGTCTTTTTTCGCATATATTAGTCCGAAATTCTTGTCAGATTACACACTTTTACCTAACTTTGTACCTGTTATGGGAAACATAAAAACCAGAAACAAGCTCATTGACGTGGCGCGCCAACTCTTTGCCAAGAATGGCCTGGACGACACCACCATGAATGACATCGCCATTGCCTCGGGCAGAGGGCGGCGTACACTGTACACTTATTTCAAAAGCAAGGAAGAGGTGTTCGAGGCCGTCGTGGAGAAGGAGATGGAGCACATGAGCAACCGCCTGCGACTGATTGCCGACAAGGACCTGGAACCCGAGGACAAACTCGTGCAGTTGGTCTACACTCACCTGAGCCTCATCAAGGAGGTGGTGATACGTAACGGTAACCTCAGGGCAGAATTCTTCCGCAACATCTGGCTCGTGGAGAAGGTGCGCAAGGAGTTCGACCTGGCCGAAGTGGACATCATCCAGAAAATCATCATGCAGGGCATTCGTCAAGGCAAGTTCGATGTGGCCAACATTCGCATGTCGGTGGACATCATCCACTACTGCATCCGCGGACTGGAGGTTCCCTACATCTACGGTCGTCTGGGCATGAGCATCCAGACCAGCCGTCCCATGGTGAAGCAGGTCATTCACCGTGCTATGGCCAAGATAAACCGCCCCGACGAAGAGACTTAAAAAATTACACTTGACATTCTACATTACTATAATATGAAATTACTGGAAGGAAAGACCGCACTCATAACGGGTGCGGCACGTGGCATTGGCAAGGCCATTGCCCTGAAATTTGCAGAGGAAGGCGCCAACATAGCCTTCACCGATTTGGAAGTTAACGAAGAGACCGAACAGGAAATAGCCGCTTTGGGCGTTAAGGCCAAGAGCTATGCTTCCAACGCTGCCGACTTTGCACAGACCGAGGAGGTCGTAAACAAGGTCAAGGAAGAGTTCGGCTCGATTGATATTCTGGTCAACAATGCTGGCATCACCAAGGACGGCCTGATGCTGCGCATGAGCGAACAGCAGTGGGATGCCGTTATCGCCGTCAACCTGAAGTCGGCCTTCAACTTCATCCATGCCTGTGTACCCATCATGATGCGCCAGCGCAAGGGCAGCATCATCAACATGGCCTCTGTCGTTGGTGTTCACGGCAATGCCGGACAGTCCAACTACGCTGCCTCCAAGGCCGGACTCATTGCTCTGGCCAAATCCATTGCTCAGGAAATGGGCCCCAAGGGCATTCGTGCCAATGCCATTGCTCCCGGCTTCATCGAGACGGCTATGACTGCTGCCCTAAGCGATGAGGTTCGTGAAGAATGGAAGAAGAAGATTCCCCTGCGCCGAGGCGGACAGGTGGAGGACATCGCCAATACCGCTCTCTATCTGGCCAGCGACCTCAGTTCGTATGTAAGTGGACAGGTCATCCAGGTCGATGGTGGCATGAACACGTAATAAGAAACGGACACGAATTACACGAATCAACACGAATTATAGATACCAATTGCAATAATTGGCTAATTCGTGTCAATTCGTGTAATTCGTGGTTTATAAGATATCCTACAATGAATGTCCTGTTCGAGGATAATCACATTATCGTAGTAAACAAGTGTGTCGGGGACATCGTACAGGGTGACAAGACTGGCGATGCCCCATTGTCTGACGAGGTCAAGGCATATATCAAGGAACGTTACCATAAACCTGGTGATGTGTTCCTTGGCGTAGTACACCGACTCGACCGTCCCGTCAGCGGACTTGTACTCTTTGCCCGCACCAGCAAGGCCCTGACCCGCCTCAGCGAGATGTTCCGCACCCGACAGGTTCAGAAGACCTATTGGGCCATCGTGGCCAACCAACCGCCACACCCTGAGAGTACCCTCACCCACTGGCTCACCCGCAACCCCAAGAACAATACGGCTCGGGCCTACGACCATGAGGTCCCAAACTCCAAACAGGCCATACTGGACTATCGCATCATTGGACACAGCGACCGCTATTGGCTATTAGAAGTCCATCTCCACACCGGTCGCCACCACCAGATTCGCTGCCAACTGGCCAAGATGGGTTGTCCCATCCGTGGCGACCTCAAATATGGTGCCCCACGCAGCAATCCCGACGGCGGCATCTCACTTCACGCCCGTCGCATCCAGTTTGAGCATCCGGTCTCACACCAGCCCATCGACATCACCGCCCCCGTCCCCGACGAACGACTGTGGCAGGAGATAAGCAAGTCGGTAATCTCATAACGACACGACTAAAAGAAGAAAGCGCCCCTGCTATCCAGCATTCGGATAGCAGGGGCGCTTTCTTTTTTATTCCTATCAGTTATCGGACGATTATCTTGCGACCATTGTAAATATATATGCCCCTGTTTATAAGTGAGGGATGGCCGCTAAGAGGGGAGAGAATACGGCGGCCCATCAGGTCAAAGCATTTGCCATTAACCATTTCATCTTGGCTCAAGTTCTCAACGCCTGCTGGGTCGATGGGCAGGACTTGCTGGAAACCGAGGGAGGTGTAGGCGGCATCGGAGACAAGGGACTTATCGACATAGAGCGTGCCTTCCTTGATGTCGTCGGCAAAGAACGCCTTCTCGCTGATTTCGGGTACTGATGTACTCCAAAAGACGACGCGCTGCAATCGGTTGCCCGACGAGGCACATCCCTCTTCAGCCCAGGCACTGAAGGCAAAGTCGCCGATACTTGTGAGCTCGCCCAGGAACTCAGCATTCCGAAGGTTCCAGCACTTGCTGAACGTACCTTCCGCAATCTCTGTCACTCCATCATAGACTACGATGCTGGACAGTCCCGTATTGTGGAAGGCCCACGCACCGATGGCCTGCAGACACTCTGGAAGGGTAATGGCTGTAAGCGTCCAATGACCATTGAAAGCATTTTCGGCGATGCGGGTCACCTCAAAATCCTTTTCATCGTCATCGACAAGGGTGGTGATGGACTCGGGAATAACAACCTGCCAGTCCTTGACCAATTCCGGGGCATGTGCCTTGTCATAACCCACGACACTGGCCGTTCCGGTCTCGGGCCACAGTTTGTATTTCACGCCCTGGCCATCGGTGTAGGCAATGGAGCCGTCAGACTTGTCCAAAGGCAGGATATCCTTGAATCCAAGAGCCTTATAAGTCTCGTTCTCAAGAAGGGTATAGTGAACATAGAGGGTATCGTCTTGCACGTCCTCGGGACAGAAAGCCTTCGGGTCAATCTCAGGTGCCTCGATGGCATAGATCCACATGCCCCTGGTAAGGGGAAATCCACAGGGATCGGCCTGCGGGACATCATCGGCACTCCACCTGCTGAAAGCAAACTTATCTATCTTCGTCACCTCGCCACGCAGGACTATCTTGTCAAGTCTCCAGCAATGAGAGAAGGCGCCCTCGGAGATTTCCGTCACACCGGCGGGTACATCGATGCTGTCGAGTGCCGTATTGTAGAAGGCCCATCCGCTGATGGTCTTCAGTTCCGACCCTGCCTCAAACTCCACGCCATGCAGGCTCCAGCAGTCGGCAAAGGCACTGCCCCAGATAGACCGGATGCTCTTGCCTATCCTCACGTAGTTCAGGTTCTCTGCCTTGCTGAAGGCACTGCCCTCGATACTGTTGACGTAGTACTTCTGCTCGTTGACCACGATGGCAGAAGGGATGGAGATGGTGTCGGTACAATGTTTGCCACTCTTTACCGACGCCGTCATGTCGGCGGGATAAAGGCGATAGACGACGTGCTGTTCGTCGGTATATTCGTCATCTTTGGGCTGGTCGGGGTCATCACTATTGGTATTGTCGATGTCGGCCTCATCCGTGGCATCGCCGATGCGCGAAACCGCGAAGTCGTCGAAGTAAGCATAGTTGTCCTCGTCGCTCTCCTTGGCACCGATGCCAAATTCCAGCACACCGTTCTTCACATTCGTCGTAGCGGCCCACATTTCAGCCACTTCGCCCGTTATCAGTGTCTTCGCATCGCCGGCATAGAGATAGAATCCCGTCTTGTTGGCACGGGCGCGGACCGTAACCGTGTATCGCCCGTTGGGCAGCTTGGCCATCTGGTTTATGATGGTGCCGCCGGGTATGGTGGCATTCCACAGTTCCAGACTATAAGAGCCACGCACCACGTCCTTGCTGGCCCACGAGGTGATGTTATTGGCCTTCTGGGTCGAGAAAGTCTGTTCGATGTTCCATCCGTCCAGGGTACCTGTCTCGAAGCCCAGGTTCTGGAAATACTGGCTGGCATCCTCGTGTTCCTGCACTTCGTCGTCCTTGACATAGCGGGCCAAAGCATCCACAGGATTCCGCCCATCAGCAGTGCGCAGGATACTGTGCTGCCTCTGGTTGGCACTGGGCCACATGCCGCGGTTTGTCCAGTTTCTCATCACCTTCTTGGCATATCCGCTGCCACATTCCTCGGGCTGCCAATAGTAGAGACCATCGACGTTGTCGTAGAGTTTCAGCCGATCTGTCAGGTCGGTGAGGTAGTTGACCATGCCCTTGGCATCGGGCGACCACGAAGATGGCAGGGAAGCAAGGGAATACTGGCCGTCGCCATCCTGGGCATAAGGGTAGTAACTGTTGTACCAGGCCGTCTCCACCACCTGTACCTTCATCGTGGGATAGGCGGTCTTCAGTTTCGACAGCGCCGTACCCAGGTTGTCCAGTTTGCCACTCCAGAAGGGGTAGTAAGAGAGACCAATGACATCATAGTCGGTGAAACCAGCGGTACGGATGTGGTTGTGGAAGTTCAACAGATGGCTGGCATCAGCAGGCATGTCGGTATGAATCACAATCCTGGCCCCACTCACCGTTTCGCGTACGGCCTTACTGCCTGCATTGAGGAAAGCGGCCAGGCGTTTCCATTGCTTTTCGCCGTTGCTGAACTTGTTGCTCCACGTGGGGCAGTAGCCAGCCGCAGCATATTGGTTCTTATCGGCAGGGAACTTGCCGTCGGCGGTGTTCCAGAGCATGCCGTAGGTGATTTCATTGCCTATCTGCACGTAGTCAGGTGCTGCACCGGCCTCGACGAGGGCCGACATTACCTCACGCGTATAGTTGCCGACCTGCGTAGCCAGAGCCGCATCGGAATGGTCGGTCCAAGCCGCAGGTATGCGCTGCTGACCGGGATCGGCCCAGGTGTCGCTATAATGCAGGTCGATGAGCAGTGCCATGCCGGCCTCCTTCACGCGCTTGCCCAGGGCCACAGCATACTGCAAGTCCTGACAGACAGCGGGGTCGTTGTCCTTGGAGGGGTCCACGAAGACACGGACACGCACCGCATTCCAGCCCTTGGACTGGACATATTGGATGAGGTCGGGAATCACCGTCCCGCTCTCGTCAAGCCACTGATCGCCTGCCTGTTCGTAGGCAGGAACCAGACTCAAATCGCCACCGACCAGACGATTCACGTCTGCAGCCGATGCCTCCAGCAGCATCAGCAGCAACACCAAAATAGTGTTAAATCTTTTCATCACTGATTAGTTAGTTAACTGGTTAATAGAATTTACTTTATAGTATTTCTCAACCACGAATATAAAAACATTCGTAGCCATCTATTTCTTAAAATATACTTTCTTCACACGGTTCGACACGGAGGTCAGTATTTCGTAAGGAATGGTCTCAATGATGTCGCTCAGTACCGTCGGGGGCAGTTCACGGCCAAAGATAACGGCTGTGTCGCCCTCACGACAGGCGATGTCGGTGACGTCAATCATGCACACATCCATACAAATGTTGCCAATGTAGGGCGCACGCTGACCATTGACCATACAGTAGGCATGACCGTTGCCCAGGTGCCGGTCGAGTCCGTCGGCATACCCGATGGGCAGGACGGCAATGCGGCTGTCACGCGTCAGATGCCCCTTGCGGCTGTAGCCCACGGTCTCCTCCTTGGGCACGTTGTGAATCTGCAGGATGGTGGTCTTGAGGGTCGATACATTGGTCAGTATCTCGTTGTTACGCGAGTTGATACCATACAAGCCCAGTCCCAGGCGCACCATGTCGAGGTGACGTTCGGGGAAGTGCTCTATGGCAGCCGAGTTGCAGATGTGGCGCAGGATGTGGTGACGCGGATAGGCCGACTGCAGGATGTCGGCCCCCATGGTGAAACGTTCGAACTGCAGGGCAGAGAAGCGGTCGAAGTCGTCGCTGTCGCTGCCCACGAAGTGCGAGAATACGCTGCGTGGCAGCACAGCCTCCTGACTTTGCAGACGCTCCACCAACTGCGGCATATCCTTCATTGGGTCGAAACCCAGTCGGTGCATGCCCGTATCCAGCTTGATGTGGACAGGGAAACCCTTAATGCCCTCACGCTCGGCGGCATGAATGAGTGCATCGAGCAGGCGGAACGAATAGACTTCAGGCTCCAGGCTATAGTGGAATAGCGTACGGAAAGAGGTCATCTCGGGATTCATGATCATGATGCCCGTAGAGATACCTGCCTGGCGCAGTTCCACACCTTCGTCGGCTACGGCTACGGCCAGATAATCGACTGCCTGGTCTTGCAATGTACGGGCCACCTCCACGCTGCCAGCCCCGTAGGCATCGGCCTTCACCATGCAGACGATACGTTCGTCGGGCTTCATCAGGTGACGATAGTAGTTGAGGTTGGCCACAATAGCGTTCAGGTCCACCTCCAGTATGGTTTCGTGCACACGTTCCTCCAACTGGCTGACCAAGTCCTCGAAGTGGAACGAACGGGCACCCTTGATGAGTATCACATGGTCCTGGAGTTCACCGAATACCTTGCTCGACAAGAGGTCGGCCGTGTCTGGGAAGAAATGGCAATGGGCTCCACTCTGACGGATGAAGCGTACGGCATTGTGGCACAAGCCCTCGCCCACCCCGATGAAGGTGTCGACGGCATGGTCGCGGACCATTGTGGCCACGAGGGTGTAGAGTTCTTCGTCGGAAAGGCCCGTCTGCAGCATGTCGCTGAGGATGAGCACACGGCTGCGCTCCTGTTCATCGGGTCGACGCTGCATGAAGTCGAGGGCTATGCGCAGCGAGTCGGGGTCGTTGTTATACGAGTCGTTGATGAGTGTGCACCCACGCTGCCCGGACATCACTTCCAGTCGCATCGGGATGGGTTCGAGTCCGGCCTTGCGCTCCTGCACCACCGGCTCCTCCATACCTAAATAACGGCAGGCTGCACAGCAAAGTTCCTTGTCGAGGTCCCAGGGCGACGAGTCGTCGGGCATAGTAACGGGTATCAGTTTCCCGCTGAACCCGACCTCATGAATGGAGATGTCCACCACGCGGTTGCCTGTGGGATAGATGAGTACCTCGGCATCGCGGAAGAGCAACAGTTTCTCCAGGCACTTCTGCTTGTACGACGTAAAGTTCTCCTGATGGGCATCGCCCAGGCCCGTGAACACACCGATAGTGGGACGGATAATCTGCTCCAGAGCCTCCATTTCGTTGGGCTGTGAAATGGCCGCTTCGAAGATGCCCAACTGGGTCTCCCGCGTCAGGTTCCACACGGACAGGGGAACGCCTATCTGGCTGTTATAGCTGCGGGGCGAACGGGTGACAATGCGGTCGGGCGAGAGCATCTGGTAGAGCCATTCCTTCACCATCGTCTTGCCGTTGGAACCCGTCACACCGATGACGGGAACCTGGAACTGCCGACGATGGCGCGCGGCCAATTCTTGCAGGGCTTTCAGGGTGTCGTCCACTTGCAGGAATGTGGCTTCAGGGAAATCGCCCTCAACCTTCCGGCTCACCACAAACGAGCGTACGCCACGCTGATAGAGCTGCGATATGTAGCGATGGCCATCGCCGCGCTGGGTGACGATAGAGAAAAACAATGTGTCCTCAGGCGAAGACAGCGAACGGCTGTCGGTAAGCAGCCAGCGTACGGAACGCTTGTCGCCGCCCATGATCTCAATGCCCAGCATCTGGGCGATATCTTTTATTGTATATGACATAATCTTCAATCTTCAATTTTCAATCTTCAATTTTCAATCTTCAATCTTCAATCTTCAATCTTCAATCTTCAACATCGGATAGTCGGCCTGCAACTGCTGCAACTGCTCCCGCGTGCGCTGCCGAAACGCCTCATACTCCGGCGATTCGGGGTGCAGGGGACGATGGCTGAGGGCACGGCCTATGGGTTCCCACCGGTACAGGTACTGGCGCAATCCGTCTGTCATCCACTCGTCCTGCAGGCGCTGCCAGATGTAGTCGACGGCCTGCTGGCTGGGATGCAGCATGTCCTCGGCATAGAAACGGTAGTCGCGCAACTCGTCCATCACGATTTCGTAGGCAGGGAAATAGGTCAGCCACGCCTCGCGCCCCTTTTGCAGGGCTTCGATGCCCAGGAACAGGCGCGACTTGTCCAACTGATTGCGATGCATGCCAAACTTCGTGTAACGATATGGACTGACGGTCATTACAACCTGCATCGCAGGATTCTTCTCATGCAGTCGGTCCAACGTCTGCCCCAGGTCATTGGCCATGTGCTCAGGCGAAAGGTCACGCTCGCAGAACGTCTCCGAAGGCATGCGATGGCAGTTGGCAACCGGCTCGCCACCGTCGCTCAAGCAGAAGCAATGGCTCGTGCCGAAGGTCAGGAACAGGTTGTCGGCCTCGCCCACAGCCCGTCTCAGCTGCCTCAGGGCTTCCTCCGCAGCACATTGGCAGGCATCCTGCGTCAGTCGCGACAATGTGCTGTCGCCCAGCCACGTGTGCCACATGCCTTGGTGCTGGAAGAAGTGATGCTGCACGACATCGAGTTCGTCCCTGAGCAAGCTGTCGATTATGGCCGGGTTGTACAGGACGCCCATCGGATTGATGGTGGTCTGCAGACGGGCATCCGCCAGCCGACGGCCGATGTTCTCGGCAAAGCACGACCCCAGAAAGACATTCCTGTCCCCCACCCCAATGGGCCGCAGGGGCTGTCCCAACTCTGCGGGAGTCCGAAAAATCTGTGCTGTTCCCTTCACGCGCATACCTTATTATATAATAGGTGCAAAGTTACGAATTTATTTTCATTTTCAGCTTATCTTTTGGATAAAAATAACGACCGTCAAAAATCCGTCAATATTTTGACGGTAGTTCCGTCAATACGTTGACGGTACCTCCGTCAATACCTCGACGGACTTCCCGTCAATATATTGAAGGTGCTGGTCTTCAATAGCATCATTTTTTCTGCAAAACGTTTCGTACTTCCGAAAATAATGCGTACCTTTGCCTAATATAATATCAGATTAACTAATACCATACGTATGAAAACATTTCTTGACGAAAACTTCCTGCTGGAGAGCCCCGTGGCCCAGCAACTCTATCACGAACAGGCAGCCCCGATGCCCATTATCGACTACCACTGTCACCTCATCCCGCAGATGGTGGCCGAAGACCACCGTTTCCGCAGCATCACGGAAGTGTGGTTGGGGGGCGACCACTATAAGTGGCGCGCGATGCGCACTAATGGCGTGGACGAACGACTGATTACGGGCGACAGCTCGGACTGGGAGAAGTTCGAAGCCTGGGCCCAGACCGTTCCCTACACGATGCGCAATCCGCTGTACCACTGGACTCATCTAGAACTGAAAACGGCCTTCGGCATCACGAAACGCCTGAACCCGGAGACGGCACGCGAAATCTTTGACCAGTGTAACGACCGCCTGCAGAACGACCCCGATATGACGGCCGTCGGTCTGATGCGGCACTACAACGTGGAGACCGTTTGCACCACCGACGACCCTGTGGATGACCTCCGCTGGCATCGCGCCTACGCAGAAAAAATGGCAAATGAAAAACGGGCAAATGGTAAATATCCCTCGATGTTGCCCGCATGGCGACCCGACAAGGCAATGGCCGTAGAGCAGCCCGAGGCCTTCCGCAAATATGTGGAACAACTGGCACAGGCAGCAGACACGGATATTACCGACGTACCGGATTTCATCGATGCCCTGCAACGCCGGCACGATTTCTTCCACGCCGAGGGCTGCCGCCTGTCGGACCACGGCATCGAGGAATTCTATGCCGAACCGTACTCCGATGCCGAGATTAAACAAATATTCCAGACGGCGATGGTTGGCAAGCATCCCACTGCAGAGCAGGTGGCCAAGTTCCGTTCGGCCATGATGTACATCTTCGCCGTGCAGGACCACGCATCGGGCTGGACACAACAGTTCCACTACGGAGCTATGCGCAACAACAACACCCGCATGATGCGCCAGCTGGGCCCAGACACGGGCTACGACAGCATCGGACAGTTCCACACGGCCCGTCAGATGTCGCGGTTCTTCGACCGACTGGCTACGGAAGGACACCTGACCAAGACCATCATCTACAACCTGAATCCGGCCGACAACGAGATGGTGGCCACGATGCTCGGCAACTTCCAAGACGGCACCGTGCCAGGCAAGATTCAGTGGGGCTCGGGCTGGTGGTTCCTCGACCAGAAGGACGGCATGCAACGTCAGATGAACGCCCTCTCGCTGCTGGGCCTGCTGAGCCGCTTCGTGGGCATGCTCACCGACTCGCGCTCGTTCCTCTCCTATCCGCGCCACGAATACTTCCGCCGCACGCTGTGCAACCTCATCGGGCAGGACATCGAACGCGGCGAACTGCCCTTCGACGGCTACGAGAAGAAACGCGTGGAACAGATGGTCCGCGACATCTCGTACTACAACGCAAAGAATTACTTTAACTTCTAATGAAGAATGAAGATGAATAATGAAGAATTAAGAATGAAGAATGAAGAGTGCGCACAGCCAAGCTCCCGCCCTTTAAGGGAGGGCCGGGGTGGGTCTTTATCCAATTGGCGCTGGTGGATATGCGGACTGCTGTTCGCAGCCACTATGGTCAACTACATGGACCGTCAGGTACTGAGCCTGACATGGAATGACTTCATCGCCCCTGAGTTCGGGTGGACGAACAGCGACTATGGGCTCATCACGGGCTTCTTCTCACTGGCCTACGCCTTCATCAGCCTGTTCGCCGGCAAGTTCATCGACTGGGCAGGCACACGCCGAGGCTACATCATCGCCATCCTCGTATGGAGCGTAGGCGCCTGTCTGCATGCCCTGTGCGGCTGGGGTGCCGTCCGCACGGCCTCAGCCCTGATGCTGTCGGTGGGAGCGGTATCGGTGTGGATGTTCATGGCCTGCCGCTTTGTGCTGGCTCTGGGCGAGGCAGGCAACTTCCCTGCTGCCATCAAGGTTACGGCCGAATACTTCCCCAAGAAGGATCGTGCCCTGGCCACCAGCATCTTCAATGCCGGTTCTTCCATCGGTGCACTTTTGGCTCCCGCCTGCATCCCCTGGCTGGCCAGCAAGTACGGCTGGGAGATGTCGTTCGTCATCATCGGTGCCTTGGGCTTCCTGTGGATGGGATTCTGGCTGACCATGTACGACCATCCCGAACAGAGCCGCCACGTGAATGAGGCCGAGCTGGCCTACATTCGGCAGGACGAGATAACGTCCCCGACTCCCTCCCAGGCAGAGGTGGAGGAAGAGAAGGTCATCCCCTACTGGCATTGTTTCCGTTACCGCCAGACGTGGTCGTTCGTGGCTGGCAAGTTCTTCACCGATGGTGTATGGTGGTTCTTCCTGTTCTGGGCTCCTGCCTACTTCAGCGACCAGTATGGCTACAAGAGTGATTCGCGCGAGGCCGTGCTTTTGCTCTCGCTGCTCTACTTCATCGTGACAATATTGTCCATAGGTGGAGGCTATCTGCCCAAGTACTTCGTCGAGCGCAGAGGCATGGAACCGTACGCCGGACGCATGCGTGCCATGCTGCTGTTCGCCCTCTTCCCCCTGACAGCCCTGCTGGCACAGCCTTTAGGCACGGTGAGCGCCTGGTTCCCTGCCATCATCATTGGCCTGGCAGGAGCCGGACACCAGTCGTGGTCGGCAAACCTCTACAGCACCATCGGCGACATGTTCCCAAAGTCAACCATCGGCACCATTACGGGCATCGGCACTATGGCAGGCGGCATTGCCTCGTTCCTCATCAACTGGGGCTCGGGCGAGTTCTTCGACTACTGCAAGGCGATGGGCTCCGGCTTCCAGTTTTTCTCGTTCGAAGGCAAAGAGGCCGGCTACATGATAGTCTTCTGTCTGTGCGCCGTGTGCTACCTGGTGGCCTGGCTGGTGATGAAAGCCCTGGTACCTCGGTACAAGAAGATTACGGTATAAGAAGATTACAATATAAGGAATATTGCTGGAACCTTGCTCAAGTCGGGCAAGGTTTCGCGTTTCCATTCAGCAATGGTGTGGGTGCGAATCCATTCGTCCTGCGTGGTAATACCTGCAGCAATGCACATGCGGGTTTTCGGAGCGAGCGTACGAACCAGCGTATCGAACATACGACGGTTGCGGTAGGGCGTTTCGATGAAGAGTTGGGTCTGCCGTTCGTGCTGTGCACGCTTCTCTAACAGTTGCAGGCGCCGGGCACGCTCGCCCTCGTCGATGGGCAGGTAGCCGTTGAAGGCGAAGCTCTGGCCATTGAGGCCACTGGCCATGACAGCCATAATCATACTATTGGGCCCGACAAGAGGTACGACACGAATACCCTTGCGCTGAGCAATGGCAACAATATCGGCTCCAGGGTCAGCCACAGCAGGACATCCGGCCTCACTGATGACACCGACCGGCACCCCCTTCGCTATGGGGGCAAGATAGGAGGCGTAGTCCTTCTCGCTACTGTGCTTGCCCATCTCGTAGAAGGTGGAGTCGTCGATGGGAAACTCCCTGTCCACACGACGAAGGAATCGCCGTGCCGTACGGATTTCCTCCACGATGAAGTGGCGAATCTGGCGAATCACCTCCGTGTTATACGGCGGCAGCACCTGATCTGTCGGCGTATCGCCGAGGGTGCAGGGAATCAGATATAAAGTCCCCTTCCCTTGCCCTTCCCGAGGGGAGGGAGTAGTTACGTCTGTATTCATCGGTCTATCATTCATTGTCAGTCTTCAATTTGTCAAAGGTCTTTTGGCCTTTGACATAATATTGCCATAGCAGGGAGAACGAGGATTGTTCGGGTACGGGCGAGAGCACCGTCTGACGAAGATTCTCCTGACGGTCCTTCTCGAAGTCGGGGCGCATCTTCCGGAAATCGCGGCGGGCACGCCATACGGCACAGAACGAGCCCCATTGCCGGCGAAGAATGAAACGGAGAGACGCCAGCATGTCGAGACAGAAGCGCATCCGAAAGACGGGGCGCAAACGGTTGTCGGGCAGATTCTTATACAGGAGCAACAGATTGTTGCGGAAGTTCAGATAGTCCTTATGGGGATTGCCCTGCGGCAGTGTGCCGCCTCCCAAGTGGTATGCCACGCTTTGCGGCACAACCACAATGCCACGCCCCCTGCTACGAAGCCGCCAGCAAAGGTCTATCTCCTCCTGATGGGCAAAGAAACGGCCATCGAGTCCGCCCACCTCCCAATAGTCGCGGCTGCGAATCATCAGCGCAGCGCCCGTAGCCCACAGGACGGATGTAACATCGTCGTACTGTCCTTCGTCCTTCTCCACCGTACCGAACAGACGGCCACGACAATAAGGATAGCCATAGGCATCGATATAACCACCTGAAGCACCTGCATATTCAAACATATCGGGGGCCCACTGACAAAGGAGCTTGGGCTGGCAGGCTGCCACCTCGGGGTGGGCGTCCATATACGTAAGCATCGGCCGAAGCCAACCCTCACGCACCTCGACATCGCTGTTTAGCAGGAGGCAGTACTCAGCCTCAACCTCCCGCAGTCCACGATGATAGCCTTCGGCAAAACCGTAGTTCATGTCGAGACGAATCACGCGCACCTGTGGCATCTCGGTTTCGAGGTACTGCAAACTGTCATCGGTACTGCCATTATCCACCACTACGACATCGGCCTCCGGCGAGTTTTCCACAACGGAAGGCATGAAGCGACGCATCATGTCCGCTCCGTTCCAATTCAATATAACGATTGCTATCCTTTTCAATTCACAATTCATAATTCACAATTCACAATTAAGGCTACGCCCTCAATCCTCAATCTCCCCATATAGGGCATCTCCCTTTTCGTTCCAACCTACAAGCCGTATAGGCACAACTATATTATCCCGAAGGAGAGTCTCCCCTCCTTGGGAGGGGCTGGGGGAGGCCTCCACCCGGATATAGTTGTCCGTGAATCCACCCATCACGCCCTTCTGTTTGCCATGTTCCAACAGGACTGGGCGGACGGTGCCTATATATTTATTATAGAACGCGCGCGTATGCGAGGCGCTGACACCGAGCACCTGCTGACTGCGCTCGTGCTTTTCTTCGGGGCGGACCCGATGGGGAATGTTGAGGGCCTTGGTGCCTGGGCGTTCGCTATAGCTAAAGACATGGTACTGGCTGACAGGCAGGCGGTCCATGAAGGCCAAGGCCTGCCGGAAGAGTTCGTCGGTCTCGCCCCGCATGCCCACAATGACATCGACACCAATGAAGGCGTCGGGCATCAGTTCGCGGATGCGCAGCATCTTCTGTTCAAAGAGGACTGTATCATAGCGGCGATGCATCAGGCGCAGCACTTCGTCGCTGCCCGACTGCAGAGGTACATGGAAGTGAGGCATGAAGGCCCGGCTCTGGGCGCAGAACTCCAACACCTCATCGGTCAGCAGGTTGGGCTCGATGCTGCTGATGCGATAGCGCTCGATGCCTTCCACCTGGTCCAAGGCACGTATCAACTCCAAGAAGGTCTCGCCCGTAGTCCGTCCGAAGTCGCCGATGTTCACCCCTGTCAACACAATTTCCTTCCCACCCTTGCGGGCAACCTCCTCGGCTTGTGCTACCAGTGAAGCTATCGAACCGTTTCGACTGCGCCCTCGGGCAAAGGGTATGGTGCAATACGTACAGAAGTAGTCGCATCCGTCCTGAACCTTCAAGAAATATCGTGTGCGGTCGCCACAGGCACAGGATGGGACGAAGGGACTCACCGGACTCTTCCCCAGCCCCTCCCTGTTAGGGAGGGGAGCGGTTACATTATCCCTCTCATCAGTAGAAGTATCTGCTCCCCTCCCTAACAGGGAGGGGCTGGGGGAGAGTCTGCTTACAATCATTTCCACGGCCCTACCCTTCTCCTTGGCGCCCAACACCAGACCCACACCGGGAATCTTCCGTATGTCCTCTGGCTTCAGTTGGGCATAGCAACCTGTGACAACGACGAAAGCCGCAGGATGCTGACGTATCAGCTTGTGTATGGCCTGCCGACACTTGTGGTCGGCCACCTCGGTGACACTGCAAGTATTGATGTAACAAATGTCGGCCGCCTCCCCTTTCTTTGCTCTCACCACACCTAACGCAGCCAGCCGTTCGGCCACGGTCGCGGTCTCGGCAAAGTTCAGCTTACAACCCAGTGTGAAGTAAACGGCTCGCTTTCCAGACATGAATGCTTCATTATTCATGATACAAAGGTACAATTAAGCGAGCGAAAAAACAAGTTTACTTGATTATTTCCGAGCATGAGTACCCAAAACCGAAGGTAAAAGGCCGTGTTTTTCATCTAAATTAACGAATATTGAAGAAAAATTAAAAAAAATTGGCCTCAAGTGATACAACGTATTGAAAATTGTTGTACCTTTGCATCGGTTTTAAAAGCAATTGATTGTTTTACTAATTTAACTAAAGAGAAAAATGAAAAAGTTAGCATTCATGTTCGTAGCTGTAGCAGCTATTTCTTTCGCTTCTTGCGGAAACGGTACAAAGCAGGCTGAGGCCGTTGAGGACACCACTGCAGTTGACACTGTTGAGGTTGTTGATACCGTAGCTGTTGACACTGTTGCTGCCGACACCGTTGCATAAGCAATAGTAGACGAACAATAGGTCTTGGAGGGATTGCACGATAGTGCGGTCCCTCTGTTTTTTTATTGCAAAAAGGCTATCCGATGATATCGTTACCGCGTTAACGATATGACAATGATTGCTTTACAGGACAACAAAAAACCCGATTCCCACAATGGAGAACCGGGCCCAAACTTATGAAAAACAAAATCTCTTCTTATTCGGCAGCGGCTTCCTCAGCCTCTTCCTCAACGGGAGCCTCCTCTACAACAGGGGCAGCAACCTCTTCGACAGCAGGAGCTGCAGGAGCCTCCTCAACTACGGGAGCACCCTCGGCAACGACTGTGAAGGGAACTTCGGCGCTAACCTCCTTGTGGAGCTTGACAACGGCAACGTAGTCGCCAACAGTCTTGACATCCTTCACGACAATCTTCTTGCGGTCGATGGCGAAGCCCAACTTAGCGAGCTCGTCGGCAATCTGCAGTGAGTTGACGCTACCATAGATGGAGCCAGAGTTGCTGACCTTGGTGGCGATGGTCAGGGCCACACCAGCCAGTTTGTCGGCAACGGCCTGAGCCTCAGCCTTAATCTTGGCCAGCTTCACAGCCTGCTGACGCAGGTTTTCGGCCAGAACCTTCTTGGCACTCTCGCTGGCGATGACAGCCTTGCCCGTGGGGATAAGATAGTTACGTCCGTAACCAGACTTAACGTTCACGATATCGTTCTTGTAACCCAAGCCGATAACATCTTCTTTCAGAATAATTTCCATAATCTTACCTCCTACTTTAATTATTTCA
>CACZRZ010000210.1 GCA_902783655.1 uncultured Bacteroidales bacterium
TATTTACCTTTGCCGAGAAATATATAAATATATCGGTATGAAACAGATAAAAGCGTGGTTCGTTGCAGGACTTTTGGCAGTGGCCGGTACGATGCTGGCACAGCAACCCGTAGGTGAAAAGATAATGGCTCTCCCCAACTCAGCATGGGAGGCATCGGAGTGGATATCCGTAGTCGGTGCCCCCGTCGTCAAAGGCCGGGCCGACCGCACGTTCAGGGCTGCGGACGGTGCCAGTTGGTTTGTATCGACCATCCGGAACGAAAAGAAGGTGGTGTCCGCCAAATGGATGACCTGCGGACTAGGTGTCTATGAACTATACCTGAACGGCAAGGCCGTAGGCGAGGAGATTCTGAAACCAGGCTTCACCCATGCCGAGAAGACAAAGCGTTCGTTTACCTACGACCTGACCGAGGCCTTCGCCCGAAAGAAAGGGGCAGAGAACATGCTCGCTGCACAGGTGACCCCCGGCTGGTGGGCCGACAAGATTGTCACTCCCGGTGAGAAAGAGGGCATGATGGGCGAGAAATGCGCTTTCCGCAGTGTGCTGGAAATCGTCTACGCCGATGGCAGCCGCAAGCTCTTTGGCACCGACTGCGACCATTGGAAGGCAGGCATAGCCGGTCCCGTAAAGCATGCCGGCATCTTCGACGGCGAGACCTACGATGCACGGGAACTGCCGGGCTATGTCAACCCCGAACGCCTTTCAAGGCCCGAACCGAATACGGAGTTCAAGGGCGAGATACTTCCATCGGAAGGGGCAGAGGTCTATCTGCGCCGCGACCTTGCGCTGCAGCCCGTGCAGGCCTACGTCTGGGAAGGAACGACGGGTGCCAAGCAGTCCGAAAAGAGGGAAGATGTGGAATACGGGAAGATTGTTGTCAAGCGTCAGTACACCCATGGAGAGCGCATCGTGCTGCATCCGGGCGAGACGCTCGTCGTGGACTTCGGCCAGAACAGTGCTGCCGTTCCCGCCTTCACATTCAAGGCTCAGGAGGGCACGGTGCTCACCTGTCTGCCCTCAGAGATACTGAACGACGGCAATGGAGCCGAGCGTCGCGGCATGGATGGTCCCGAGGGCAGCACCCATCGTCGCAACCTCCGTGCCCACAGCCACAGCATCCGATTGGACTACACCTTCGCCAACAGCCCCGGCTTTGTCGATTACCATCCCCACTGCACCTTCTTCGGCTACCGCTATATCGCCGTCACAGCCACAGGCGACGTCCAGTTCGACAAGATAGAGTCGCTGCCCGTGACCTCCATAGCGAAGCACCTTGAGACAGGCACCATCAGCACCGGCCACGAACTGGTGAATCGACTGATATCGAACACTATCTGGGGGCAGCGCTCCAACTATCTGTCCGTGCCCACCGACTGTCCGCAGCGCGACGAACGTCTGGGCTGGATGGCCGACACGCAGGTGTTTGCCGAGGCAGGTTCGTTCTTTGCCAACACCGACGGATTCTTCCATAAATGGATGCGCGACGTGCGCGACTCGCAGAGCCCGACGGGCGGATTCCCCGGGGTTTCGCCCAGGGCACAATATGGCAACGAAATGATGCGACTGGGCTGGGCCGATGCCGGCATCATCGTGCCTTGGACCATCTGGAAGCAGTATGGCGACAAAGGCATCGTCGACGACAACTGGCAGGCGATGGACCGATTCATGCAGCACGTCAACGCCACCAAGTACGACCACACAGCACTCCAGGGTGAGAACCAGAACTACCAGTGGGCCGACTGGCTCAGTTGGGAGGCACTGGAGAGCTGCACCAACAACAATGCCTTCGGTCCCAACGGTCCCCTGCCCGAGACGGTCAGCTACTGGAACTATCTGGGTGCATCCTACTGGGCCATCGATGCCGGCATGATGCGCGACATGGCCCTGTCCACAGGACGCGACCCCCGACCCTACGAACAGATGGTTGAAGCCGCACGCACCTATCTGAAGGAACAGTTCCTCGACGGCGAGGGAAACTTCAAGGTACCCGTGCTCAACACCATGCAGACCCCTGCTCTGTTTGCCCTGAAGAACCACCTCGTCGAGGGTCAGGCCAAAGCGAACATGCTGGCCCGCCTGCGCCAGAACTTCGCAGATCACGGCAACTGCCTGCAGACTGGTTTCTTAGGCACGTCCATACTGATGGCCACACTCACGGAAAACGGTATGGCGGACATGGCCTACGAACTGCTGTTGCAACGCAACTTCCCCAGCTGGATATACTCCATCGACAACGGAGCCACCACCGTCTGGGAACGCTGGAACAGCTACACCCGCGACGGCGGCATGGGCCCCATGGGCATGAACAGCTTCAACCACTATGCCTACGGAGCCGTGTGCGAATGGATATGGGAAACTGTGGCAGGCATCTCGTCCGACCCTGCCGACCCAGGCTTCCGCCACATCATCATGCGGCCCATTCCCGACAAGCGACTGGGCTTCGTCAAGGCGGAATACTCTTCTGCCTCCGGATTCATCAAGAGTGCTTGGCGATACGAGGGCGACCAGTGGATATGGGACTTCACCATACCCAGAGGCTGTACGGCCACCGTATGCCTTCCCGGCGAAACCACCACGAAGGAATTCTCTTCAGGGACTTATCAAATCATTAGATAATCTAACTTTCGCAAGTACTTACGTGTAGGATATAGAAGTGCCACTTTGTGGCAGAAATCGCGCAATTCTTATCAAATCCAACAAACAACGATACAAAGATTTTGTATGATTTGAAAAGATTTGAAGAATTTCTTCTGCGAGCGAAGCGAGTAGAACTCGATTACTCGCCATAGGCGACTGTCAATTAACTTAAGGGCACTGCCTTCAAGGGGCAAGGACTACCGGACGACAATGCGTTTGCCGTCCTTGATGTAGATGCCTCGCGGCAACTTGCCATTCGACCATCTCTTGGACGAGCCAAGCGTCTCGCCACCAGCCACTTTGCGTCCCGACAGGTCATAGATGCCATCATGCTTCATGCTCCATTCTGCGTACTCCATTTCCCCGACGCCATCGACGAGAGCATCGCTGACGCGGAATGTCGAA
>CACZRZ010000211.1 GCA_902783655.1 uncultured Bacteroidales bacterium
CTCTACTATTAACTCTGCGGCTGTGTGTCCATGAACGGCATAATGCATCTTGTTCTGCATCATCTTGAAGAAGAGTCTTGTTGTTGGCGCATCACGATTGTAATCGATAGCTGTCGCATAGATATCCGTCAATTTCTGATAGAAACGTCGCTCAGACAGACGAATCTCGCGAATCTCTGCTAACAGGTGTTCAAAGTAGTCCTCATCCAGGAACGTTCCATTTTCCATTCGTTTCCTGTCAAGCACATAACCACGAATGGCATATTCACGCAGTACACTTGTAGCCCATTGCCGGAATTGTGTAGCGCGGATGCTATTGACACGATATCCAACACTAATGATAGCATCGAGGTTGTAGAACTGAAGCGTACGGTTGACTTCCGTGTTACCTTCACGACGAACTACCGAAATTTTCTCGGTAGTTGCCTCTTTTTTTTGTTCTTCCGTATCATAGATGTTCTGCAAATGCACACTTATATTGTCAGAGGTACAGTCGAATAGCATACCCATCGCCTTCTGGGTGCACCATATAGTTTTGTCCTTATAGTACACCTCAACACCTTGTTCCTTTCCCTCTATCTGGAAAATCAGGAACTCTGCCGTACTGTTTCTTATTTCTCTTCTTTTTGCCATATCAATTGCAAAGGTACGGATAAGTGAGGGATTTCCCAAATCTATTTGATGAAATCCGAGCGAGAGTACCTAAAACCGCAGGTTCTTGCTCCCATTTTAGGATGTACGCAAGCGGTAAACCGAGCGAAAGGTACGAATAAGTGAGTGATTAAGTCTCAGCAGCCTGGGTCAGGGACGTTTCTTCTTCCTCAGGATACAGCTGGGCGATTAAAGCTCCGTTCTTGTCAAAATCCTCGTCATCTGTCCATTCCTCGCATTGTCTGAGCACCACTTCCATAGCGTGTTGTGCCTCTTCTGGAGGATAGTTATACTTCTTCAGCAGTCGCTTCACCATCTTTCTCATGCCAGCGCGAGCCGATTCCTTCCTTTGCCAGTCGATGGTGCGATTCTTTCGCAGGGCGTCTGTCAGTTCCTTCGTCATCGCCACCAGTTGGTCGTTCTCGTACATGTCCCTGACGGCCTGAGGACGTGTCAACGCATCGTAGAAGGCCTTTTCCTCCTCCGTCAGTCCCAGTTCGTTGCCCTGTTCTTCTGTTTCCCTGATTTGCTTTGCCAACGCCAGCAATTCCTCTATCACTTCTTCGTTGGTAAGCATACCCTTCAGGTAGTTGCTCAGGACTTCATTCATCATCTCCGAGAACTTCTGGCTCTGCACCAGGTTCTTGTGCTGGAAGGTTCTGACTTTGTCCTTCAGCAGACTTTCCAGTATCTGTATGCTGATGTTCTTCTCTTTCATGCGAGCCAGTTCGCTCAGGAAGGATGGGTCATTGAGCGAGAATTCCCTTCCCACATTCTGGAACAGGTTTATCACTCCCTCGCTCTTCACGCTCTGCTTCATCAGTTCGCGTATGCGTCTGTCGATGTCACGCTTCGTGATATTCCCTTTCCCTCCAAGCCTGATGAGTGTCACACGCACCGTCTCAAAGAAGGCCTGCTCCCATCGTTGCGACTCAGTGAGCAGACTCCTACACAGCGTTATGCTCTGGTGCAGCAGCGTAGCGTGTTTTATGAAATCTGCCTTTTGCTGTTGCTTGTCGAGAGCCAGCATGAAGTTGGCGCCACCCTTGATGATGTCGGCTCTGCTGAGGTCTGTGGCATCCCTGAATCGGGAGTAGTCGAAGCCGTGCATGAGGTCGCGACAGACCTCCAGTTCCGTCTGGAACTTCTCCAATGCTACACCCTTGACATCGGGGTCGCCGTAGCGTTGGCGGTCGTTCTGCGTGTAGGCTTTCATGGCCTCCTTCAGGGCTTGGGCAATGCCTATGTAGTCCACCACCAATCCACCGACCTTGCCTTTGAACACACGGTTTACTCTGGCTATGGCTTGCATCAGGTTGTGGCCGTTCATGGGTTTGAATACGTACATCGTGGCCAGTGAAGGCACATCGAATCCCGTCAGCCACATGTCCACCACGATGGCTATCTTCATGGGGTCGTCGTCGTCCTTGAACTTTCTTGCCAACTCCTGTTTGTATTGCTTGTTGCCGATGATGTCGCGCCACTCCTCTGGGTCGTTGTTGCCACTCGTCATCACACACTTCACCTTCTCCGTCCACCCGGGTCGCAACTCCAGCAGTCGCTTGTATATCTTTATGGCTATGGAGCGACTTTAAGCTACTATCATGGCTTTGCCCGTGAGTTCCTGCTCGCGGTAGTTTTCGTAGTGCTTCAGGATATCCTGCACCAGCGAGTCTATGGTTTCGTCGGCACCCAGCAGTTCCTCCAAGTGCGACAGGTCGCGCTTGCTCTTCTCTATCTGGTCGCTTCCGGCACCTTCCTGCTCCAGCAGTTCATATTCTTTGTCTATGAGTTCCAGTGCCTCCTCGTTCAGTCTCAGGTTGATGACGCGACTCTCGTAGTACACAGGCACCGTTGCCTTGTCCAGCACACTCTGCGTCATGTCGTACACATCGATGTAGTCGCCAAACACCTCCTTCGTGTTGCGGTCTCTCAGTTCCACAGGCGTACCAGTGAATCCCACAAACGAGGCATGGGGCAGAGAGTCGTGGATGAGTCGCGCTGTGCCTATGCTTATCTTTCCCGTTTCGGGGTTCACACGCTCCTCGAACCCATATTGTCCGCGATGGGCTTCGTCGCTCATCACTATGATGTTTCGCCTTTCCGACAGGGGTGCATCATAGTCTTCGAATTTTTGCATCGTGGTGAAGATGATGCCGTTTGCTGCCCTACCCTCCAGCAACTCGCGCAAGTGTTCTCTCGACTGGGCTTGCACGGGAACCTGTCTCAGGAAGTCCTTGCACCTGACGAATTGCCCATAAAGTTGGTTGTCCAGGTCGTTGCGGTCTGTGATGACTACGATTGTGGGCTGCACCACAGCCGATTGCAGCAGGTGCGCGTAGAACACCATCGAGAGGCTCTTTCCCGAGCCCTGCGTGTGCCAGAACACACCTATCTTGCCATCGCCAGTCACGGCCTCACGCGTGCGCTGTATGGCCTTCTTGACAGCAAAGTATTGGTGATAGGCGGCCAGTATCTTGGCGTCGCCGCTCTCGTCCTTGTTGAAGCAAATGAAGTTCTTCAGGATGTCCAGCAAATGCTCCTTCTGGAACATTCCTTCGAAGAACACATCATAGTCCACAGCCTCCTTGCTCTCGTACACGCCATCCTTCGATTTCCATTGCATGTAGCGGTCTTCGCTGGCTGTGATGGTTCCTGCCTTCGACTCCGTCATATCGCTCATCACGCAGAAGGCATTGTAGGTGAACATCGAAGGTATCTCCTTCATGTAGTTCTTCAGTTGTCGGTAGGCGGCACTGGCGTCGGTGTCCTCGCGCGAAGGCGATTTCAGTTCCATCAGCACCACAGGCAGTCCGTTCAGGAACACCAGCAGGTCGGCCCGTTTCTTCGAGTGCTCCACATAGGTCCACTGGTTCACAAGAAGGAAGTCGTTGCGCTCCACATTGTCGAAGTCCACCAGATACACGATGTCGTATTTCGTCTCCCCTCCTACGCTGTAGGTCACCTCTATGCCATGTTGCAGGTAGTCCATGAAGAGTTCGTTGTTCTGCACCATGTTCCCAGCCTCTATTCGACACACCTTGCGTTCTGCTTCTTCCAGTGCTACCGCGTGCAGCGTAGGGTTCAGCACCTTCAGCATGTGACGCAGGCGCTTGAGGTAATAAGGGTGGAAATAATCGGCCTCCACGAAGTCACTCTGGGCTTCCCGACCATTCAGGTAGTCGTAACCCAACTGCTCTGTGAAGAGTTCGATGAGCGCCTTCTCGTAGCTGTCTTCTATGAATCGTTCGTTACTCATAGGCTTACATCATTAACTTTCAGTTCTCCCGACATTAGCTTGGGCAAAAGTGCGTCGCGGAGTTCGGCTAGACGGCGGGATTCAAAGCCATTATTTTTAATAGTATCCATAACGCGTTTCAAATATGGAGCTATTGAATTCAATAAAGATTTAGGAGGAATAACTATTTTGTAATTTCCAATAGTTTCCCCAGAAACTCTTTGACGCCCGCTACTCCCATTCATGTTTTTAGTTGCATACCCCTTAAATGATTCATCCCTACAAAGAAAGTACAATAATTCTGGCACAAAACCATCCTTCGTTGTCATAACGATATATTCGGTAGAACCAAAGGCTTTTTCATCATCTTTTAAATAGTTTACGTATGAAACTTTACCATTTTCCAAACAAGGAGTAATGCGTGCCATTAAAGTATCTTGATTTTGGAATCTCATACCACCAGAGTATTCTTTTTTCTCACAATATAACGGAAATGGTCCAGAAGTAGGCATGTTTTTCATATCAAGATAAGTTGAAAGTTCTCCTTTCTTCAATGGTCTTTGGGGGTTGATAGAAACATATTCACTTAACGTTCCCACTTTCCACCCTTTTGGAATCATGCCCAATTCACTCTCCACGAACTCACCATCACGGAAAGGCTCGAAGTCCACAAACCACGACTTAAACAACGCCTGTGCCTGCTGCTCCAAATTCTCATTTATCCGCCTGTTTACCTCGATTTTGTCATCAAGAGAGGAAAGGATAGAAGCAAGGCGTCGCTGGGTTTCTATATCAGGTAAAACTATCGGTAGTTTATGTTGGGCCGTTATACCTAAATATGCTCTTGTGCTACCAGAACCAGCCCAGTTTTTGAACAAGCCTTGGAATTGAGCGGTGTCAAAATAATACTTCAAGTATCTATTATTTATTCCATGAATAACACGATAATAAGTTACTTGTGGCGTAAGTATAATTAAATCATAATCATTGGGAACAATTGCTGTTCTACCTATAGTTGCCTTATGGGTTAATAGGACATCGCCAGGCCTTGCCAATCCCTTAACTAATGTGGAAGCTTGCTCCTTAGAAATAAACGCACAATTGCTGTAATCTACAGTACCACCAATAAGATTATTGGCCATTATAAAGGGAATACCTTTAGGTACATAATCAGCTGTTTTAGGATGTTTTTCCCCATGATTGCCATCCATTGGTTCTGCAAGCATTCCCTTGTCAATTAGATCTTGGACTGTATATTCTTTCCACTCTTCCATACTTAATGACATTTTAAGCTAAGTAGGCCAATGACAAAAGCAACGGCAATGGAAACCCATGTGGCTATTTGTTGCTTACGGAAACGGATATCCTCCTCTGTCCTGAATTTGTTATATACAAAGTTCACTATGTCTTGACTAACATGATAGGCCGAGAAAAGTACTTTTTCGTAGGGGCGAACCATCTCTGTACAATCACACCAGCAATAAAGAGAATCTTTATTATAATTGACCCAGTCAGTACACATATCTGTGAGTATGATGTACTCCTTTCCACCATCCACCTTGTTTATATCAATTTTATACCTCGTAACATTCTCTTTGCCAATGGCAAGTGGACGATTATAGGATGAAGGGAAGGCTACGAGGAAACGCTCTTTATAAAGTTTCTCCAACAGAGCCAGAAGTTCGGCTAATAGACCTCGCACTTTTTGTTCGTCTTCCCAGTCGTATTGGTCACGGCGATAGAACAGATAATAATTGTTATCATCTTTTGCAGCTATGGCCCATCCCTGATTCTCCAACAAGTGACTCTTGTTGAACATATCAGCCAAAGACTCGGCATCGTCCCTATACGCTACGATGGAGCGGATGATATCGCGTTCTCTTTTGTTAAATCGCATCATAATCTGTCAAATCTCAAATCCAATATTCCCTAACTGAAAGTTTGTTGATACTGCACTCACCCTTCTTTGTTTTGTGCAAGGCGTTTCACCTCATTGATTTCCTGAATCAGCTGTTCTTGGGTTGGGAGGTATAGTTGATACTCGCTGGCAAGAATAGTTTTGTTATCTTCGGGCAATGTCATGCGTACAATGGTGTCGTTTTTGGCTGTGCAAAGAAGTATGCCGATAGTGGGATTCTCATCGGGTAACTTAACGTTTCGGTCATAGTAGTTAACGTACATCTGCAGTTGCCCTAAGTCTTGATGGGTTAATTCGCCCGTTTTCAGTTCAATGACTACATGGCAGCGCAGCAGACGATTGTAGAACACCAGGTCGACAAAGAATTCATCGTCTTCGAGCAAGAGCCTCTTTTGTCGGGCTACAAACGAAAAGCCTTTGCCCATTTCCAGCAGGAATTCAGTGAGATGAGTGCAGATGGCACCCTCTAAGTCCTTTTCATAGTAGCTGGCTTCTCGGTGCAAACCAAGGAATTCCAACACCATCGGGTCTTTAATGATTTCTGTTGGCTTCTCTGGTATGCGTTGTTGACGTGCCACAGCAAGAACGCTCTCCTTGTCGTTGCTCATGAGCAGACGTTCATAAAGCATAGAGTTAATTTGACGTTCCGTTTCACGTGCTGTCCAGGCGTTGTTTACGGATTCCAGTTCATAATACTCGCGTTTGTCGGGGTCTGATATGGAAATAAGTAGCTTATACTGAGACCAATTCAATTGCGACCGCACTGTGGACGCAATTGGATAAGTCCTATAAAATTGACGTGCTCGCTCTAATTGCCGTACACCAAAACCAGTACCAAATTCTGGTTCAAGACGGTTGGCCAGCGTTCGAGTCAAGTAAGCACCATAGTCAGCACGCTCCTTACCTTGTTGCTCTTCTTCAAAGATGCGTTGTCCCAAATGCCAATACATCTGAACACGGCAGAAGTCCACACTACGCACAGCATTACTACGGGCCGATTCTATTATCTGCCTGACATCCGAATACAGGGATTCCAACTTTTGCTCGTTATTTATTATTTTCTTCTCTTCCATAAATGAGAATCTATTTGTCTTTATCAGTGCTTTCTGGCAACAGATAGTCACTTGCCTTGTCCTTGGTTATAACACTGCGACCTAACTTACTCTCCAGTTGTTTGCGTGCTGCTTTGGCAACACTGCCGCCTTCTTTTGCCACCTGTGTCTGAGCATTGAAGCCCTGGGGATCACGGTCTTTTGAGAGCTCTGTGGCTGATGCTTCAGCAAGGATATTTAGGGCTATCTCCAGATTCGTCATGTTGTCGCGCAAGTTCTCTTTCTTCAAGCCCTTAAAGTGCTTATATTGCTTGGTGGTGAAACCGCTCCATTCGCGGGTGATAATATCGGTGAGCGAGGCGTATTCCAGTCCTTCTTTCACTCCTGTACGCTTCCACTCGTCGGTCAGTTCCTTGCGCACCTCTATCGACTTGATACGCTGGTTGATCCAAGCCTCGCTATACCCCAAACGCCTGTAGTCAACAATTGCCTGATCAATGCTCAGTTCAGGGTCTTGCATCTGGTCAAGACGTTGGCTTGCCACCTGCGCCATCCATTGCTTGAATGGCTCAGCCTTGGGGGAAGGGATGGACTGAATGAGTCGGAAAAGTTGTTCTGTGTCAGCTACATCCGTCAGGCGCATCTTGCCGTCAGAGGCTTGCATCTTCAAAGCGTTACAATTTGTAACGGTTTCATTTCCTTCTTTTTTTAAGCGGTTCTTAAGTACGCGCCAATAAGTCTGTGGATTATCGCTGTCAGTCAGCACTGCGCACACATCTACTATGGAGAAATACCACTTCTCTTGTTCGTCGTCCCATACCGTTCGTACTTTGCGCTCTTGGAACAATTGTATTGCTTGTTTCTTTGTCATATCAATTCTGTTTGATAAATGAGAGTTATTTGGAAGTGATGTTTATCTTAAACCCAATACTCCCCAACTGCTTCTTGATTTCCTGCTCCAACTGGTGGCTTTGCTCGAAGAGGCTGCTGAGTTCCGAAGTCAGGCGTTGCATCTTTTCGGCAAACGGTTCGCCATCGTCCTCCTGCTCGGCAATGCCTACATAGCGGCCTGGAGTGAGGATGAAGTCCTGTGCTTCGACGTCGGCAAGGGTGCGTACTGCACAATAGCCCTTCTCGTCCTCGAGCGTGCCCTTGCGATAGTCCTTGAAGGTCTGGGCTATGCGTTCGATGTCCTCTTCCGAGAGTTCACGCAGTTTGCGCGTCACCATAGTTCCCATGTTGCGTGCGTCCACGAACAGCACCTTGCCGGGCTGTGACTTCTGGCGCGAGAGGAACCATAGGCACACGGGGATGCCTGTGGAATAGAAAAGCTGACTGGGAAGGGCTACAATGCCCTCTACGAGGTCGGCTTGCAGGATGTTCTTGCGAATCTCGCCTTCGCCTCCCGACTGACTGCTGAGCGAACCGTTGGCAAGCACCATGCCGATGCGTCCAGAGGGCGAGAGGTGACTGATCATGTGCTCCAGCCATGCAAAGTTGGCATTGCCCTGTGGGGGTATGCCATAGCGCCAGCGAACGTCCTCCTGCAGGCGGTCGGCACCCCAGTAGCTCATGTTGAAGGGGGGATTGGCCATCACGAAGTCGGCCTTCAAGGTGGGGTGTTGGTCGTCGAAGAACGTGTCGGCATTGCGGTCGCCCAGATTGGCCTCGATGCCTCGGATGGCGAGGTTCATCATGGCCATTTTGCGTGTGTTGGCATTGATTTCCTGACCAAAGATGCTCAGATTCTTGATGTCGCCCTGATGGTGACGCACGAAGTCGGCACTCTGCACGAACATGCCACCCGAACCACAGGCAGGGTCGTAGCAACGCCCGTGGAAGGGCTCCAACACAGCCACAATGGTGCGAACGATGCACGAAGGGGTGTAGAACTCGCCTGCGTTCTTTCCCTCCAGCGAGGCAAAGCGTGAGAGGCAGTATTCGTAGGTGCGTCCCAAGAGGTCTTTATTCTCCTCCTGTCGCCCCAGTTCCAAGGTGTTGGTAAATAGGTCCACCACATCGCCCAGACGACGTTTGTCGAGTTCGGGACGGGCAAAATTCTTGGGCAGAATGCCACGCAAGCGGTCGTTTTCACGCTCTATTTCCATCATGGCTTGGTCTATGACCTTGCCAATCTCTGGCGTGTGGGCAGCTGCCGAAATCACACTCCAACGTGCATCGGCAGGCACATAGAATATGTTTTCCGACGTATATTCGTCCTTATCTTCCTCAAATCCGTCGCCTTCTTCCACCAATTGCTGGTGTTTCAGGTCGAATTGGTCACTGATGTACTTCAGGAAAATGAGTCCCAACACCACATTCTTATACTCTGCAGCATCGATGGAACCTCGCAACAGGTCGGCCGCCTTCCATATTTTATCCTCAAAACCAAGGTCGGCTGTATTTTGTTTCTTCGCCATATTCGTTCGTTTTTGCCTATTCTGCCTTGCAAAGATACGAATAAGTGAGGGAAAACACAAATTTTGGAGCAGCGAAGGTAAAAGATGCTTGCATAAACCCATATTCCAACTTACTGCAATAGGTTCTCGAACTTATCGCAGTAGGTTCGGGAACTTATCGAGGTAGGTTCGGGAACTTATCGAGGTAGGTTCGGGAACCTATTGCAGTAGGTTCGGGAATGACGCGTCGTTCCTCTTGACGCACAATTGTCCGTCAAGGCAAACGACGTTAGGTTGGAGCTCAAACGACGTGTCGATTCGCTTGACGGACAATTGTGCGTCAAGCAGAGGCATGTGAGGCAGGTCGCTAAGGCTCGTGTGTCATGGGCTTTGGTCATAGCAAGCGGGGGCACGAAGCGTGCAAGATGTCACAACATCTCCTATGAAGGAAGAAAACAGGGCTCGCAATGACAAAGTAGATGGGTTTTTGAGAAAATAATGCCTCGAAAGGCGACATTGGCACGCAGTTTGTATTCCTTTTTATATGTAAGCACGAAAGAAGTATGTTGATAAGTAAACGATTTTCCCCAGAAGTGACGGCCATGCTCTCGCTGAGCAGAGAAGAGGCACTTCGACTGAATAATGACAAAGTGACACCCGCCTGCATGATGCTCGCCCTCATCCTACAGGGACGAGGACATGCCATAGAGGTGCTGACGAAACTGAAAGTGGACTTCACACGACTCAGGCAGCGCCTGGAACGGACGGCACAAGGGAATGGCGGCGAGGTGCACTTCTCGACCGACGAAATGTCACTGGACGAGGCGGCCAACCGCGCCGTGAAACTCTCGGTGCTGGAATCGGTGGTGACAAAAAGCGAGACCATAGAGATCGAGCACATCCTGTTGGGCATGCTGCGCGAAGGACGCAATGAGGTGTCGAAGGCTCTGGCCGAACAGAATGTCTCCTATCAGGATGTCATCCGTGCCCTGTATCCTGAACGTGAGCGTGAGGTGCAGGACGGATACGGATACACCGAAGATGAGGAGGACGGTGAAGAGGCAGAATACACCGAGGAGACAGACCACACAGAGACAGAGGCCATGCGAGGCGCTGGCGACAAGCCCGGCTCACAGACGCCTGTGCTGGACAAATACGGCACGGACCTGACTCGTGCAGCACGCGAACGGCTGCTCGACCCCGTCGTGGGACGCGAGACGGAGATAGAGCGTGTGGCACAGATACTGAGCCGAAGGAAGAAGAACAACCCTGTGCTGATAGGCGAACCTGGTGTGGGCAAGAGCGCCATCGTGGAAGGCCTGGCACAGCGCATCGTGGAGCACCGGCTGTCGCGAGCCCTGTGGGACAAGCGCGTCATCGTGCTCGACCTGGGGGCTGTGGTGGCTGGCACGAAGTATCGCGGTCAGTTCGAGGAACGCATGCGTGCCATCATGATAGAACTGCAGAAGCACCCCGAGGTCATCATCTTCATCGACGAGATTCACACCCTCATCGGAGCTGGTTCGGCAGCAGGCACAATGGATGCCGCCAATATGCTGAAGCCAGCACTGTCACGTGGTGAGATTCAATGCATTGGGGCGACTACGCTCGACGAATACCGCAAGTCCATCGAGAAGGACGGAGCACTGGAGCGCAGGTTCCAGAAGGTGATGGTACAACCCACCACCATGGAGGAAACGCTGAAGATACTGGAGAACCTGAAGGGACGCTACGAGGAACATCACAATGTGACGTACACCCCCGAGGCTCTCGCGGCATGCGTCCGACTGACGGAGCGCTACATCAGCGACCGTGCCTTCCCCGACAAGGCCATCGATGCTATGGACGAAGCCGGCAGCAGAGCCCACATCATGAACATCCCCATATCGCACGATGTGGAGTTCATGGAACAGCAACTGGCCAAGCTGGAGGACCTGAAGCAGACGGCCATCAAGGCGGAGAACTTCCAGATGGCAGGCGAATACCGCGACCAGCAGAAGACGCTGTCGCAGGCCCTGGAACAGAAGCGCAAGGAATGGGAAGCCACACTGAAGGACGAGCGCCAGACGGTGGGCGAAGAAGAGATAGCACACGTAGTGTCGATGATGACGGGCATTCCCGTTCAGCGCATCGGCGGTGAGGAAAACGAGCGCCTGCGCAACCTGGGTACAACACTGAAACGCCAGGTCGTGGGGCAGGACGAGGCCATCAGCAAGTTGGTACGAGCCATACAGCGCAGCCGCATAGGGCTGAAAGACCCCCAGAAGCCCATCGGCACCTTCATGTTTGTGGGTCCCACGGGTGTGGGCAAGACCTACCTGACAAAGAAACTGGCCGAAGAAATGTTCGGCAGCGAGAAGAACCTCATACGCATCGACATGTCGGAATACGGCGAGAAGCACACCGTCAGCCGCATGGTGGGTGCACCTCCGGGCTACGTGGGTTACGAGGAAGGCGGACAACTGACCGAGCGTGTGCGCCGTCAGCCCTACTCCATCGTGCTCCTCGACGAGATAGAGAAGGCACATCAGGACGTGTTCAACATCCTGCTGCAGGTGATGGACGAAGGCCGACTGACCGACGGAAACGGCACGACAGTCGACTTCCGCAACACCGTCATCATCATGACCTCGAACTCCGGCACACGCCAACTGAAAGAGTTTGGCCAGGGCATAGGATTCAATATGGGCAGCAATACAGATAAGGAATACGCGCGCGGAGTGGTTCACAAGAGCATCACTAAGCAGTTTGCACCTGAGTTCCTGAACCGTCTGGACGACATCATCTACTTTGACCAGCTCTCCGAGGAAAGCATCCATAAGATTGTGGACATCGAGGCCAAGCCCCTCATCAAGAGAATAAAGGAGATGGGCTACGATCTGGAGCTGACCGACGAAGCCAAGGCGCTGCTGGCGAAGAAGGGCTACGATGTGCAATTCGGAGCCCGTCCGCTGAAACGCGCCCTGCAGACCCTGCTCGAAGACCCCATCTGCGAACTGCTGATGAGCGACGAGGCACCCAAGGAAGGAGCAAAACTTACTGCAAGTGCCAAAGGCGATAAGATAATGATAAAGACCTCCTTCGCAATCCCTCCCCAGGAGGAGGGCGTAGATACTAACGCAGATTAAAACGCAGATTAAATCAACTAATAATAATTAACTAAACGTAACCACTCCCCTCCCTCGGGAGAGGCGAGGGGGTGGGGTCAATTTTATTATGGCACAGAAAGGAAACATTGGGGTTACGACAGAGAACATCTTCCCCGTTATCAAAAAGTTTCTCTATTCAGACCACGAGATATTCATCCGCGAGATAGTGAGCAACGCCATCGATGCCACCCAGAAACTGAAGACGCTGGCCGGCAAGGGTGACTTCAAGGGTGAATTGGGCGAACTGAAGGTGAGTGTCAGCATCGACAAAGAGGCTGGCACCATTACGGTCAGCGACCGTGGTATCGGTATGACAGCCGAGGAAATCGACAAGTACATCAACCAAATTGCCTTCTCGGGTGCCAATGACTTCCTGGACAAGTACAAGGACGACGCCAACGCCATCATCGGTCACTTCGGCCTGGGCTTCTACTCGTCGTTCATGGTATCGAAGCGGGTGGACATCATCACCAAGAGCTACCAGGAAGGCGCTGTGGCACAGAAGTGGTCGTGTGACGGCAGTCCCGAGTTCACCCTCGAGGAATGCGACAAAGCCGACCGCGGAACGGACATCGTGATGCACATCGACGACGACTGCAAGGAGTTTCTGGAGAAGGACAAGATGCAGCAACTGCTCTCGAAGTACTGTCACTTCCTGCCCATCCCCGTGGTCTTTGGCAAGAAGACCGAGTGGAAGGACGGCAAGCAGGTGGATACCGAGGAAGACAACATCATCAATGACACGGAGCCGCTGTGGACAAAGAAGCCTGCCGACCTGAAGGATGAGGACTACAAAGAGTTCTACCGCAAGCTCTATCCCATGAGCGACGAACCGCTGTTCTGGATTCACCTGAACGTGGACTATCCCTTCAACCTCACGGGTATTCTCTACTTCCCGAAAATCAAGAACAACCTGGACCTGCAGCGCAACAAGATTCAGTTGTATTGCAATCAGGTGTTCGTGACGGACAACGTGGAGGGCATCGTTCCTGAATTCCTGATGCTGCTGCACGGCGTCATCGACTCGCCCGACATACCCCTGAACGTAAGCCGTTCCTACTTGCAGAGCGACCAGAATGTGAAGAAGATTTCAGGCTACATCACCAAGAAGGTGAGCGACCGGCTGGCAAGTATCTTCAAGACCGACCGACCCGACTTCGAGAAGAAGTGGGACGACATCAAGATTTTCATCCACTACGGCATGCTCTCGCAGGACGACTTCTACGACAAGGCCAAGACGTATGCCCTGCTGAAGGATGTGGACGGAAAGTACTATACATTGGACGAGTACGAAACGCTGATCAAGGACAACCAGAAGAACAAGGACGACCAACTCGTCTATCTCTATGCACAAGATCCCGAGAGCCAGTACACCTACATTCAGGCAGCCAAGGACAAGGGTTATAACGTGCTGCTGATGGACGGTCAGCTGGACACCCCGCTGATTTCGATGTTGGAGCGCAAGTTGGAGAAAACCACATTTACCCGTGTGGATGCCGATGTCATCGACCGTCTGATTCAGAAGGAAGAGACGAAGCGCGACGTGCTGGAGGCAGAACGCAGCGACCGTCTGACCGCCATCTTCAACAGCCAGATGCCTCGCAACCAGAAGCTTGACTTCCACGTCGAGACACAGGCACTGGGCGAGGATGCGCTGCCCGTGATGCTGACACAAAGTGAATACATGCGCCGCATGAAGGAAATGTCGCGCCTGCAACCCGGCATGAGCTTCTATGGCGATATGCCCGACATGATGACCCTCGTCCTGAATACCGATGCTCCGCTCATCAAGAGCGTATTGGAGGACAGCGAGAACGAGACACTGGAGAAGATTCGTCCCATCGAAGCCGAAATCAAGGGCCTGACAGCCCGTCAGAGCGTGATGCGCCAGGAACAAGACAAGAAGAAATACGACGAACTGACACAGGAGGAGAAGGACGAGATGAAGAAGGTGGGCGACGACATTCAGGCCCAGCGCGACCAGAAGAACGAAATCCTCAGCGAATACGGCAAGAAGAGCGAACGTGTGCACCAGCTCATCGACCTGGCTCTCCTGCAGAACGGTATGCTTCGCGGCGAGGCACTGACCCGCTTCGTAAAGCGCAGCGTGGGGTTCATCAAGTAAATATTTCCCGCGTAGATACACAAAAAAGCGAAAGCCCTTGCATGGGTTTCCGCTTTTTTGTATCTTTGCACTCACATTGACATTGATAAATTGACATAATACCGTGCGCATAGACATCATCACCGTATTGCCCGAGCTGATTGAGGGATTCCTCAACGAGAGTATTCTGGGGCGTGCACAGCGGAAGGGACTGGTGGAGATTCACCTTCACAACCTGCGCGACTACACGACAAACAAGTGGCGTCGCGTGGACGACTATCCCTTTGGCGGCTTTGCCGGAATGGTGATGCAATGCGAACCCATAGACCGCTGCATATCGGCCCTGACAGCAGAACGCCACTACGACGAGATTATTTTCACCTCGCCCGACGGTGAACAGTTCACGCAACCGATGGCCAACACGCTGAGCCTATGTGAAAACCTCATCATCCTCTGTGGACATTACAAGGGCATCGACTATCGCATCCGCGAACATCTGATTACGAAAGAGGTGTCCATTGGCGACTACGTGCTGACAGGTGGTGAACTGGCAGCAGCAGTGATGGCAGACGCCATCGTGCGTATCATTCCCGGAGCTATCGGTGACGAGCAAAGTGCCTTGAGCGATTCGTTCCAGGACAATCTGCTGGCTGCTCCCGTCTATACCCGTCCCGCCGAATACAAGGGATGGAAGGTGCCAGAGGTGCTGCTGAGCGGTAACGAGGCTAAGATTAAGGAATGGGAACTGACGCAAAGCATGGAACGTACGAAGCGTCTGCGCCCAGACCTGCTTGGAAATTGAAAATTGAGTATTGAGAATTGAGTATTGATAATGGATAATTGATTATTATACCATGAACGACAAGAAACTGAATCTCTACATCATTGCAGGATGCAACGGAGCCGGAAAGACAACGGCTTCGTTCACGGTCTTGCCCGAGATGCTGGATTGTCGCGAGTTCGTCAATGCCGACGAAATTGCACGCGGCCTATCGCCTTTCTATCCCGAAGGCGTAGCCATACAGGCAGGCCGGCTGATGATTGACCGTGTCATCCACCTGCTGAAGGAAGGTGAGACGTTTGCTTTCGAGACCACGCTCTCGACACGTTCTTACGTAAAACTTATCAAGCAGGCACAGAAGCGTGGCTATTTTGTCACGTTGCTCTTCTTCTCGCTGGCCACACCCGAACAGGCTGTGCAACGTGTGGCGAAACGTGTGAGCCAGGGCGGACACAACATACCGACGGACGTCGTTTATCGCCGTTTCGAGGGCGGTCTGTCCAACCTCTTCAACCTCTACATGCCCATAGTGGACTATTGGGCGCTCTACGACAATTCGAACATTCCCACCCAGCACATTGCCAGCGGCGAACTGGGCAAGGCACCTGTGGTGCTTGACAAGGAAAAGTTCGAGGCATTACAAACTAAATACAAGACCGAAGATGAGCAAGAATCAAAAGAATAGTCACGACGTGCGGCTCATGCAGCAGCGCATCGACGAAGGCATACTTCTGGCCCAGCGCCGCCTGCTCAAACGAGGTCTGCACGACGACCTCTCGTTCATCGTTTGTTCGGAAGGTCATGTGCAAGAAGTGCCGGCAAAAGAGATATCCAAATTTTAAGTCCGTTTTTAATTTTGTCTTTTATTATATATAATAGAATTAATCATGAACATATCTGATAAGATTCGCTACATCGGTGTCGACGACCTCGACATCGATCTCTTTGAAAGTCAGTACCATGTACCCGAGGGCATGAGCTATAACAGTTATGTCATTCTGGACGAGAAGGTTGCCGTGCTTGATACGGCAGACCAGCGCAAATCGGTGGAATGGCAGAAGCGCATGCTCGATGTGTTGGATGGACGTGAGGTCGACTATCTCGTCGTACACCACATGGAGCCCGACCATGCAGCCAACATTGCAGGTGTGGCCTCGGCATATCCCAAGGTGAAGATTGTACTCAGTGCAGCTGCGGCTAAGATGCTCCCCAACTTCTTCCCCGATGCAGACCTCTCCGACCGATTACTTATCGTGAAAGAGGGCGACACATTGTCGTTGGGACAACACACGTTGCAGTTCATTGCGGCGCCTATGGTTCACTGGCCCGAAGTGTTAATGAGCTACGAACAGACGGAAAAGGTGCTGTTTGCCGCTGATGCCTTTGGAAAATTCGGAGCCATACAGAATGAGCAGTACAACGCCGACGGAAGCCTGGCCGACTGGGCATGTGAGGCACGTCGCTACTATTTCAACATCGTGGGCAAATATGGAGTGCAGGTACAAAACGTGCTGAAGAAGGCCGCAAACCTGGACATACGCACCATTGCTCCCCTGCACGGTCCTGTGCTCACTGGTGACCTGACTCCTTATCTCAGCCTCTATGACACATGGAGCAAATACGAGCCTGAGTCGCAGGGCGTGTTCGTGGCCTATGCCAGCATACACGGAGGCACTAAGGAGGCCGCCGAGAAGATGGTTGAAATCCTGAAGCAGAAGGGCTGTCCCAAGGTTGCCGTAAGCGACTTGACTCGCGACGACTTGGCTGAGGCCATCGAGGATGCCTTCCGCTACCCCACCCTCGTGGTGATGGCTGCCTCCTATGATGCAGGTCTCTTCCCCCCGATGCACGACTTCCTCTATCATCTCCAGATTAAGGGCTTCCAGCGCCGTCGCTTTGCCATCGTGGAGAATGGTTCGTGGGCTCCGTCTGCAGGAAAGGTCATGACGGAAATGATTGGTCAGATGAAGAACTGTGAAATCGTTGGCCCTATGGTCACCATTCGTAGCCGCATGAAACCGGCCGACCTGCCCAACCTTGAGGCACTGGCCGATGCAGTTCTTGCATAGGAACACCCATTAAGCATTATTTCGTAACACATAAAAAATATATGGGTCGCTCGAATACCGGGCGACCCATATATTTTAATAATGTATATCGTCGATTAGAGCTCGGCGAAGTACTTGATGGTGCGAACCATCTGGCTGGTGTAAGAGTTCTCGTTGTCGTACCAAGCAACAACCTGAACCAGTGAGTTGCCATCGCCAATCTTGCTAACCATGGTCTGGTTGGCATCGAACAGCGAACCGAACTTCATACCGATGATGTCAGAAGAAACGAGCTTCTCCTCGGTGTAGCCGAAGGACTCGTTCTGAGCAGCCTTCATGGCAGCGTTGATGTCCTCAACAGTAACCTCACCCTTAACAACAGCGTGCAGGATGGTGGTAGAACCTGTGGGAGTCGGAACGCGCTGGGCAGCACCAATCAGCTTACCGTTC
>CACZRZ010000212.1 GCA_902783655.1 uncultured Bacteroidales bacterium
GGGAACTACTTCCTGGGCTGCCTCATTCACTTTGGTCTGATCTAAAGAGTCCATCATTTTCTTGTTTTTGGTAATGATTCGGGTTACAAAACTATATACGAAGTGCAAATTAATGCAAAAAACTTGTAATAACCTAATAATTCGCGAAGAAATGTGATTAACCCCCCGAAAAAAAGACATTTCGAGGGGCTAAGGGCAAGGGCAGGGCCGCTGGTCTGGCATCAATCAGAACCACGAGCGGCGCTTGAAGTACCAGAAGAACAGGGCGGTCACCACCACAGAGAGGAGCAGTGCAACGGGGAAGCCCAGAGACCACGATTCCATGCCATTGATGAGGTTCATGCCGAACAGGCTGGCGATGAGCGTGGGGAACATCATCATGATGGAGATGCTGGTGAGCATCTTCATGACCTTGGACATGTTGTTGTTGATGATGTTGGCGTATGTCTCCATCGTCGATTCCAGAATGTTGGAATAGATGTTCGTGGTCTCGCGGGCCTGACTCATCTCGATGTTTACGTCCTCAATCATGTCGGCATCCAGCTCATCGACGGGCAGTTTGAACTTCAGTTTCGACAACAGGTTCTCGTTACCACGAATGGAGGTGACGAAGTAAGTGAGGCTGTCCTGCAGTCGGCTGAGGGCTATGAGGTCCACGTTGTCCACGTTGCGGTCCAGGTTCTGCTTGGCCTGTTCTATGCGTGCCGAAATCTGCTTCAGGCGTTTCAGGTACCAAACGGCCGAGGAGAGGAACAGACGGAAGACCATGTCCACGGAGTCGGTGAAGCCCAGACCGCGGCGCTGCTGGTAGGTGACGAAGTCTATCATCATGTTCGTCTCGAAGTTGCATAGTGTGATGCAGACATCGCCCTTCAGGATGATGCCCAAGGGGATGGTGGTGTAGGGTGCGCGCGACTTCACCTCCTTGACATACGGAATGCGCAGGATGATGAGCACCCAGCCCTCGTCGATGTCATAACGGGCACGCTCGTCGGTATCCGCGATGTCGGAAATGTAGTAGTCGGGAACGTGAAGTTCGTTTTGCAAGAAGTCCACGTCGTCCTGCGAGGGACAAGTCACCTGAACCCAGCAGTTGGGTTCCCATTGTTCGATGGTCCGCAGACCACGGTTCGTGTTCCAGAATGTTAGCATGTTTGCTGTCCTCCTTTTGCTTTTGTGTGTGAGAATAAGAAATCCGAAGGACAGCTTGCATTGTCGTTTGCCGTCCCCCCTATCGTTTCGTATCCTCCGCCGGATAATCGTCCATAGTGGTTCTCGTTATTTTATAGTTTGCGACTGCAAAGATACGAATAAGCGAGCAAAAACGCAAATAAATTTGCAGTTTTTCGAGCGAGAGTAACTTCGAGACAGAGCTTCAAAGATACGATTAAACGCAAGGCTTCGTGGGCCGGTGGTTTTTCCCACGCGTGGGACAGGCTGAAACGACGTGTCGATTGAGCTCGATCGACGCGTCGTTGGAGGCCAATCGACACGTCGATGGAAGCCCAACGACGTAGGGACGAAAACGAACCCTAAGCGAGCGCATAAAAAAAGCGGCCGTGAAGCCGCTTTCTTTGTGTGGTGTCAACCTGCGTTTCGTACTTGACACTGGGGGACGCGCGTCCGCGTTCTCGCCTATGCCAACCGCTGGCGCATGCCCATGCGGGCCTCGACGACGTTGACAACGTAGTCGGCTAACTTCTCGCACTCGTTGATGAGGTCCATGTAGATGGTGCCGACGGCATAGGTGTACTCGTGGTTGTTGATGTCCACGATGTTCTGGGCCTTGAGCTGGTTGCGATAGTTGTTGATTTCGTTCTCCAGGTTGCGTGTGCGATTGATATTGTAGGAATCCTTGCGGCCACCCATCAGTTGGTTCATCTGGGTCAAAGACTGGTCGGTCAGTGCCATCATCTGATGAAGATGGTCGTACTGAGCCTCGACGAAGTGGTCTTCCTTGGTGGCGTACTTACGGTTGATGGTGCGGGCCATATTGTAGCATGAGTCGCCTATAGACTCGAGTTCGGACACCTCACGGAGCATGGAGCGTATCTTGGCCTTGGTGTCGTCGGAAAGGTGCGCATCGGAGACACTCTCCAGATACTGGGCTATCTCCAGTTCCATGCTGTCGCTGATGCTCTCGTACTTCTCGATGCGTGAATAGAGCTTGGTGAAATCGGCTTCGGAGTTCTTGTTTCGGTTCTGCGACGAGGACATATTGAGGAGCTCCTGCACCATGGTGAACATACGCTGCATGCGGTCGGAGAAAGATTGTATCTCCTTCTGTGCCTCCAGGACGGAGAGCTCGGGGGTCTTCATGAATCCTGCAGTGATGAAGTGGAGGCGGAAATCCTCTTCCTCATCGACGGCCTTGGACTTGATAACCCAGCAGACAAAGCGCTCTATCTGGGGGATGAACCAGATGAGGATGAAGGTGTTGACGACGTTGAACGAAGTGTGGAAGGCGGCCAAGACAAAGTTGAGCCTAGCCGAATTGGCGAGGAAGGCTTCTGTTCCCACCTCGTCCTTCACCATATCGACATCATAGCCTACCCAGCCGCATACCATATCGACGAAAGGACGGAAGACAAAGAGTATCCAGATGACGCCAAAGATATTGAAGAACATGTGGGCAAAGGCTGCGCGCCGTGCCTGGGTGTTGGCCGAGAGGGCTGCCAGATTGGAGGTGACGGTGGTGCCGATGTTCTCGCCCATCACGAGTGCGATGCCTTGATAGATGGGCAGTGCGCCGCTGGAGCAGAGTATCATGGTGATGGCCATGACGGCTGCAGAGGACTGGACACAGAAGGTCATGATGCCACCCAAAAGAAGGAATATCAGGGTGGTGAGGAAGGAATTCGGATCGAAAGAGGCAAAAAAGTCGAGCACGGCCTGATTCTCACCCAGGTGCATCTCGGTGCCCGTTGCACGAAGTGTGCCGAGGCCCAAGAGTAGGAAGGATACACCGAAGAGAAAGTCGCCGATGTAACGGTATTTCTTCTGATAGATGAGAATGATGCCTAAGAAGAAGGCGGGATAGACGGCACTGGTGATGTCGAACGACATACCTGCCGACATGATCCAGGCCGTCAGCGTGGTGCCGATGTTGGCACCCATGATGATGGAGATGGCCTGTGCCAGCGTGAGCAGACCCGCGTTGACGAAAGAGACCGTCATGACGGTGGTGGCAGTGGAGGACTGTACGGAAGCGGTCACCAGGGTTCCGGTCAGCATGCCCGTAAAGCGGTTGGTGGTCATTGCACCCAGGACGTGTCGCAATTGCGGACCCGCCATCTTCTGCAACGCTTCGCTCATCGACTTCATACCGAACATCAACAATGCCAGCGAACCCAGAAGCTTGAATAGCACTAAGTAAGACATAAAAAATGTTAATTATTGCAATTATTCTCTGCAAAGATAATGAAAAATAATGAAAAGGACGTGGATTTGGGAACAAAATAAATGAAAATTCGTTACCTTTGCACCATAATATATACGAAACATTTATGAAACATACGAAACACCTTGTCATCTTTGTCTCGGGCGGGGGCACGAACTGCGAGAATCTGATTCGATATTTCAGCAACCGCGACGACGTGAAATTTCCCTTGGTAGTGAGTAACCGAAGCGACGCATACGCTCTGGTGCGGGCCGAACGGCTGGGCATCCCCACGACTGTGGTCAGCAAAGCACAACTGAACGACCCAGAGGTGATGTTGCCCTTGCTGCGCAACGTCGAGGCCGACTGGCTGGTGCTGGCCGGTTTCCTGCCACTCATTCCCACTTATCTCATCGAGGCCTATCCTCAGCGCATTGTGAACCTGCATCCGGCACTGCTGCCCAAGTTCGGCGGCAAGGGCATGTGGGGGCACCATGTGCACGAGGCCGTGAAGGCTGCCGGCGAGACGGAGACGGGCATGACCGTGCACTACGTCAGCCCTGTGTGCGACGGTGGCGAAATCATCGCCCAGTTCTCTACCCCACTCTTACCTTCTGACTCTGTCGATGACATTGCCGAGAAGGAACACGAACTGGAAATGCA
>CACZRZ010000213.1 GCA_902783655.1 uncultured Bacteroidales bacterium
ACCTGGACACCCATGTCCACTACTTCCTTAATCTGTCGGGCATAGTCGTTCAGACGATTCACGTCGATACCATAACCCTGTTCTCCCTGCAGGCTCTCACCCGAGAGCTTCAGCAGAATGCGCTTAAACTTTTTTTCCATATTCTTAACTTTTTAACCTTTTAACCCTTTAACCTTTTAACCTTTTAACCTTTTAACCTTTTAACCTTTTAACCTTTTAAAAAGTGTTCCACTTCCTTAAAGGCGTAGCGCCTGTTTTTGCCCATTTCATCGACGATTATCAGATGTCCTGTAGGTTCTACATCGACGATGGTTCCCTCGAATGCCCCGTCCTTATCACGGAAGGTGTGCAGTTCGCCTCGCCGGTACAGTTGACTGAGGTACATCTGGTGCAGTTCGTCCTGTCGTCCTTGTTCCGTCCAACTATAGTAGCGCGTGAAGAATTCCATCACCCTCTCGAGCACGAAGCGCCGCTCAACCTCATGCCCCACAATCTGGGCCAACGATATAGGTTCGGCCATCCGTCGCAGTCCGTCCTGCTGGGTTCTGTCGAATGCAAAATCCGTTTGGTTGATGTTGATGCCTGCGCCTAAGACGCATCGCTCTATCTGGCTGCCCTGAAGGTCGTTCTCGATGAGCATGCCACACAGTTTGCGGTCACCGAAGTAAATGTCGTTGGGCCACTTGACGGTGAAGGATGCGCTCGGCGACGTTGGGAGACGCTTGCGTAGCGAAGAGGAGCAAGAAGGGGAGGATATGAAGGACTGCAGTGCCTCGCGGATGGACAATGCCATCACTTCACTGAGCACGAACATCCGTTCAGGGTGGATATGTCGTGGATGCACCAGCAGGCTGAATAATAGGTTCTGACCAGGTTGTGACTCCCAATGGTTCTGCCCGGCGCCGCGTCCGGCAGTCTGGTATTCGGCCGTCACCAGTGTAATCCGACGTTCCGGTCCCACGGGGCGATAGCTGCGAAGGAAGTCGTTTGTGCTCGTCACCTCGCCCAGTTCCACCATGCGGAACTCCGGCGAATCGTCCAGGCAGAAATGTTTATTCATAATTCATAATGCATAATATTGTGCAAAGATAGAAAATAATTATGAGTTATGAATGAAGTAACCGAATTTTATTCGCTTGTCGAGCAAGAATTATGTGTCAGATAACTTAGGGCCTCCGTGGGGTCGAAGGGTCCTGCGTCTTCCAGGGAGAATAGGTTGCCGTCGTCGTAGAAGCCGTTTGCGGTGCCCCAGTCGTCTATAATGATACCGTCGAAAGCTGCCACGTTCAGGGTGTAGACGTTGGTGGTGGACTTGAAGTCGAAGACAAAGCCATACGTTTCCGGATGGATGTCGAAGGCGCACCAGTTCCTCTCGCCAAAATCCCTGAGCAGGGGCTTGTCGGTCAGGTAGTTCAGGACGTTGACGAATCTACCTTTCTCGACGCTGAAGAGGTAAAAACAGCCATCGTGCTGAATGATGGCAAAGGGCGAGGCTTTGTCGCAACGGAAAAGAGCGGCACTCTCGAAGGTGGTGCCCAGATGTCGGCCACAGATGCCAAGAGAACCGCGTCGCTGTTCTCGTGTGTGGATGAGGTATTGCCTGTTGTTGCTCAGTTCGGAAAGGCTGGTTATGTACTGGGTCTGTGGCTGTTCCTGCGACTCTTCCTGTGGGCGGTGAAAATAAATAACAGAGAGCACGACTGCAACCAGGAGGACAGACAGAACCAGCATGAGCCATCTAAATGCCCTTCCCCTTACGAAAACAGAATGTCCAATGTCCTGGGTTTGGAGGTGTGACTGCTCCTTCCCTGCAGGGGAGGGCGGGGGGATAATCCCTGGGTCTTCTTGTTCTTCGGAACGAAAGTGGGTATAGTCTTTATAATCGATGAAACGGGCCAAAATGTCAAGTGTAGCTATGCGTACAGTCACCGAAGGACGACGATAGCCCCACAGTCGCATGAGCGTGGTGCTGCTCAACGAACTGCCGGTCTTGCTCATGATTTGCTCCGACAGATAGTCGAAATCTGCCGGTGTGTGCATCTCGCGATGCAGATGTTGTTCCACCGCCCTACATAGTTTGTCGTATTCCATATCGATCTCCTTTTTATTTCGATGTACAAAGATATATAAAAAGGCATATATATACAACATCAAATCGGTTACAAAGCCCATTTGAAGGCAAAAGACATAAATATGCCATAGAAAAGACATGGCAAATCACGGATTGTTGTTGTAATTTTGCAAATAAATCAAGAATAACATTAAATCACAATGACTATGAAAAAACCGACATTTTGTATGTTCATAAGCGCAGTTGCCATGGCATCGGTGCTTTTAGTTTCTTGTTCCAAGGGCGGAGGAGAAAGTGAAACCCTCTCTTCGGACGAAATCATCGACCATATATCGTACAGCGAACGTTCCGACCAATATGGCAGCTCCTACTCTTTGGTTGCATTAGGAGGCGATTTCATCGACTTGCCCTCCAGCCTCTGCTATGTCAGTCCATCCATCGACAATATGTTCTCGGCCTACGACAAAGAACGCAAACTCTATTACTTCTATAATGTTGGAGCCATTGAACAGCCTATAGGCGAAGGTTATCAGAAGGTGGGTGACTTCACGGGAAAATATGCTCCTGTGGAGGGACAGGACAATCAGATTCACTACATCGACCGTGAGGGCAAGGTGGCCTTCGACGTGCAGGCCCACGATGTCGGAAACTTCTTCTGTGGGCGTGCTGTGATAGTTGACGGCGACGGTGTGGGTGGCATGCAATATGGCTACATCAATGAGAAGGGCGAAAAAGTCATCCCCGCCGACTACTACTATGCCGAGCGTTTTAACGAGGGCTATGCCGTAGTGTGGAAGGACCAGAGTAACTGGGCCGTAATAGACCGCGACGGCAACGAGGTGCTCTCGGATGTTGTCAACCATTCGTGCCCAGTGCGCGACGGATTGGTGAAACGTGACCTCGTGCACGAAGGTCGCCTGTTGGCCCTCAACCCCAATGGAAAGGTACTTTTCATCTACGATATTGCCCGTCCCGAGCAGTCCATCGAGAAGACGTTCGACGAGCGTGTCCGTGTCTACAGCCATGTTTGCAAGGGACACTTCTGGATGTCGGTCGGTTCCAAAGGCAGCATCTACAAGGCCGACGATGAGACCTTAACGCCTCTTGTTGATTCGGAAGTCTATGGCTTCAATGGTAGTTTCTACGGCACGCGCCAAGGCGTGTTCACTGTCTATGGCAACGCCCGTGTGGCCAGCCCTGGCAGTACCATCTTCGAGAACGACATCGCCGGCTACCACTTCTGGGTCGCAGAACGGACACAAATGGGTGCCGCCCAGCGCAGTGCAGACGGACAGGTCATCGAGGCCTCCATCATGTCCAATGCGTGGCAATATCTGGCGCACGACTACAACAATCTGCTGAAGAGCACCGCCATGCCGCGTACTGGTGTTCCTGAGCGCACCGCCAGTAGCGCTGTCCTGGGCGACTGGAACAACGGCGACGAACTGAACAACGTGACCATGACACTTTCAAGCGATTTTGCCGAACACGACGGACACAAGGGCTACGGAGTGATTAAGACCTTCGTCCAGTTCGAACCCGGTGCCACCTTTGTCGTTACGAACATGGAAGCTGAGGGTGAAAAAGTGAAACTGCACTACCAGAAGGTGGTGATGGAGTTCTCGGGCGACCCTGACGACTTCGATAGTGAAGGTGAATGGACCGAGACCATACAAGGCGAGGGCGACCTCTATGTGGTGCCTGTCGATGAAAAGACTGTCCGCCTCGAAGCCAAGGACAGCGAACTGAAAGGTGTTACCCTGCATGCCGGAAAGACCATGTATTAATCAAAACCAAAATATAAAAGACATGAAAAAAACAATTTTGAAGAGTTCTTTGATGGTGGCTTTCGTGCTGCTGGGTACATTGACATTCGTTTCGTGCAGCAACGATTCGAACGAGGAAAAGGCGCGTAAGTGGAGTGACTATGTCAGGATGGACGTTCAGCGATGCGAGCGCGTAGGTGCATACCTCTACATGGAGTACACAATGACCAACATCACGAATCAGCCTTTGGAAGTAACTATGCATCTGGCAGATGTGAACGGTGGTAGTGTCTCCGACAATCTGGGCCAACAGTACGTTGTCGATGGAACGAACTGGGACAACGAGACACTGTGGCGGCCAGGGCATTCGGTCACTCTCTCTAATATCTATCCTCAAAAGAATAGGACCGTTCGCATCAAGGTCAAGGACTTCGACCCAAGCAATCGCGCCACGAAGGCCGGCATTCGTTTCAATGTCGACATCGCCGATGTCTATGACCTCGAAGACGACGTATGCCAGAAACGTGACATCCCCGTTGTGGACCACCGTGTTCTGGACAATGGCATACAGAGCAACGATCTGGGATTAGACTATCAGTTGAATTCCTGTGTGGCCGACGACGAGGGCAATGTGGTCATCGACTTCACCATCAAGAACAACACTGGCGTGGCTATCACGGAGTTCTATCTCGAGACCATGGAAGGCTTTGACGACCGCAGCAACTATTTCGACGGAAGCGTCGTCTCTTGGGCTGTGGGCGACAGCGAGGACTTCGGTTGGAGAATCGAGGATGTCACCATTCCACGCGATGGCACTCTCCATGCCCGTGTCCAGGTGGCCAACGTCAGTCCACAGGCCGCTGCGCTCACCCTTCTTGCCCAGAACAGTGCCCGCTACGATGTCTTCGACCCCGTTGATCCCATTGTCCGCTTCTTGAACATTACCATAGAAAGATAACCCCCTGTAATTGTAACTATGAAAAAGAATTATTGGAGATTAATGGCCATCTTGTTGGTGGCAATGTTGAGTGTGGGTCTGGTTTCTTGTGGCGACGACGAGGTCGATGCCCCGGAAGAGGGAACTCCCTCCCAGCCGGAAGAACCCGTTGACGAAGGGCCTAAGCCTGCAGTCTTTAAGTTTGGCAACGCATCCATCAAATGTGAAAATGCTTATTACCGAAAAGATCTTATTACCCATGATACCGAAGCCCTGCACACGGTATATTTTACTGCTGCTGATATGTCGAAACCGTGGAGCATTCCTGCCAAATACGACCAGATAGGCATTCACTTCCGGACAACGGTCAGCCAAGCGCTGCCTCTGGACACGGTCATCAACCTGACGCTGTGGGCAATGAAGGCAAATGGCGACCTGATACTGAGTGATGAGGAACCCGTACACCTCAAGTTCAGCAGAGACGGTGACCTGACTTTCATTTCTGTCACCGACGTAACCCTGAGTAAGAGTGAACTAGGGAAAGACGAAGTATCGCTCACTTTCTACAACAAGGTACATCCCTTCACTGCGGAGGAGAAGACCGCCGCCAGCGAAGGGCGTTACAACCTTTGTTTTTACAACATCATCGAACAGCCTGCGGAATTTCCTGGTGGCAACGAAACTTTTTCTACTTGGTTGAGTCAGAACGTCAAATATCCTGCTGTGGCTCAGGAACAAGGAATACAAGGTTCGGTCAAATTTAACTTTACTGTGGGCAGATCAGGTTATTTGGAGGATATCGAGATTATGCGGTCGCCTGACCCGTCTCTTTCCGAGGAGGTTGTCCGCTTGCTGAACATGTCACCCAGATGGAGACCGGCCATGCAGGCTGGCCAATTCGTTCGTCAACGCTACAGCACAAGCATAAATTTCAGCCTGTCTTAGTTTGGAGCCAGACATTCAAAAGTAGATTACAGCACAATTATTATAGTATTGCGCTAATTTACAATAATAAACAAAGTTGGGAACGCGAAGGAAAAGTAAGTTTTTCTTTCACGTTCCCAACTTTTTTTGTACTTTTGGGGCAAAAATAATGTAGATGCTATGAAGCGAGACGATATTTTCTACATGCAGGAAGCACTGCGCGAGGCGCGTCGGGCACTGGAAGAAGGGGAGATTCCCATTGGGGCGGTGGTGGTGAGTCCGAGGGGAGACATCGTTGGGCGAGGACACAACCTGACGGAAACGCTGAGGGACGTGACTGCACATGCAGAGATGCAGGCACTGACGGCTGCTGCCGATGCCATAGGTGGCAAATACCTGACCGACTGCACTTTGTACGTAACTGTGGAACCTTGCATAATGTGTGCCGGAGCACTGGGATGGGCACAGGTGGGTCGCGTGGTGTACGGTACTGGCGACGAGAAACGAGGTTACCAACGTTTTGCTCCCGAGGCCTTGCACCCGAAGGCTACCGTGACGACAGGAGTCCTGGAAGAGGACTGCCGACTGCTGATGCAGGATTTTTTCCGAGGTAAACGCCGATAAGAAGGAATGAACAGATATTCGGAGACCAACAAACTGGTCTTTGATAAAATGCGTGCACAGGACCGATTGTTCCGCATAGCCAAAACTGTGACGTTCCGCTGGTTATTCCGCATGGTGCTGCGCCACCCGAACTGGGCCAAGTGGCTATATGATACCAAGATGAAACGCGAGTATTGGATGAAATAGCACGGACCATTTTGGGTAAGATTTTCCGACGGATGATGCAGGACATCTTCCACCGTAAGCAAATGGCACAACCTTTTAACTTTCCTTTAACGGCAATCCTATTCGTTGCCCGTTGGTAATCCAGTAATGCATATTGTCAGCACAAATACGAGTAGATAAATCACCATACCGCACTGCCTTTTGAAGCATGTCCCTTACCTTGTCCATCCTTTCACGGCGTTTCATAGAAGGGTATACCTTTTTTTTATATAGGATAATCGCCATCTTATAGTAAGAATCTCCGTCCTTGGGCTCCTTTTCCAAGATTCGACGATATATATCATATGACTTTTGGAATTCCCCTCCCTCGTATGCCAAAATGGCATTGGCCCTCATTCTTTCAATATCCATTATTCCTTCATCGTCAAGGCTGTTGTGTATGCTAGCCTTGTTCGCCCATTTGACAACAAGCATTCGATTCAGGCTCACAAGCAATGTGTCTTCGAACAGCTCTTCCTTTTTTCCGTAATATGCCTTGCGTACAATGACCTGTGCCACCTGGGGAAGAGCCTCCCCCTTCAGGAACTCTGCACCGCGCCTGCTGGTTGCCTTTGGGGCTTCATATCTAAAGAGATAATCACTATATTCCCGTTCGCGAAACATCGTGAACATTTCATTCACATATCCTCTGACTGTCATATCTTTGGTATATCCTTGCGGATTATAATTCAGGTATTTGAAGTCGTAGGGCGCATTCAATTCAGGGGTGGTAAAATAATCTATCACATGTAATCTAGCCTCAGAGATACTTATATCACTTGATTTCGTATTAGAAATCGTTTTGAAGTCTTTATATATTTTCCCGACCAAACGCTCTGCTTCCACCAGTAGTTGGGCCTCGGCATCGGCTGCCCTGCAAGGCGTAGTAGATAAGAGATTTATAAACAGCAGTATGGAAACGGCCTTACTTATATTCCTCATTTGTCCTCCTTTCATCTTTCATCGGCCTGCTGCGGTGTGATTTTCCATGTAACTCCTATCGTGAAGTCGCGTAACTTGTGGTTGGGCTTGTAGTTTTTCCACAGGCTGAAATGGTCAATGTCTGCAAATACACCAATATCCTGCAGCATGCCTCGACTTGCTATTTTAATTGCATAATGGCTGGAATATCCTTCATTCAGCATACTTTTATCGTTCCCGTTGGGCGATTTGTATGCCAAAGGAATGCTGTATCTCAACCCGGCCTCAATTATTACTCGTTGCGGTTGCTTCATGCTACCCAATGAAATCAAGGCTGTTGCACCCATGAGAACTCGCTGCATCCGATGGTTGAACATATTATCCGAATCGTACCCGACTTTGAATTGTTCCATCTTATAGTGGCCGGTGGCATAAATTCCACAATTGAAAAACTCAGGCCGATACGTTTGGTAGCCTAGTTTAAGTCCAGTTTGTATATTGTTGAACATTTCACGAGCCGTCAGCCCCATCGGATTCATGGTTCTTGCCTTCAGTCCGTCAATGTTAGTGGAATAAAAAGTATAGGTATATGAGTTCTCGAAAAAAGCATCGTTCAGCACATAATAGTTCAGTAAACCTGTAATGACGCTTGACACAGCAAACGTATAGGGGCTGCCCGATGCCACCTCTGCATTCAGTATAAGGTGATTATTCCTTATATGTGACTTGCCTTTAGCCATACTTGTATTGTACAAATTCAGCATGACAAGCATAAGTATACATAACTTCTTCATCGATTATTGTATTTGCTTTTTATTTTTTCTTTTTCGGCTGGTGTCACGCGCTTATAATCGGAAATCAACCAACCGGTATTAGATGTCTGTCTGTCAAAATAGGAAACAGTAAACACATAAGAGGGTACGTCGAAGAAATGGTAAACCACACGTAAACGTTTATTGAAAGTGAGAGTCCCCGATTCAATCAAAGCAAAGAAATAGCTGAGTGCATTTAATTTTGTCTGATAACTGCGGAACCGCGAAATTTCCTTAAATGAGGATCTAAAATCACTATCTATTTCCACAAAATCGACCTCATGCTGTTCCGGCCCAAGAACAAGGCGATTGGTGGAATCAGCGAAACCTATCTTTTCCAAATCCGTGACACCGACAATAGTCCAGCAGTCCAATTCCCTTGGTGTTTTCTCGGTTTGGAGTATTATCCCCAATTCCACCTTCTGCTTTTTGTAAATAAAGTCTGCACGCAGTTCGGCGAACCATTCGCGACTGGAATAATCCAATTTCACACCATCCTGTTTTACCGCTTCATAGAACCGAAGGATGTCTTCCAGAAAGTCCTCTTTCTTATCCTTTTGTACCTGCTGATAGTCGAAGAGGGAAAGGAAATTCTTCTGTCCAAATTGTGGGTCGCTGGCATCCAGCCCTGGGAAATGTTCTTCCTCGTTGAAACGGCACATAAACTCATCGCAGGATTTCACACATTGGTTGAACAGCGACGCGAAGGCATCCTGTCCGTCTACTGACAAATTTTGTGCCGATCCAACAAGGAACGAGAACATAGAAGACAAAATGAGTAAAGACCTCTTCATGTTGAATCAAATGCTATCGTCTACAAAACTATTTCCATGAGGACCTTACACGCATATCGCCCAAATAGACAACCCATATATCTTCTCCTGTTTCTGGAATATGTATGCGCTTCACATAGATGGTCACGATTTTCAGGTCCTTGTCGTTGACTACTAACCGCCCGTCGCGTGTAGCCCGAAATACCTGAAGAAAACTGGCACTTCCGACATACCACCCGTCGCCAGTTTCTCTCAAATGACTGTGAATCCTGACAGCTTGGCAGGTATCAACTTCAACCGTTTGATAGGGAAGTGCCATCAGCCTTTGCAAATAGCGCTTCATTGGTTGTGGCGGGTTTGCAAACCCACGCGATGTGGTCTGCATGGTCACAGCTGGATGCATTCTGCGGTTGCCGGCTGCGTCTATGTATTCATAGTCGTTACCCTCACCGATGAACAATTCCAAAGTCTTTGCAATATATTTCTGGGCAAGCTGTTTCTCCTCATACGATTTATTACTCTTTGCCGCAATTTCCGGCAAATAGGATATAAAATCATTTATCTTTTCCAGTGCATGTTGTTCCAACGTAGCACGATCTTCATCGCTCAGCCTTTCGGCATGCAAACTCATCGAAAAAGTCCCGAGCATCAGGACAAGTATTGCAATCTTTGTTTTCATTTCCTTAATATTAACGTATTTCACTTATTGTTATTTGATTATATTTTCCATTAGCATTTTTGCTGGCTTTGACGATGTTTACGCCTTTTACCGTCTTGCTCAGTGCCAGTTCTTCCAGATATTTGGAAATACTCATTGGCAATCCGATTCTTGTGGTCAGGTTGCGGCCTACCATAAGTACTTGAGCATCCGATGTAAACAGACTCTGTACGATACCATCCACCATGCCCAAGCGCTGTGTATTGCTGTAAGAACCATCTACGATCCGTTTGAATGCATTGGCCAGTTCTGTTTCGCCCACAGCTATCACCACCGTATTGTTGCCGGTGTTCACTGGTGGAGGCGCACTCCCCCCTATGCCATCTACATCTACCTTGTATACGGGTTCCTGTTTATTATTGGTGTACTCCAGTGTCAGTTTTTTTGTCTGTTCCATGACTGCTTTCCAAGTAGCTTCTCCTTGCCCAGACTCAATACGATAGATTTCATCCCAGAAGGCCATAGAGAAGCAGCCACCTTCCTTCGGGCCAAGCGACACCTGTCCGCGCTTACTACTGGTGGCCACCACCGTTCCCTTGCTCTCACAAAAGAGTTTCTTCAGCCTTGCAATATCAATATTACCTGTATTGGCGGGTTTCCCGTCCGATGCCGATGCGCTCTTCACCGACACCCATTCGGCCTCGTTGTTGCAGCAGTCGGTAAGAATCAGGCACAATCGCGCAGGCTTGCCTTTCAATTTACTTTGAACATATGTCACTGGCACAAATTTGTCTTGGTCGTACGAATTGTAGTTAAGACACATCTGAGGTAACCATCCATCAGCGGCATCGGCTTTGGCATGAACCCCGTGTCCGGAATAGTAGAAAATAATCACGTCATTCGTCCCGCAATCGAGATTGGAAATTACCTTTTCCAAATTGGGCTTATTGCACTCATTCCCAGTAAAGGCCATCGTCCAGTCAACGTCTAAACCCAGTGCTGTTTCGATGATTCCTAATTGCTCCACAAAACGATATTGGTCGTTTTGACAGCTCATACCAATTTTCTCATCCTCGGTATTACAGAAGATGATAGGATATACTTTCACTGTTTCTGCTTTCAGATGCTGATAAGAACAAGCCGTAAAGGCTGCTATCAATAATAAAACCTTTTTCATCTTATCTTATTTTGTTTAAAGTTTCACCGAATACCATTCTGCAATAGCGTTCCATGAATCGTTTGTCGGCATAGTTCCAGTTGCCTTGACGCTTGTCGTCGTAGAGCAGCGTCCAACTGAAATCGGACAGAGAAACAATAACGTGTGCCACCAGCTTTTTCTTCTCAAAGCAGAATTCCACGCACGGAACGTATGGGCTGCGCACCCTAATGGAATCCTGAGCATAGTTCGCCTCGTCTGCCAACAGCTCAAACTGCAAGATGCTAATTTGACTGGAGGTCAGTTTTGCAACGAGGGAGTCGCGAACGTAGTGTGGCTCTAATTCGTAGTCTTCTTTTGCTACCGAAGACTTTCCCTTAATGGTGTAACATGTCACCTTGTTCGGACTTAATAAGATGTCGGATACTGTTCTGCCGAGTGTATAATACACGGCCGAGTCAGGTTGGATGCTGTACTTCATGGTTTTCTCATTTGCGTTGTCGCACGAGGCAAAAGCCGTGACGGAGCTTAGGATGCTCACTAAAAATAGGACTTTCATTTTCATGACAGGTTAAATTATGGTTATCATTTTAATGTCGTATCGCCAGAAGGTCTCATCACATTTGGGGGCTTCACACTTGAATATGACGGAGATGGTGTGCTCACCGAGTGGTTTATCCTTCAACCTGATTCCAAACGGGCAGACCAGTTCGTCCTTGACAGTCCCTATTACGATGTTGCCAAGACGGCAGTCGATTTTCCTTACCTTCAAACCATTGGCCAGTTCGTTTCCCTTGACTACAATTTTGCCGAAAAGAGAATCTCCATTGTGGAATATCACATTGTTCAGTTCTATTTCGTAGGGTACCTCTGGGGTAGGGGTATATTTGTCATTCTTACAACCAAAAAATGTTAAACTCATGATTGCAATAGTTGCAAACGCTAACAATGTTTTTTTCATAATCAGTCCTCCGAAAAAATGTTTATACTTAAACGCAAACTTATGCTCCAGTCTTTACTCTTACAATTAGCATAAGGGTACCAGAAACCGCCATCGGGGGTATAGTTCCGGTTGAAGATGTCATAGTTTGCCCTTTCGAAGCAGAGCATAATCGTTCCTGTATATTCAGAATCTCCACCCAAATCTACTTCATTAAATTGTGCACCAATTCCAAATGAAGATCGCGTTCCATTGTTTATCTGATTCTTGTCATTCCCATTAGGGCCTTTATAATTGAAATTGTAAATATAGGTGGAACTTATTTCAGCAATAGGACACCAATCTACGTCTTCCATTAACTTTACGAATGGCGAAAGCCTTAATCCTACGCCAATCCGCGCACTCTGGAGTTTGTGCTTGGTATAGTCCTTTTCGCCCAGGAATCGCAGCTTATACTGATTGTAGCCGTAACCACCGTATAGGAAGGCACCTACAGGTGAGACCTTACCTAACCATCCCAATTTAAGCCCGCATTCTATATCGTTGAGTACATCGTAGGCCTTAAATTTGTAGCCACTTGCCTTCTTGAAACCAACTTCTTCCTCGTTGTCCAGTACTCCGAATTGGTGGTATATGGGCAAATTATAGTCGACAGTGGCTGCACCTTTTGTTGCCATCGCTAATGGAACATCCAATAAGGCGCTTGCCAGGGAGCCCAACGCTCCTATATAGGCATTGTTGCTGTGCGTATATACGCCCAAAATTATTCCATTGTGAAATGAGTCGCGCTTGGCTAATGATGGAACGCAATAGGACAATACAACCACCAAGCACAAAAAGTACCTGCCAGTTTTTAGCAATTGCCGTTTCTCTTTTCTTTTTACATTTACCCAATTCCTATACATAGGCATTCATTGATGTTGCCTATAGTCCCGGATTCGGCGATTGTGGTTATGGTTTTTGACAACATAAAAAAGAAGACGTGGGAACTGTCTTGCTGCCCGTCCCACGAACTGAGGCTCTCGCATTGCCCGGAATTGTTGAACGAGCAACATGCGATAGCCCACGCCGATATGAATACAGTTTCCCCTTTTATAAAAGGGTATATCCCATATACACATCCCGAGGACATCTGCTGTTGCTATGTTCGTGACAATTCCTGAGAATTTGCGAGATTTCAGTTCGTCAAGAACAAAGCGTTTGCAAACGCCTTTTTCAATATGTCGCGACTCTTGTTTTCCCACCCATTGCCCACCTTGGAATGTTACCTTGGCTCGGCGTGGGCTGTTCTTGCGATGAGGCGTTGCAGAGCGCGTCTGCGGTGCCAAATCCGTACAAGATCTCAAGAGTCAGTGGCAAAGTTAGAAAAAAAAAGTGTTCCAACCAAAAGAACAAAGAATTATTTAGTAGAAACCATGACTTTCATAGGCAGGCCAAGCGTAGAGAATCATTCGTTCGTGAGAGTTCTGTCCTGACATCGCAGGATGCGGTACTGCATGGGCGTGAGGCCCGTTTCACGCTTAAAGAACTTGTTAAGCGCGGCGGGGTTGGGGAAACCGAGGCGCTCAGAGATTTGGGCAGCCGTCTCGTCGCTGTATGCCAGCCACACTTTTACTTCTTTCACGGCCGTTTCGTTGATCCATTGCATCACGGTGCGGCCGCTCTGCTGTTTGACCAATGTGCTCAAATAGTGCGGAGCCATGCAGAGCCGGTCGGCATAGAAGGGGATGTTGCGCTTGCGGCCGGCATACCGGCTGACCAGTGCCACGAAGCGGCGCAATGTGTCCTGTTGCCGGGTGACGGGAGCCGGATTGCTGGCTTGTCCGTGTTTTCGCCCGGCGTAGAGTAGGAGCGAGTGGATGAGTAGCTGCACGTTCTCGCGAGGGTAGGGCTGTTGATGCACCACCTGCCATAAGAGGCTGAAATGCTGACTGATGATGGGCAGTGTCTGCTGGTCCATGTGCAGACGGATGAAACTGGTGGGCTCGCTGATGGGTTTCTCGTCGGCTGACAACTCTACCAGGCCATCAAAACGGAAAGCATCGAACTGGAAATCTGGCGAGTGGCGTTTTTTCTCCACCAATGTATCGGCGTAGAAGATGACCAGGTCGCCGGCATGGAAATCGTAGTCAACCAAGTTGAACGAATAGCTGGCCGACCCTTGTCGCACCCACACCACACGGTTTTCGTACATGTGGTAGGGTTGGGTGGTGAAGAGGAACTCGCGGTCGCGAATCTCGAAGTCGTGCAACATCCAGAAGTGGTCGTGCAGGAATATCTCGCCGTGGCCCTTCCAGTCCTCGGTGTTGCGAAACAGTTCGATGGATATGGTGTCGGTTAACATGCCGTAAAATTAAGAATTAAAAATTAAAAATTAAAATAAAACAGCACATTCTTACAATATGACAATAAAAAAGACGTATTTGCTAACACGTTATCTCCTGAATTCGACTAATTTTGCAACCGAATTTAGTTAATTCACAATTCATAATTCATAATTCATAATTAGGCTTCGCCCTTAATCGTAACTCGTAATTATAGTAACTATGAAGAAGATCGCTCTTTTGTTTGTAATTTTCAGTGTTCAATGTGCAATTCTCAATGTAGTTAGGGCGGGAGGTCTGATGACCAACACCAACTACCACATCGCCTTCGACCGCATGATGGCACGCGGAGCGTCCATCGACATCGATGCCGCATACAGCAACCCTGCCGGTCTGGCCTGGGGCCACAACGGATGGCAGTTGTCGTTCAACGTGCAGAAGCCCTTCCAGTATCGTGACATCGAAACCACACTGGCCCAGCCCTATGCCACAGCAGTGGGCTTTGAGAATCACAAGTACAAGGGAAAGGCTACTGCCAACCCCTTCGTGCCTGCCTTGTTTGCCTCGTATCGGCATGACAAGTGGGCCCTGTCGTTGATGGCTGGCATCGTGGGCAGTGGTGGTAAGGTCACTTACGACGAGGGCATACCCATGCTGGTGGTGCCCATCCGGGCAAAACTCGCTGCCGGAGGACTTACTTCCAATTATTATGACCTGGATGCCTACATGCAGGGTAAGCAGTACATTTACGGTGTCCAGGCCAATTTCACCTATCGCTTCAACGACCACTGGTCGGCAGCAGTCGGTGTGCGCGGCAACATCTTCAGCGGGTTCAGCCGTGGGCATCTCATCGCTAATGTCAAACCCGAGGTAATGCTTGCCACAGGTCTGCCTGCCCAGGCACTGAACATGCAACTCGATGTCGATCAAAAGGGATTCGGCGTTTGTCCCATGCTAAGCGTGAACTACAAGCTCGACCGCCTGCTCATAACCGGTCGTTACGAGTTCCGCTCACGCCTGAACATCCCCAACGATACCAAGGCTCTGAGCATTGCTCAGGCGGGACAGCCCACTGCCGACATCAAGACTATGGCTGAAACTATGGGCAACCAGGCAACCATCGCTGCCCTTACCCCAGCATTGGGACAAGAGATGGTGCAGAAAATCGGAGCCTATTTGCCTGATATGAAGACTCGCTACGACATGCCTGGCTTGCTCTCTTTGGCCGTCGGCTATGAATTCGTGCCCAAGAAATTCCGCGGAACGCTGGAGTATCACTGGTTCGACGACAAACGGGCCAAGATGGCTGGCGACCGTCAGGAGACCCTGACTCACGGCACACAGGAAATCCTGGCTGGTCTGGAGTGGGACATCAACAAGGTGGTTACCGTATCGGCAGGCGGACAGCGTACCGACTATGGTCTCTCGGATGACTATCAACTGAACACCTCCTTTGCCTGCGACAGCTACTCGGTGGGCCTGGGGGCAGCCTTCAACGTCATCAAGGGCCTTCGTGTGAACGTCGGTTATTTCTGCTCTATATATAAGGATTACACGCGCGCGGAGAACTATGGCAGCAAGACCGATCCTACGCAGGCTCTGCCCGCTACCGAGACCTTCTCGCGCACGAACCACGTAGTAGGCATCGGCATCGACTATAAGTTCTGAACGAGGATTCTTTTAACCACGATTTTATTCTGCTTCCTCTTCGTAGTGATTGAAAAGGAAATCGTTGTAAGGGTACTTCTGCACATGAAGTTCCCTTACTTTTTTGTATAGTACGTCCTTCAGTTCTTCGATGTTGGTGCGTTCTCGGGCCGAGATGAAGAGGCAGTCGCCGTTGAGCCGTGCCATCCAGGTTTTCATCAGGTCCGCCAGCGACAGGTTTTCGCGCGTGGCCTCCGTCAGGTCGTCCTCTTCCTTCTCCACCCACGTGTAGGCATCCACCTTGTTGAAGACAATCATCACGGGTTTGTCGGCACAGCCCAGGTCGGCCAACGTCTTGTCCACCACATTGATTTGGTCCTCGAAGTCGGGGTGCGAAATATCCACGACATGCACCAGGAGGTCGGCCTCGCGCACCTCGTCGAGTGTCGATTTGAACGAGTCCACCAGGTCGGTGGGCAGTTTGCGTATGAAGCCGACGGTGTCCGAAAGGAGGAACGGCAGGTTGTCGATGATGACCTTGCGTACGGTGGTGTCGAGCGTGGCGAACAGCTTGTTTTCGGCAAACACCTCGGTCTTGGCCAGCAGGTTCAGCAGCGTGGACTTCCCCACATTGGTGTAGCCCACCAGTGCCACGCGGATCATGCGCCCGCGGCCCGAACGCTGCGTAGTCTTCTGACGGTCGATGTCGGCCAGTCGCTGTTTCAGGAGCGACATGCGGTTGAGGATGATACGGCGGTCCATCTCCAGCTGCGTTTCGCCTGGTCCGCGCAGTCCCACGGAGCCCTTTCCGCCCCCGCCGCCCGAGCCGCCACCTTGGCGTTCGAGGTGGGTCCACAGGCGCTGCAGGCGGGGCAGCATGTAGCGGTACTGCGCCAGTTCCACCTGTGTCTTGGCGTTCGCCGTCTGTGCCCGCATGGCAAAGATGTCGAGGATGAGGCTCGTGCGGTCCAGAATCTTCACCCGGAGTTCCGCCTCGATGTTGCGAAGCTGTTTGGCCGACAGTTCATCGTCGAAGATGACCATCCCCACCTCGCGCTCGGCCTCCTCCTCGGCCTCGATATACTGACGGATTTCCTTCAGTTTACCGATGCCTAGGTAGGTGACGCTGCTGGGGCCGTTCATGCGCTGTGTGAAACGTTTTATCGTCACGGCGCCGGCCGTAGTGGCCAGGAACTCCAGTTCATCGAGGTACTCCTGTGTCTTGCGCTCGTTCTGCTGAGGTGTAATCAGTCCCACCAGGACTGCCGTCTCAGGGCCCTGTTCCTCGTGGTAGTATTTCCTGCGTCCGCCCGTCTGCTCCAGTCCCTCCTGCATGCGGGTGGCGGAGGTGGACGAGCGGCTAATGTTGTATGAATCCTTCCTGCCCACTATTTCACTCTAATTACCAGATACTTGCTGATGCTCCAGAACTTCTGGGCATCGGTGATGTGCAGTACGTACTCGCCCTTCTGGTCCTTCTCCAGTGTGTAGGTACCCTTCGGATGAGTGGTCAGCATGGTAGCGCTCTTGCTGTAGAGTTTAATCTCCTTCACCAAGCGGGTATCGATCTGCGTGAAGTAGTCCTTGTTGAAGTCGCCCGTCTTCAGTACGTCGCCGTCCTTCAGGATTTTCTGTTCCTTCAGTTCAGCCTTCGTGCCGAACACGAACCATGCTGTATGCAGGTTCTTGTCCTGACTGGCGAGTTCCTCCGACTTCTGTCGGTTTTCCTGGGTCAGATTGTTGACATTCTCGCTCAGGTTGTCTATCTGTTCGCCCTGCTCGGCAATCAGGATGTCCTTTTCGGCCAGCGCGGCCTCCAGTTCCTGAATGCGCTGATTCTGAGTCTCCAGTTGGTCCTGCAGGTTCTGAATGGTGCGCTCCAGAGCCTTGGCGTTGAAGGTGGTCGTCTTCAGTCGCTGCTGCAGCTGTGCGATGAGGTCGCGGTTCTGCTCCATAGCCTGCTGTATGAACTGCATGTTCTCCTGGATGATGGTGCGCGAGGATGCACTCTCGGGATTGCTGTCGGCTACGGTCACGCGTCCCTCAGCCTCGTTGATGCGGCGGAATCCCTCCTGCACCTCGTTCACGCAGTCCATGATTTCGTTCAGTTCCTCGTCCTTCTGGTTGATAATCTGCATCAGCGAGTCGCGCTGGTGTTCCATCTCAGATGAGTTTTTGCTAAATTGGTCACATGAGGCCAGTGTCACTACGGACAGGGCCAGGATAAAAAGCTTTTTCATAATGTCTTGCTATTTAGTTGTTTTCGTTGATATTTCGATAGTTTCTTGGGGGCGCAGGGGGCCGCGTCTTCTCCCTGGATGTCGTTGTTCCGGGAGTCAGCCCCATTTCTCTTGCTTCCCGTCCCTTGCTCCTTTTCGTTCTCTTCCGTTCCGCCCACCACGACGACGAATTCCCCTCTGGGCTCCGTCTCTTGGAAGTGGGCAAGTGCCTCGGCCACAGTGCCTCGCACGCTTTCCTCGTGCACCTTCGATATCTCGCGGCACACGCTCACGGGCCGTTCGGGGCCAAACACCTCAGAGAGCTGTTCCAACAGCTTCACCACGCGGTGGGGACTCTCGTACAGGACGATGGTGCGCGGTTCGTTTTGTAGTTCCTGCAGGCGCGTCATGCGACCTTTCTTCTGAGGCAGGAAGCCCTCGAAGCAGAACTTGTCACAAGGCAAGCCCGACGCCACTAATGCCGGCACGAAAGCCGTAGCACCGGGCAAGCAACTTACCTCGACACCAGCACGCGCGGCTTCA
>CACZRZ010000214.1 GCA_902783655.1 uncultured Bacteroidales bacterium
AAGCTGACAGTCCTAAAGACAGGACTGCCAGCATAACTATCAGTTTCTTCATTATTCCATTATCTTTATGCGGATGTTGCGATACCAAACATCGTCACCATGATCTTGCAGACCGATGTAACCTTCATGGTTTTCGCCCCCCATATTGTTCAACAAGTTGAAGGCATAGGGAAAATCACCACCCTCGGCGAACTTGCTGGCTTGCAACATCTCTGTCCACTTCGGTGTCCACAGGTGATACTCGAGCACGTTCACACCATTCTGACCATGAACGACAGTGCCCTTGTAAACCATAATCTTGGCCTGATTCCATTCGCCGGCGGGATTGGCATTCTGAGGCTTGGCAGGAATCATGTCGTAGAGCGAAGCTGCCTGACGGTTGCCATCGACACCGAGCTGTGCGTCTGGATGACGGGCATTGTCGAGCACCTGATACTCAGAGCACGACTGCCAGATGGGCAGATACTCCTTGCCTTCGGCATCCTTAACCTCCTGGGCAAGATAGAAGATACCCGAATTGCCGCCTTCAGAAATCTTATACTCCAATTGCAACTCGAAGTTCTGGAACTTGTGAGCAAAGATGAGGTCTCCCCCACCCTCGGCCTGCGCCTCGCCTGTGCCGGAACCTTTCAGATGAATAGCTCCATCTGAGACTTCCCAGCTGGTTGGAGGCACATCCATGCCATAACCGCGCCATCCATCGAGGTTCTCGCCGTTGAAGAGGGTAATGAAGCCTTCCTCGTCAACGGGTAAAGCAGATAATTCCACATTGGGGCCATCAGCCACTAGGGCTACAAGGCTCTCACCCAAAGGCTGTTCGCCAATGCAACTTTTGCAACGATTGTCCATGAGATAGCGAACACCAAAGCCAAAAGCAACACCCAGAATAAACCAAATAATACCAATGGTTGACTTTTTCATAATAGATAGTTTAAAGTTCCTTTACTTTAATGTTACGATACCAAACATCGTCGCCGTGGTCCTGCATACCGATGAAGCCCTTACGTTCGGGACCGCCACAGTTGTTCAGCAGGTCAAAAGCCCTTGGCCATGCCTTTTCGCTGAACTTGCTGTCCTGCAGGAGTGCCGTCCACTCGGGTGTCCACAGGTCGTAGGAGAGCACCTCTACATCGTTCTGGAAGTGTTGCACATGACCGTCCTTCACGCGTATGCGGACCTTGTTCCATTGACCAGCGGGCTTTGCATTCTGCGGCTTGGCTGGAATCATGTCGTAGAGCGAACTGGACTGACGATTGTTGTCCTTGCCGAGTTTGGCATCGGGATGGCGTTCGTTGTCCAGCACCTGGCACTCAGGGGCAGAGATGTAGATGGGTTCTACGCCAGTGCGCTCGGCATTGGCCACTTCGCGAGCCAGATAAAAGATACCGGAGTTGCCTCCTTCGGCAATCTTCCACTCCATCTCAAATTCGAAGTCGGGGCCGAACTGATGGGCAAAGATGATGTCACCGCCCTCGCCCTTGGCCTTGCTGTCGAGGTGGATGCAACCGTCCTCCACCTTCCATTTACTTGGCACATAGGTCTTGGCATAACCGCGCCAGCCGGCAAAGGTCTGACCGTCGAATATGGGGAAGAAGCCCTTCTTGTCAACGGGCAACTCAAGACGGTCCCACAACTCTGGGCCTTGGAAGCCCTGGGAGCAGACGATGGAGATAGTCCCACTCTTAGACTCTCCCCCCGCCCTCCCTGCTAGGGAGGGAGCGGTCACCTTTGCTGATAGGGAACAAAGGGGGAGGAGGGCAAATAATAATATGATGTTCTTTTTCATTGAATACGAATTAATTATAAATATATTGCTTTAAGCATGGTTATGGTGCATTCCGTTAAGGTTCTGACCTTGTTCCGTTTGCAAGACATTCCGCTCCCTCCCTAAAAGGGAGGGCGGGGGGAGAGTCTTTTATGGCAGTTCAGGAAGTTTATATCCGTTCTGATATTCGGGCTTGATGAGACGGGCGGCATACTCGTTGGCATCGATTTCCACCTTGTCGGCATCCCTGAACGATGGGTGACCGTCGTGAATCTCAAACTCGATGGCATTGGAAACGCGTACCTTGGCACCGGCGGGGATGTTGGTGAAGCGCATCTTCTCGCCGTCCCACTTCAGCCACTGATCGAGTGCCTGCAGACGCACGGCAGCAACGCCCATTACGATGTTCTCGTTCAGGGGACCGCTGACAGAGAAGTCGGAGCTGGCAGGAACGCGGCTGTCGGCACTCTCCTTGCAGGCACAGAGGAAGTCCTGCTGGTGGTTATCGTCCTTGACGATGCGACAGAGTTCAGGCACCTTGGGCTCGCGGCCACTGACGAGGAACGGGTTATAACCATAGGTTCCGACTACCATGATGTCCTTCGTTCCGTAGAAGATGCAGACGCCATTGCCGTCGAAGTGCTTGCCTTCGGGCATATCGAAGGGGATGTTGGGGCGCAGGCCTCCGTCGTACCAAGTGAGTTCACAGGCAGGCAGTGCCAGCTTGGGCAGATTGTCGCGAGCAGGGAAACGGTAGGTCACCTTCTGTGCCGAGGGACAACTGTCGGGCATCAACATCGTGGAGCTACCCAGGATGGCAGTGGGCGAACCCAGTTTCAGTCCCGTGAAGGCAACGGCCAGAATGTGGTTGGCCATGTCGCCGAGAGCACCAGAACCGAAGGGCCACCAGCCACGGAAGTTCCAAGGCGTATAGGCCTCGTTGTAGGGACGCATGGGAGCCGGACCGATGAAGGCTTCCCAGTTCATGGTATCGGGGATGGGCATTGCCTCCTTGGGAGTAGCCATTCCCTGTGGCCAGATGGGACGGTTGGTGAAGGCCTCTATCTTCGTCACTTCGCCAATCTCTCCGTTCCACAGCCAGTTGATGGCCTTGCGCGAGCCGGCACTGGAAGCGCCCTGGTTGCCCTGCTGTGTGGCCACCTTATACTTGTCGGCCAGACGGGTGAGCAGACGGCTTTCGTAGGCATAGAGTGTCATGGGCTTCTCCACATAGACGTGCTTGCCTGCCATCATGGCTTCGGCGGCGATGATGGCGTGGGTGTGGTCGGCAGTAGCCACCATGACGGCATCGGCCGACTTCAGCATCTCGTCGTACATCTTGCGGTAGTCGTTGTACTTCTTGGCATTGGGATACTTGTCGAAGACGTGCTTGGCATACTTCCAGTCGCAGTCGCACAGACCCACGATGTTGTCGGTCTTGGCCATCTCGGCAATGTCGGAAGCACCGCGTCCGCCTATGCCGACGCCCAGGATGTTCAGTTTGTCACTCGGAGCCTTGTGTCCGTTCTTTGCACCCAGAACCGTGTTGGGGACAATGTAGGGTGCCACCATCAGGCCGGCCAGTGTGGCGGAACCTTTCTTCAGGAATTCTCTTCTTGATACGTTAGACATGGAGTATTAAATTAAAAGTTAAAAGTTAAAGGTTAAAAGTTAAAGGTTAAAAGTTAAAAGTTAAGAGGTTAGGTAGGCGCCAGCCTTATTTTGGACTTTAAATTTTGAATTAACCTATACGTTCTTATTCAGTCGCGGCAGTAGTCCGTAGCCGTCCTTCAGGTTTCGACGGTGCTCCCATATTTCCTCCAGTTCCTCGTGCGTACCGATGGAGGGGAGCTCGTTGCGCCGGGCGTCCTCCAGCATCTTCCACGCATATTCCGAAGCGATGGCGGAGTCGCGGAACGAGGGCATCGCCTCGCTGCGCCGGCCCGTCAGGATGCTTTCCGCCATCTCGTCGATGAGTCGGTCGATGTTCTTGCCGCCAAAGGGCCGTTCGATGTGTCGCGTCTCCGTCACGCCGTGAATGTCCACCTCGGCTGTCTTGAAGTCGTGGGTCATGCGGCAGAAGCCCTTCGTGCCGATGAGTTCCACATAGGAGTTGTGTGTCTGGTCCTTGGACAACTGGCCATAGACGAACCCTTGCGTGATGTCGTAGACGATGCCGTTCTCGAAGGTACCGTGCACCTGCAGCCACCACGGGTCCTTCCAGTCCCACATGCGCATGCCCTGGGCGTGCCAGGTCTTGTATTCGCTGTGGGCATACCAGCGTGCCAGGTTCACATAGTGCATGCCGCAGTCGTGGAACGAGGGGCCCTCGCTCTCGTGTCCCTCGCCCGGAGCCAGGCCGGGTGTCATGTGGCAGATGCGCATGATGGCCAGTTCGCCCAGTTCGCCGCGATCTACGGCATCGCGCATGACGGCGTGGTACCAGGCATTCTGCAGGTACATGTTCGCCCCGCTCATGACTGTGGCGTTCTCCACCAGCCCCACGGCCTCCCATTCGTGTTCCAAGGTGTCGGCAACGGGTTTCTCGGCAATGATGTGCTTGCCTGTGCCCACCGCCTTGCGGATTTGTTGCAGACGGGCATCGGCCGTTGTGCACAGGACCACGGCCCGGATGCTTTCATCATCAAAAATAGTTTGGTCGTCCTCCACCGCCTGTGCCTCCGGCGCCAACCTGCGGGCCAGCTCGCGACATTCCGCATCCGTGTCACAAACGTATGCCACCTCGTACGCCACATTCCGCTGCAGTTCCTTCAGGTAGCAGCGTCCCATGCGACCGAAACCTATTATCCCTACACGTATTTTCATCTTATTCATCAATATCTCCTGCGAAGTTAAGAATTATTTGCAGAACAACAAAATAAATATGGGACATATCGACAAAAGTCGATAAGAAAATACACTTTTGTCATAAATTCGTAACTTCAGACGTCGCACCTTACCGCGTAAATCTCCGCACTCCGAGTCTCCAAGATAGGCAGCTCCTCAGAAATAAAAGAACAATTTCTTTGTATTTCGCTCAGTTTGCACTATCTTTGCACACGTAAGTCACAAACAAGAAACATAACAGTCATGGAAACACAGATAAACATCCGGCCCGAAGACGTGCCTCAGATGTATGCCGTATGCTTCAACGAACAGTGTCCGCATCGCCAGCAATGCGTGCGCTACGCCGCAGGACAGGCCGCTGCCACACGGGCCAACCACGGTCCCTGCGTCTATCCAAACGCACTCGAGGGCGACCAGTGCCCGATGTTCCGCCAACTGCGCATCATCCGCTCGGCTTGGGGCTTCCGCAGCCTCTTTGCCGACGTGCAGAGAAAAGACTACGACGACCTGCGATTCGAGGTCATCCACCATTTCCGCAGCGAGTCGGACTTCTGGCGATACAACCGCGGCTACTACAAACTGACACCCGAACAGCAGCAGGAGATTCTCGACATCTTCCGCCGCTTTGGCTACGACCCCGAGAACCGACACTTCCAGCACTACGAGGAACGCTTCGATTTCTCGTGACATCCCCGTCAGAATGCCGAACCGTCAAAAATCCGTCAATACTTTGACGGTACTTCCGTCAATACGTTGACGGGACTACCGTCAATATATCGAAGGCACTACCGTCAATATATTGAAGGAGATTAAACAAAACTACAAGAAAAGAAGTATGTCACAATTCGAGATACACGATCAGATGGGCATGATGGCCCTGATTCAGGAGATTGGGTTCCTGCCCCTGTTGGACAGCGGCATCAGGGGCTTCTCTGCCGAGGAAATGGCCGACGAGGAATGCCGCTATGTGGTGTTCCCCGACGGGGGATGGGACTGGCCCTTGTGGAAGTGGAAAGGCCCCATCGTGCAGGAAAGCCCCTGCGTCTATGGCAAGTTCTTCGCCCAAAAGGCGGGCTTCGTCAGTCGTCAGTGGTGGCCCGACCTCTACAACTATCGCCGCAGCCGCATGCCATCGCCCGAGGAGGGCACCATCGAGGACATCATACTGCAGACGCTTCGCGAGCACGAGAGCCTCATCACACGCCAACTGCGTGCCGAATGTGGCTTCACGGGTCCTAAGATGCGCAGTCGTTTCGACTCGTATGTCACCCGACTTCAGATGGGCTGCCACATCATCACCGAGGACTTCGTCTATCCGCGCGACAAGCACAACAGGGAATATGGTTGGGGCTGGTCGTTGCTCACCACGCCGGAAGCCCTCTTGGGACGCGAGGCCTGCCTGTGCGACCGTACTCCCGAGGAATCCTTCCAACGCATGTTCAATCATCTGTCCACTCTCCTACCCCAAGCCTCTTCGAAACAAATCGACAAACTTCTGAAACTATAAAATCACTTATTATTGTCACAAAATGCTTCTTCGATACGTCTGTGTAGTTGAGTGCGCTCTTAAATCAAGTTTTCATAAACAACTAAGACAATGAAGAAGATACTAATAATGACCCTACTCGTGCTGATGGGCACCACTGCCAATGCACAAAAGGAAGTATTTCAGAAGTATAAAGGCAAGGACGGAGTGACGACGCTTCACGTTCCCAAGTTCCTAATGAGAATAGCAGGGCGAGCCGACAACGAAGCCAAGAAACTGACAGACAGAATCAATGGTATCCGCGTTATGACATGCGAGAAC
>CACZRZ010000215.1 GCA_902783655.1 uncultured Bacteroidales bacterium
ATCAGCAGAACCATTATCAATTGTCAATTTTCCATTATCAATTGCTACGGCACAGCCGTAGATAAACTCTATGCCTTCTTGCTCCATGACCTCAATCCTTCTGTCAATTATTCTTTTGTTGAGTTTGAAGTTGGGGATACCATAACGAAGGAGTCCGCCAGCAGCCTCGTTCTTTTCGAAGACGGTTACTGTGTAGCCCATCAGGTTCAGGTCGTTGGCGGCTGCCAGACCTGCAGGACCAGCGCCGATGACCGCCACCCTTTTTCCGTTGCGCCGGGGACTTTCAATGGTCACGTAACCTTCCAGAAAGGCACGTTCGGCAATTGCCGCCTCATTCTCGCGGTTGGTGACGGCTTCGCCAGTGGTATGATACAACACACAGGCTTTCTCACAGAGCGCAGGGCAGATGCGTCCCGTGAACTCTGGGAAGGGATTGGTCTTCTTCAGCAGTTTGTATGCGGTTTCCCACTCACCATGATACAGGGCATCGTTCCATTCGGGGTCTTTATTTCCGAGCGGACAAGCCCAATGGCAGAAGGGGACACCGCAGTCCATGCAGCGGCTGGCCTGCTCCTGCCTGTCTTTTGTATTTAATGTCTGTTCCACCTCGCCAAAGTCGTGAATGCGGTCGTGGACAGGTCTGTATCCAGCCTCCTTGCGGGGAACTGTCAGAAATGCTTTAGGATTTCCCATGTTTGCTAATTCTTAATTCTTGATTCATAATCAGTAGTCGCGCTGTATGTCGGCAATCTTCTCATGGAGCCGGGCCATCTGTTCTTCCTGAAGGACACGTTTGTACTCGATGGGAACAACCTGGACAAAGTCCTCCACATTGCGGTTCCAATCGTCCAGCATGCGTCCCGCTAAGGCAGAACCCGTGTGCAGGTAGTGTTGACGGATGAGCTCCAGCAGTTCCTTGCGATGCGAAGCTTCCTCCACGAGATTAATTTCCACCATATCCATATTGCAGAAGTAGTCGAACGTGTGGTCGGGGTCATAGACATAAGCCACACCGCCACTCATGCCGGCGGCAAAGTTGCGGCCCGTCTTGCCCAGAACCACCACACGGCCTCCCGTCATGTATTCGCAACAGTGGTCGCCTGCACCTTCCACGACGGCTATGGCGCCGGAGTTGCGCACGGCAAAGCGCTCACCCACACGACCATTCACATATAGCTCTCCGCTGGTGGCTCCGTACAGGCCCGTGTTGCCGGCAATGATGTTGTCCTCGGCACGGAAGTCGGCATCGCGCCTTGCGGGAGGCAGAATGCTGATGCGACCACCCGAAAGGCCCTTGCCGAAGTAGTCGTTGGTCTCGCCCTCAAGCCTGATGTCCAGCCCCTTTACGGCAAAGGCGCCAAACGACTGGCCCGCCGACCCCTTGAACTTGATGTTGATGGTGCTATCGGGCAGACCTGCCTCGCCGTACTTCCTCGCAATCACACCCGAAAGCATGGTGCAGGCGGCGCGGTCGGTATTCTTGATGGCAAAGTCGAGAGTGACTTCTTCCTGATTGTCGATAGCCCTCTGTGCAGCAGCCACGATTTCTTCGTCCTTGACACCGCCAACCTTTGTAAACGGACCACGGTCCCAGCAGAGCGGCTTGTCACTTTCCGGTTTGTACAGCAGACGGGCAAAGTCGATGGTCCTCTGCTTGTCGGTGGCATTGGCAGTGTGCACCTCAATGAGTTCCGTGTGCCCGATGATTTCCTTGAGGCTATGCACACCCATTTCAGACAGGTATTCTCTTACCTGCTCGGCCAGGAACGTGAAGAAATTCACCACATATTCGGCCCTGCCCAGGAAGCGGGCCCGGAGGCGTTCGTCCTGCGTAGCCACACCCACAGGACAGGTGTTGGTGTTGCACTTGCGCATCATCACACAGCCCAGTACAATCAAGGGCAGCGTACCGAACGAGAACTCGTCGGCACCCAGCATGGCCATGACGACGACATCCTTGGCCGTCTTCAACTGACCGTCGGTCTGCAGTCGGACCTGGTTGCGCAGACCGTTAATGACCAGCGTCTGCTGCGTTTCGGCCAGACCTATCTCAGGTGAGATGCCGGCAAAGCGCATGCTGCTGGCAGGACTGGCTCCTGTGCCGCCCTCGGCCCCACTGATGACAATCAGGTCAGCCTTCGCCTTTGCCACACCGGCGGCAATGGTTCCCACACCGCTTTCTGCAACCAACTTCACGCTGACGGCAGCCGTGGGGTTGATGTTCTTGAGGTCGAAAATCAGCTGTGCCAGGTCCTCTATTGAATAGATGTCATGGTGTGGCGGAGGCGAAATCAGGGATATGCCAGGGATGGCATTACGCGTCTTTGCGATAATCTTATTCACCTTGAACCCAGGCAACTGACCGCCCTCGCCAGGCTTGGCGCCCTGTGCCACTTTAATCTGTATCTCCTCGGCATTCACCAGATATTCTGCCGTCACGCCAAAGCGTCCGCTGGCTATCTGCTTGGTCTTGCTGGAGAGCGAAACACCTTCCACATACGAATGATAGCGCATGTTGTCCTCTCCACCTTCACCTGTATTGCTTCGTGTGCCCAGTTTGTTCATGGCCAAAGCCAACGCCTCGTGGGCCTCGATACTCAGGGCGCCGAAACTCATGGCACCCGTAACAAAGTGCCTTACGATGCTCTCCACAGGCTCCACTTCCTCCAGGGGTGTGGGCTTTGCGGCCTTCTTGAAACCAAAGAAGTCGCGAATGAAGATGGGTTTTTCCTTCTCATCCACCATTGCAGACCACTCTTTGAATTTCTTGTACGAACCCAGGCGCGTGGCAATCTGCAAGTTGGCAATAGTATCTGGATTCCAGGCATGAAGGATGCCGTCCTTGCGCCAAGAGAACTGACCGTTGTTTCTGAGAGTTGGCGAGTCAACTTGTTTACTTGTCAACTTGTCAACTTCAAAAGCCTCGTCGTGCAGGCGTATAGCATCGCGGGCAATGTCCGCCAGTCCGATGCCGCCGATGGTGCTGACATCCGTACCGAAATAGCGTTTCAGCAGGTCTTCGGAAAGGCCGATGCTTTCGAAAATCTTCGCACCGCGATACGAACGGATGGTCGAGATGCCCATCTTCGACATAATCTTCTTCAGCCCCTTGTCCACAGCCTTGATGTAGTGGGCCTCTGCCGTCGCGTAGTCCTCCTGGATCTTGTGTTTCTTCACCAAATCGTCCAGCACAGCAAAGGTCATGTAGGGGCATATGGCACTTGCACCATAGCCCAATAGCAGGGCGGCATGCATCACCTCACGAATTTCGCCGCTCTCCACGACGAGGGCGGTCTGTACCCGCTTGCCCACACCTATCAGATAGTGGTGAACAGCCGAGACTGCCAGCAAACTCGGCACTGCAGCGTGCGTCTCGTCGATATCCCTATCCGAAAGGACGATGTAATTCACACCTTCATCTACCGAAGCTTCAGCCTCCTTGCATAGGCTCTCGATGGCCCGACGTAGTCCGCTGGCGCCCAACTTGATGTCGAACAGCATCGCAAGCTTCTTGGTCTTGAACCCCTTATACCTTATATTACATAGAATGTCGAGTTGTGTGTTCGTCAGCACCGGTTGGGGCAACCTCACCATCTTGCAGTTGCTGGCATCGGGGGTCAGGATGTTCGTGCCCACAGCTCCGATGTATTCTGTCAGACTCATGACGAGTTCTTCACGAATCGGGTCGATGGCAGGGTTTGTGACCTGGGCAAACTGCTGGCGGAAGTAGTTGAAGAAGATTTGTGGACGGTCGCTGATGACGGCCAACGGCGTGTCGTTACCCATCGCTGCCACTGGCTCCTGACCGGCAGTTGCCATTGGAACCACTGTTTTATCGATGTCCTCCTGACCGAAGCCGAAGTTGATGAGCTTGCGTTCGTAGTTTTCTACAGAGTTTTCTACATGGCGACCGCTCTTCAGTTTTTCCAACTGGATGCGGTTGGTCGAGAGCCATTCGCGATAGGGATGTGCCTTAGCGAGCTGTTCTTTGATTTCGCCATCATAGTATATCTTACCCTCTTGCGTGTCGATGAGCAATAGCTTACCGGGCTGCAAACGTCCTTTGCTCACAACATCGCTGGGCTCAAAATCCATTACGCCTACCTCTGAAGCAACGACCATCATGCCACTCTTCGTAATCGTGTAGCGGCTGGGGCGCAGGCCGTTTCTGTCCAGCATGCCTCCAGCATAGCGACCGTCTGAGAAGAGCAGTGCGGCAGGCCCGTCCCACGGTTCCATCAGGATGGAGTGGTATTCGTAGAACGCCTTCAAATCCTCACTAATCGGGTTTTTGTCGTTGAACGACTCCGGCACCAGGATGGCCATTGCCTGCGGCAGACTAAGTCCGCTCATTGTCAGGAACTCAAACACATTGTCAAGACTTGCCGAATCACTCATACCCTCCTGTACAATGGGGCACAGATTCTTGATGTCGCCCAGTGCCTCGCTCGAGAGTACACTCTCGCGCGCCTTCATCCAACCGCGGTTGCCTCGGATGGTGTTGATTTCGCCGTTGTGTGCCAGCAGGCGGAAGGGCTGTGCCAACTTCCACTTGGGGAAGGTGTTGGTGGAGAAGCGTGAATGCACCAGTGCCAGTCCGCTCGTGAAGTATGGGCTGGACAGGTCGGGGAAATAGCGTCTGAGCTGACCACTCGTCAGCATGCCTTTATATACGATGTTCTTGTTTGAAAGAGAACAGATGTAGAAATCCTCATTACTGATACGGTTTTCTATCCGCTTCCTTACCTTATATAATATACGCTCAAAAGTTTCAACCTTATCCTCTGAGATGCCTGTCACAAACACTTGTCTGATTTCAGGTTCCACCTCTTTTGCTCCTATGCCCAATGCTTCCGGACAGGTAGGAACCAAACGCATGTGCATCAGTTGCAAACCTTCGCGTTCTATTTCCTCAATCATGATACTCAGGATGTTCTCCTGCGCCTTAGCATCCTTGGGCAGAAACACCAATCCCGTTCCATAGCGACCCTTCTCAGGCACAGGAATTCCCTGTAACAAGATGAACTCGTGTGGAATCTGCACCATGATGCCGGCACCGTCGCCCGTCTTGTCGCGCGTCTCAGCGCCACGATGCTCCATATTCTCCAGCACTTTCAGTGCATTATCCACCAGTTCGTGACTCTTCCCGCCGTGGATGTTCACCACCATTCCCACGCCGCAAGCGTCATGCTCATAAGCTTCGTTATATAAACCGCGTCCCATAAATGAATTATTGTAATGATAATATTGAATTATATAACATTTTGTCATCAAGACAGTGCAAAGTTAAACATTTTGATAGCATTCGCAATAACAAAACGATATTATTTTCGCAAAATAGGCAAAATTCTTGATTTATGTCAATAAAATTTCAAATTATCGTGACAAAGTGATGCTTATTTTGCAAAAAAGATGTAATTTTGCCACCGAAATCATTGCAATGGATTACAGGACGCTCATTTATTAACAGTTTTAAGGTATGAAAAAGATTGAAGCAATCATCAGAAAGACCAAGTTTGAGGAGGTCAAGGAGGCGCTTCTCGGTTCAGACATCGATTGGTTCGAGTATCACGACGTTCATGGCATTGGCCAGAGTCGTCAGGAACGCATCTATCGTGGTGTGCAGTATTCAACAGATGTGATTGAGCGTGTGGCTATTACCATTGTTTGCCGCGACCAGTTTGTAGCTCCCACCGTACAGGTGATTATCCAGACGGCCCATACGGGCGAGGTGGGCGATGGTCGCATCTTCGTGAGCGACATGATCGACACCTGGAGCATCCGTACTGGCGAGCACGGCGACGTTGTACTGCGGGATAAGAAATAATTAATGTATATAAGAATCTATTAATAACAAAATGTCATGAACGATATTGCACTTTCTTTAGATACGGTATGGATGTTATTAGCCGCGATGTTGGTTTTCTTCATGCAACCAGGTTTTGCACTGTGTGAGGCGGGCTTCACGCGCAGTAAGAACACGGCGAATATCCTTTTCAAGAACTTTGTAGATTTCATGTTCGGTTCGTTGCTATTCTGGTTCTTGGGCTTTGGTTTCATGTTCGGTTCGGACGGTGCGGGCTTCATCGGAATGCCCAACTTTGGCAATCTCAGTTTCTACGACGGCAACCTGCCCGTAGAGGGGTTCCTCATCTTCGAAACCGTTTTCTGCGCCACCTCGGCCACGATTGTCAGTGGTGCTATGGCCGAGCGCACCAAGTTCTCAATGTACGTCATCTACAGCGCCGTCATATCATTGTTCATCTATCCCATCGAAGGACATTGGACGTGGGGTGGCGGTTGGCTCTGCAACGATGCCGCTGACGGTTTTATGATGCGTACTTTTGGCGATGTATTCCACGATTTTGCCGGTTCGGCCATTGTCCACAGTGTAGGTGGCGTTCTGGCCCTCATCGGCGCCATGGCCTTGGGGCCCCGTCGCGGTAAATATGCAAAGGATGGCAGCAGCCGGGCCATTCCCGGACATTCCCTGACCCTTGCTGCATTAGGTGTATTCATCCTATGGATGGGTTGGTTTGGCTTCAATCCCGGTTCACAACTTGCGGCTTCAGGAGCCGTCAACCGCACTGCCATCAGCCATGTGTTCCTGACCACCAATCTGGCTGCGGCTGCGGGTGGCGTGGCTACTATGTTCCTCACGTGGTTCAGGTATGGCAAGCCCTCATTCTCCCTGACCCTGAACGGTGTATTGGCAGGTCTGGTGGGAGTCACGGCGGGCTGTGACCTTATCTCGCCTCTCGGAGCAGTGGTCATCGGTCTTCTCTGTGGCACGATGCTCGTCTATTCCATTGAGTTTATCGACCATTGTCTACATATCGACGACCCCGTGGGTGCCTCCTCCGTTCATGGCGTATGTGGCATCATCGGTACGCTGATGACCGGCTTGCTCTCCACCAGCAATGGTGCTTTGTATGGTCATGGCTGGGGCTTCTTCGGCGCTCAATGCTTTGGCATTCTCGTCATCGTCCTTTGGGCATCCGCCTGCGGTTTCGTCCTTTTCTATGGCATCAAGAAACTCCACGGTTTGCGCGTTCCGGCTCGCATCGAGGACGAGGGCTTGGACATTTATGAGCATGGAGAGACGTGCTATAATTAAACATTGAAACTTAAAGAATTAACATGAAACGATTATTGATTATCGCCCTGTCCGTGGTTGGACTGACCACGGCGGGCGCACAAGATACAGAGAAAGTTACGCCCATCATTGGCATAGACATCGTTGACCAGTACATCTGGCGTGGTCAGGACCTGGGCAATGTCGGCATGCACCCCACGCTGGGCATCAGCTATAAGGGCCTAAGCCTGTCAACATGGGGCTACGTGGGAATCAGCAACTGGGCCGACACCAAGGAGCTGGACTTCACGCTGGACTATACTTACAAGGGACTCAATGTCGGCATCACGGACTATTGGTTCTCACAAGGCAACTACTTCCAGTACCGCAATGGCAAGACCACCCACATCTGGGAGGCTTTCGTCGGATACGATTTTGAATACCTTGCCGTTAAGTGGTACACCAACTTCTCCGGCAACGACGGGCTGAACAAGAACGGCAATCGAGCCTACAGCAGTTATCTGGAACTGTCTGCTCCCTTCCGTCTTGCCACGCTCGACTGGCAGGCCTCCCTCGGCGTGGTGCCTTGGCGGACGACGCTCTATGGCAACACCCATTTTGCCGTCACCAACATTACGCTGAAGGCCACCAAGGACTTCCTGCTCAAGGAGAAATACCATCTGCCCGTCTTTGTCGGCCTTACAGCGAATCCCGACTCGAAGAAGCTTTATCTTTTGGCGGGTATTGGCTTCCACATCTGACC
>CACZRZ010000216.1 GCA_902783655.1 uncultured Bacteroidales bacterium
CATGGCAGCATCTGGGTCCTTGGCCACCATATAGAGGAAGCCGCCACCACCCGCGCCCGGAAGTTTCAAACCGAGGCAATAATCGTTGATCATGCGGATGATGTCTGCTACCGGTTGGGGGCAAGTGCCTGCATCGAGGGCCTTGTTCTGCTCCCACGTTTTTGCCACAAGACGCCCATACGTCTCGAACCGACCGCCAAGTATGGCTTCGTAGAGGTTGATGGCATGTTCGCGCATCTCGCCCAACAAGCGCAACCGATTGGTGTCGGCCAGGAACATTCCACGTACGATTTCGGCTAAAATGCCTTTAGCCGTACGGGTTAATCCTGTATAATAAAGAAGATGTAGGGGACGGTACTGAGCATCAGTGAAGAGTGTTTCGGGCAACCATCGCACCTCTGGCGTCTGCTCGAAGCCCGGCTGTGTGCACAGCAGTTTTACACCTCCAAGTACACCTCCGTACTGATCTTGCCAACCTCCGCCTGTGGTCAACAATTGTTCGAGGACCAGTGTACGATTGGCTATCTCAGCCTTGTCCCATCCGAGCCCACAGAAGTCGCTCGTTGCGCCCAGCACCGTAGCAGCCAGGATGCTGCTGGTGCCCAAGCCGCTGCCTGCAGGAATGGCACTGAGCAGCGTGAGTTCGATGCCCGAACCAAAGTCTTTCAACTGATGTTCGAGAGAGGAATATTGGGCTTCGGCAAAACGAGGATGGAAACCTGCCAGACACAGGGCGGCCTTGGGGATGGAGAAAGGCGAACCCACACGAGCGAAATCGGCCAGGTCGTCGAAAGTCGTCACGACCTCAGACGCTCCCAGATCAATGCTTCGCAGGATGATTTTAGGTTCACGACAAGGTTTGACATAGGTTTGCAGAGGAGGCTGTCCGTTCAGTTCGATGGCGATGTTCACCACGCGTCCCCCCTCCGTGAGGCAATATGGCGGAGTGTCTGTCCAGCCGCCGGCAAGGTCGATGCGAACAGGGCTGCGGCCCCACACGATTTGGTCTTGACATACGCTCAAGTGAGGCGACTGGCGATTCTGCAGAACCCGTTCCGTCAGCCCCTCACGCAGGAGACTGAAGGCACGTGCCTCATGCTGGCTGCCGTCCTGCCCACGGAGGTTCAAAAGTTGGCGACGGAACATCTGGTCGCTGATACGGCGCAGCAAGGGTTCGTCGTCTGGCAGCGGTTCAGGCATGTCCACATGGAGTTGATAAAACTCGTGGGCCATATCATCGAGATTGGTCTGATAGAAGACGCTATTGCGGTGATTGCGAGCCAGTTTCGAAAGATTCTCACGCCGGTAGTCAAGCCGTTGGGCTTGCAGACGGGACAGGTTGGCCTTCTCGGACAACTGGCTGGCAGAAAGGTGTGGCAAGGACTGCCACAACTGGGCCCCTTCCTGGTCATTACATCCCTTTGTCGCATATTGAAGCAAACGGCCAAGAACATCCAGGTCATCGGAAACAGGGAACAAGGGGGAGAACTGAAGGTCGCCATCGAAGCGGTCGTTTATCTGATAGGTACGCAGGGCATAGGCGCGCTCGCCAACAGGAACGAAGTCAACGCAAAGCCCTTCGGGCAAATCCACCTGCCAATCGTTTTGCGGAACTCCTGTAACAATGTGGTTTTGATGCAGTTTCCATCCACTGCCAAGATGCGAGTTCTCAATCCAGATGTTCTGGTTGTCTGCTGTCAGATAGACTTCGGTATGTGCATTCTGTATGAATATGGAGGGATGTGGCTTGACGTCGAGATGCATGATGGCCCGTTGGTCGTAAACCAGGTTCTGGATAGCCAATGTGCTGCTAATCAGTTCTCGACTGGTGCCGAAGTGGTAGAACTGTCCCCCTTCGAGGGGCAGGATGGCCACACTGAGTCCGGCCAGAGTGGCATCTGTCAGCGTGGGATGGTCGCCCAGACAGCAACCGAACTCGCTATAGAGGTCGTACTCCGCCACTTCTCCGTCGCGTGTACTGTGACCGACCAGCAGCTCAACAGCACGGTCGCTCATCAGCCACACCCCAACATCCATCAGGCAGAGATGGGTGTGCATGAGATGGGCAAGTGTCTCTACACTGGGTTTCTGGAGCATGAAGTCGAGCCGACCAGGTGTCTCACGCCTCGACATGAAGACACCGTGATTCTTGGCCAATGATGGTTCTACCCACATGCCAAAACATACGACATCGGCATCAGGTATCGACTGAATCCTGTCGGCACGAATCAACACATCCCCGCTGGCCACCAAGGTGTGGAGACGTTCAGGAGCAGAATGCATAATGCGCTCATAAAGAGGCAACTGCAACTGCAACAGGTTCTGCGAAATGCGCTGACCACGAGCCCAACGGAAGATGGGGATGGGAGTCAGGATCTTGCCACTGGGTGCATAGCTGGGCAAGCGTCGGCTTTGCCCGCCGGCATGCATCAGGATACGTTTCTCACGAGCCAGCCACGAGGAGAAATCCGTCTCCGGAGCCTCGTTTTGCCAACACTCGCGCAGGAGCCAATTGGTGCCGCCGCCAGAACCTAACTTTCTGTCAACAGGGTCATTGGTACAGAAATATTCGTCGTGGGATACGCACTCTATATCGTGGAAGCATCTCACCAAGTTGGGTGGCAACGACAACAGTTTTTTCATAGTAAGAGGTCTAAGGGGGCTATGTTTAATCTTCGCTATACGTTTTTATCTGCTGTTCGTTCTCCAGCTTGCAAATGAGAAGGACGCCATCCTTCTCTGCCACAATGTATCCGTCGAGGCCCTGTACGACTACACGGCGTTCGTCGGTAGTGTGAACGATGCAATTGCGTGTGTCGAACGTGCGTATATCGTTACCCATCAGCGCATTGCCAAATCTGTCGTGTTCCGAGTTCTCAAGCAACGAGCCCCACGTGCCCAGGTCGCTCCAGCCAAACGAAGCAGGGAAACAGTAGATTTCCTCGGCGCGTTCCATGATGGCATAGTCAACAGAAATGTTCTCACATTCTGGAAATCGTTCGTTCACGACGGCCTGCTCACGCTGTGTGCCATAGACAGGGAGCATGCTTTCGAAGATGGATGAAATCCTGGGGGCATATATGCGTAGGGCATTCACTATGGTGTTGATGTTCCAGACGAATATGCCTGCGTTCCAGAAGAAGTTGTTCTGGGCAATGTATTCCTTTGCTTTCTCCAGATTGGGTTTTTCCTTAAACTGATCCACACGGAAGATTTCCCTGTTGCGGGCACAAGGGCTGCTCAGGTCGGCCTGAATGTAGCCATAACCCGTCTCAGGACGCGTGGGTTTCATGCCTAATGTAACCATTGCATCGCTTTCATTGACAAACGAAAGCGCCGATTTAACAACCCTTTGGAATTCGTTCTGGTCCAAGACGATATGATCACTTGGCGTCACCACTACATTAGCCCTTGGCGACTGTGCTTTTATTCGCCAGCTGACGTAGGCGACACAGGGCGCCGTATTCCTGCGGCAGGGCTCCTTCAGGATGTTCGAGACAGGCACATCGGGCAACTGTTCGTGCACCATATCGGCGTATGCCGCCGAGGTCACCACCCAAACGTTTTCTGCAGGAACTATTCCCCTGAAGCGGTCCATTGTCAACTGTATCAGCGTGCGACCACATCCCATAACATCCACAAACTGCTTCGGCCTCTCAGGCGTACTCATAGGCCAGAAACGGCTACCAATGCCGCCAGCCATAATCACAAGATGATTGTTGTTCTCAGCCATATATACACAATTTTTTGCAAAGATACGAAAAGTCGGGAGTTGAACAAAGAAATCCATTTCTTTTTTGCCGAGACAGAGCATCTTCGCCATCTTTGACGGTAAAAAACTCAAACCTTTTTTGGTTTTTCGCTCAGTTTGCACTATCTTTGCAGACTGTATGAAGGATATGATACGAATCGGACTGATTGGACTGGGGCAACGCGGCATGGCCACCCTGCGCCGCTATGCACATGTTCCAGAGGCGACTATTGTGGCCCTCGCCGATCTCTCATCCGAGACGCTGGAACAGGCCCGGCTGTTGCTTGCAGAACGTGGCCAGCGAGAGGTGGACATATATCAAGGTGAAAGCCAATGGCGACTGTTATGCCAGAGCAGCGAGGTTGACCTTGTGTACATATGCACCGACTGGGCAAGCCACGCACGAATGGCTGTCTTTGCCATGCAACAGGGCAAGGATGTAGCCCTCGAGGTGCCTGCAGCCATGACGGTGAGCGAATGCTGGGACATCGTACATACAGCCGAGGACACCCATCGCCAGTGTACGATGGTGGAGAACTGCTGCTACGACACCTTCCACCTGGGCATCATGCAGATGGTTCGGCTCGGACTGTTCGGCGAAATCACACACTGCGAAGGAGCTTATATCCACGACCTTCGCACGGACCTCGGATGGGTGTCATATACCGTACTCGACCACATGGGCAATCCCTATCCCACCCACGGTCTTGGGCCCATCTGCCAGATTATGGACATCAACCACAGCGACCGTCTTGTGAGCCTGGCCAGCATGAGTGGACTGAACAAGGTGAACAACACACTCCTGCGCACGCTGCGCGGACGTACCATACTCCTACAGTTCGACGAACGCACACCGCGCCCCTACAGCCGTCTGCAAACGCTCTGTGGAACAAGCGGCTATGCCCAAAAATATCCCTTGCCCACGCTGCAGTTGGACGGGAAAACCCTCCTACAGGGTGCAGAAGCTGAAAGAGCCATCGAGGCATACCACGATGCCGACACACGCCAACTCATTGCCGAGGGACGCCGGCTGGGGGTCGAAAACCTGATGAACTACATCATGGACCGCCGGCTCATAGGGCGTTTGTTGCGTGGCAAAGCCCCAGACATCTCTGTCTACGATGCAGCCCTCTGGTCGTGCGTAACAGAACTCACAGCCCAATCAGCCGACCAAGGTGGACGGTTGGTGGAAATCCCAGACTTCACCCGAGGAAGAACGCTCAACTAAGAATCAGTACCACACCGAGGACTCATTGCTACCGGCAGTGGCATACAATTCGTCATTCTCACAGTTGTACACATTATCCAACTCGTAAGTTTCGTCGTAGGCAAATACACGTGTTTTCATGGTCTGTCCTCCGTCATTAATGGGTTAAACATAAGATTTCACCTGCAATATTACGCATTTTTTTCAAACAAGACAAACATCTGAATGTTTTTTTGTTATCAATTGTTGGAATGTACTGCAAAAATACGAATAAACGGGAAAAATCAAATTACAAAAGAACCCGCACGACATGGTACTTCTCACCTAATATGCCAGTGATGCATAACTACAGCCATACCAATTCATTTAGGACTTTCACAAAAATCGTATTTATTTTACTCCCGAGGGGACCGTATATTTTGCCACTTCCGGTTTTTTCCGTACCTTTGCATTGTCGGAATGAAAATGGGCAGCGACTTACAAGTCGGAGCACAATGTCACCGGAGTCGGTGGCCAACGACACACGACATATTGCATCCAGACTGCGTCGTCTAAACCCCAATAGAGAGAAAGAACTAAAATAAAAGATGTATTAACAATGAAAGTGAAGAGGAATAGAAATGCGGCCTTTGCCGCCATCCTTATTATCGGCACAAGCGTATTTGCAGTTTGTTCGAAGGACGATAACAAAGAGGTCTTGGGAGTCGACACGACAAACCGCGTCGATAAGTACAAGGAGATGGAGGGTCTGGTGGAATCCCAGCCATTCACCCAGCTCCAGGGAGTAAGCGTCGGAAATGCACAGGACAATGATGCCAAGACAGGCGTGACGGTGTTCTTCTTCCCCAAGGCCTCTATGGCCTCAGCGGTAGTCCTGGGCGGAGGTCCGGCATCGCGCGAGGTGCCTCTTTTGGACCCTCAGCGCAATACGCAACCACTCAACGCACTGGTTTTCAGTGGTGGTTCGGCTTACGGCCTGGCGGCCTCCGACGGCGTGGCAAACTGTCTGGAAGAACATGGCCATGGCTACGACACAGGCTTCGGACTGGTGCCCATCGTATGCCAGAGCTGCATCTTCGACCTGTCATACGGAAAGGGCAATGTCCGACCCGACCGCAAAATGGGCTATAATGCTTGCCAGAATGCCATCGCCGGAAACTCGCCACTCAGCGGAAATGTAGGTGCCGGAACGGGGGCTACTGTGGGCAAACCAGGCGGCATGGCCTCGGCCCAGAAGAGCGGCATAGGCTATGCAGCAGCACGTCTTGGACGGCTGGAAGTGGGTGTGGCAGTCGTCGTGAATGCCCTGGGCGACATTTTCCAGGACAGCGAGAAGATCGCAGGCATGACCACCGCCGACCGCAATGGCTTCGTGAGTGCCGAACAGGCGCTGCTCATGAACCAGTATTCCGACCTGATAGCGGGCAACACAACCATCGCTGCCGTGTTCACCAACGCCAGCCTGAGCGTGGCCGACCTGCAGAAGGTGGCAAACATTGCCTCCACGGGCTTGGCACGCTGCATACGACCTGTGTTCACAATGGCTGATGGCGACACCGTCTATGCCATATCCCTCAGCGGTGGCAACGTCCAGTCGGATGTCAACACCATCGGTGTGCTCGCCTCGCTTGTGATGGAGAAGGCCATCGCTGATGCCATCTTATCCAGTAAGATACCCGAAGAGGAATATCTCGCCAATATCTAAAGACAAAGTCGGCAGGAACGACGGTGGCTGTGACGGCCTACGAGGAGAGATGGATACCTCCCGCCTTAAAACGGCAGGTCGGTATCCTCGCCACCTTCTGCGGCAAACGGAGTCGAATCGGGCATGGGAGCCGAAACGGGAGCCTGTGGGGCAGCTCCAGGAACTGAGGTTGTGGGCAGGGGGGCAGACTCGGGCATTGCACCTGCTACAGGAGCCGCCTGGATGTTACGGTCCACACGGAAAGCACGGATTGAGTTGAACCAACGACCCTGATATTCGTGGGCATCGATGTCAAACGATACGGTCATCATCTCACCGACCTGAATGTTGAACTGCTGGATGCGGTCGGCACCAAAGACATCAAAGCAAATCTTCTTCGGAAACTGTTCCTGAGTTTCCAGTACGTAGGAGCCAGCCTTCCATTCTGCGCCACTGCGCTGACTGATGCCCGAACGTTCGGGCAATACGGCAATAATTTTTCCTGTTATTTCCATAAAATATTTTTAATGTTGTTTTAATGTTTGTGAAATTCTCCACAAAATTACAAAATAATTATGAATTGTGAATTGTGAATTGTGAATTATTTTGTACCTTTGCGTAGAATATAACTTAAATTATAACAATAGTATGAAATTCATTGTATCAAGCACGGCCCTGTACGGCCGTCTCGCTGCTGCCAGCAAGGTAATGACAAACAAGAACAGCATGCCCATCCTGGACTGCTTCTTCTTCGACATCAAAAATGGTAAGGTAACCATCACAGCCAGTGACGGAGAAAAATACTTCATCACCTCCGTACCCCTGATTGACAGCGATAACAATGCGGAATTCTGCATTACTGCCAAGACCATCATGGACTCGATAAAGGAACTGGCTGAACAGCCCCTGGCCTTCGAGTATAACCCTGAGTCGCACGAACTGCAGGGCCAGCACCAGTCGGGTGTTTTCTCCGTGATGACCTTCGACGCCGCCACCTATCCCAACCAGCAGCCCATCAAGGAAGAGAACACGAAGCTGGAACTTAGTAGCAACATCCTGCTGACGGGCATCAACCGCTGCCTGTTTGCCACAGCCAACGACGAGATTCGCATCGTGATGACGGGTATTTTCATGGATGTACATCCCGAAGACATTACTTTTGCCGGCACCGATGGCCGCAAACTGGTCCGTTACATCAACCGCGAAGTAAAATCCGGATTGGAGACCAGCTTCATCTTGCCCAAGAAGGTAGCAGCCATACTGAAGAACGTGCTGCAGAAGGACCAACAGATCTCCATCTCCTTCGACAACGAGAAGGGACTGGTTCATGCCGAGGACTTCGACATGTACTTCCGCCTTGTAGAGGGTCGATATCCCAACTACAACGGCGTAATCCCAACGAACAACCCCTATGTGGCAACCGTGGACCGCGCCAGTCTGATTAGCGCCCTGAAACGCATATCGGTATTCTGCAACCAGTCGAGCGGACTGATGAAACTGCACCTCGAGAACAACCAGATGCGGCTGACGGGCGAGGACAACGACTATGCAACCCGTGCCGAGGAGAACCTAATGTGCGACTACCAAAACGATCCCATCAGCATCGGCTTCTCGTGCATCTTCCTCATCGAGATTGCCAACATCATGGAAGGCGATGCACTGACCATACAGCTGGCCGACCCCAGCCGTCCAGGTGTAGTGGTTCCGGCTGAGCAACCCGAGAACGAAGAGACACTGATGCTGCTGATGCCCATGATGCTGAACGAATAAGCCCATGAAACTGAACCTTACACGGCCGTTGGTGATATTCGACCTGGAAACAACCGGGTTGGACATCGCCACGGCCCGAATCATACAGATTTCGTACATCATCGCACGTCCCGATGGAACGGAAGACGAGCAGAAAAACCAGTTTGTCAACCCCGAATGCCACATTCCGCAGGAGGTGCAGCAACTGACGGGCATCAACGACGATATGGTGAAGGACGCGCCCACCTTCAAGCAACTGGCGCCAGAGCTGGCCCAGGCGTTTGCCGGATGCGACTTTGCCGGATTCAACTCCAACGCCTACGACATCCCCCTGCTGTGCGAGGAATTTCTGCGTGCAGGCATCAACTTCGACTTCTCGCAGGCGCGCCTCATAGACGCGTGTACCATTTTTAAGAAGATGGAACGCCGCAACCTGGCCGCAGCCTACAAGTTTTACTGCGGACGAAAAATGGAAGAGGACTTTCAGGCCCACCTCGCCGACCAGGACACTGCTGCCACATGGGCCGTACTGAAGGCGCAGCTTGATATGTACGCACCTGGGCGACAGGAAGAACCAGAACGCCAGTTGACAAACGACATGGATTCACTGGCCGAAGCAAGCCGGGCAGGCCGTCCGACTGTGGACTTTGCGGGCCGCATCATTCTGGATGAAAATGGCAACGAAGTGGTGAACTTCGGCAAATACAAAGGCGTGAAGGTGAGCGACATCTTCCCACGCGACTCGGGCTACTATAGCTGGATCATGCAGGCTGACTTTACACGAAACACGAAACAGGCGTTCCAACGCCTTTGGTTGAAATATGCTAAGAGGTAAGAAGATAGTCCTGGGCATCACGGGGAGCATCGCTGCCTACAAGGCGTGCTTCATCATTCGCGCTCTCATCAAACGCGGAGCCGAGGTGCAGGTGGTCATAACGCCAGCTGGCAAGGAGTTCATCACACCCATCACGCTGAGTGCCCTAACCTCGAAACCCGTTGTAAGTGAGTTCTTCTCGCAGCGCGACGGCACGTGGAACAGCCACGTAAGCCTGGGACTGTGGGCCGACCTCATGCTCATCGCACCAGCCACAGCCTCCACCATCGGCAAGATGGCCCACGGCATCGCCGACAACATGCTCATCACCACTTACCTTTCCATGAAGGCTCCCGTGATGGTGGCTCCGGCTATGGTCCTCGACATGTTTGCCCACCCTTCAACACAAGAGAATCTGGAAGCTCTACGCCAGCGGGGCAACATTGTCATCGAACCGCAAAGCGGAGAACTGGCCAGCCACCTCGTGGGCAAAGGCCGTATGGAAGAACCCGAAGAGATTGTACGCCAAATCGAGGAATTCTTCACGGGAAAGGACTTGCAGGGACAGCGCATCATGCTGACGGCAGGACCTACGTACGAGAAGATAGACCCTGTACGCTTCATCGGCAACTATTCGAGTGGAAAGATGGGATATGCGCTGGCCGAAGAATGCGCCCGAAGAGGGGCTGTCGTGGAACTCATCAGTGGTCC
>CACZRZ010000217.1 GCA_902783655.1 uncultured Bacteroidales bacterium
ATTATCTTTAAGTAACCACTCCTCCCCCTCGGGGGAGGTAAGGGAGAGGGGTCTCTATTTTGCAGAACGAGCTCTGATGATACCCATTACGGTTGATTTGCCCAGGCGGATGTAGTCGAGCAGGGGGCGATGGCTGGGGCAGGTGAACTGGCACGAACCGCATTCGATGCAGCTCACAATGTCGTTCTGCTCGGCAGCATCCCAGTCGCGCTGTTCGCTTACCTTGGAAAGCAGGTAGGGTTCCAGTCCCATGGGGCATGCGCCCACACACTTGGCACAACGGATGCAAGGCTCTGCCTCGGCGCGCTTGGCTTCCTTCTCATTCATGATGAGCAGACCGCTGGAACCTTTCGTCATGGGTACATCCAGACTCAGCAGTGCCTTACCCATCATGGGGCCGCCGCCAATGACCTTACCCGTATCCTCGGGCAGACCACCACACTCGTCAATCAACTGACTGAACGGTGTGCCCAGACGGGCCAGCAGGTTGGAGGGCTGCTTCAGGCTCTTGCCGGTCACGGTGATGACACGGTCGATGAGGGGCTTGTTCTTCATCACGGCCTCGTAAATAGCGAAGCATGTGCCCACGTTCTGCACGATGGCTCCCGTGTCGATGGGCAATGCTGGGGGTGCAGGCACCTGACGACCGATGACGGCGTCAATCAATTGCTTCTCACCACCCTGCGGATACTTCATCTTCAAGGGAACGACCTCGATGCCCTGATATTCTTGAGCCTTCTGCGTCAGTAATGCGATGGCATCGGGTTTATTATTCTCTATGCCAATATATCCTTTGCTTACGCCTACGGCCTTCATGACCAACTGGAGGCCGACAAGGATTTCATCGGGATGTGTCAGCATCAGACTGTGGTCGGCAGTCAGATAGGGCTCGCACTCTACGGCGTTCACAATGACACATTCGGCCACCTTGCCAGGAGGGGGACAGAGCTTGACATGTGTGGGGAACGTGGCACCACCCATGCCGACGATGCCGGCCGTCTTAATCTTCTCCACGATGGTCTTGCCGTCCAGATCGGGACGGTCGGACAGTTTCACCAGGTCTTTCGAACGGTCGATGCTCTCTTCCCATTCGTCGCCTTCGACATCCACGGTTACAGCCATTCGACGCAGGCCGCTGGCATCAAGGGCCACATCTACCTTGCTCACCTTACCGCTTACGCTGGAATAGATGGGGGCACTTACAAAACCACCAGCTTCGCCCAACAGGGTACCCACCTTCACTTCGTCGCCACGCTTTACAACAGCGTTAGCAGGGGCACCGATGTGTTGGAACATACTGAACACTGCCTGCTTGGGCAACTGAGCCTCGCGAATGGGCTGGCCGGCCGACAGTTTATTCTCTTCAGGATGAACTCCTCCTATCTTAAATGTCTTCATATCTTTTGAATTGAAAGTTGAAAATTGAAAATTGAAAATTAACTTTCACTGGAGGGAGCTGCGGGGGCTTCTACCTTGGGGGCTGCGGGGACAGCCTTTGTCTCCCCTACTTGCGAGGGTTCGGGAGAGGTCTTCGGCTTGCGCGGCGGCATGTTGATGGCGTGGATGGCACCCTTCGGACAGGCCTCTTCGCACTTGCGGCAGAGTTTGCACTTCTCTGCATCGATGTAAGCCAGGTTCTTCGTGACGGTAATGGCCTCGAACTTTTCGCATGCCTTCACACACTTGCCACATCCGATACATGAAGCCTTACACCACTTGTTGGCGATGGCCCCCTTGTCCTTGTTGTTACACAGGACTACCATGCGGCGACTCTTCGGACCCTTCAGACGAATCTCGATAATCTGACGCGGACAAGCCTTTGCACAGGCGCCACACGCCGTACACTTCTCCTCGTCGACCTCGGGCAGGAGGGTTACTGGATTGATGCTCAGGGCACCGAACTGACAGACTGATACGCAGTCGCCACATCCGTAGCAACCATACGAGCAACCCGTGTCGCCCATACCTATCATCTGCTCAACCTTACAGCTGCGTGCACCGTCATAGGTCACCAGACGGGGACGGTTCTCGCACGAGCCGTTACAACGTACCACAGCCACCTTCGGAGCCGAAGCTTCGACTGTCATACCCAAAATTCCAGCCACCTGTTCCATGACAGGCTGACCGCCAACGGGGCACAGCAGGCCCTCGAGCGAACCTGCATCAGCTGCCTTCACACAGGCACCTGCAAAACCAGCGCAACCGGGGAAACCGCAACCGCCACAGTTGGCCTGCGGCAGGACGGCACTCACCTGACCGATACGCTCATCCTCGTGCACCGCAAACCTCTGCGATGCGAAGTAGAGTAGCAAGGCCGCAATGAGCCCGATGGCGCCCAAGGCAATAATTGCCAAAAGAATTAGATTCATAACTTGATTTAATTATTTAAAGATTTAATGATTTTAGGATTTATGGATTTAAGGATTTGATTTGAAACTGGAAGCGACGCTGCAGTTTGTTGCGAAAGAGAAATAATAATATATAATAAGGAAATAGGGAGAGCAAGGCTATCACGGCGCCAAGTCCCTCGTTACCTGTCAAACGGCTTGCCGTAATCAACACCGCCATGAGCACCACCAAGGGGATAATGTAGGCCCAAAGTGTAGCGCGAAGTCCAAGTCCCATGCTACCAACAATGGTCACCTCCTGCCCCACCCTGTACGATGAACTGTCCTGACAGGCGATTTCCATCTTCTTTTCCTGCTTGTCGGAACTGTGGCAGAGGGAAGCGGCAGCACACGCAGCACATGCCGTTTCCTGGGCAATGGAAACGACAATCGTATGCGGCAGAATACTTTCCACGACGCCTCGATGTTCAATTTGCCTTTTGTTCATTACACAAAATGCTGCTAAAACACGTACAAAGATAACGTAAAATGTGCGAAAAAGCAAAATAAATTCATTCATTTTTGAAATATTATTGCAAAGCATGGCAAAGAACTTTGTCAGTTGAGACTTTTTTTGTATCTTCGCAGCCGGAAATTGTAATTTACACACATAATAATTAGAATTATAAGAATGAAAATATTCATTAAGCCCGTTTTGGCTGTATTATTGTTTTGCGTCATGCAGGTACTGGCAGGTGTGGTATTTGCAACATTTGGCATGAAAGGCCAAGACGCAATGGTTACCAACTCCGACTGGTTGGCACTGGCGATTATCATTAGTGGACTGTTGACGGCCCTCGTCCTCTATCGCATGCACATGTTCCGCAGAAAGACCATCGACCCACGACTTGTCAACTGGTCGTATGCGCATTTGGGTGTCGTAGGTGCCCTGATAGGTGTTTTTGCCGTAGATCTGATAAGCGAGAAACTGAATTTGCCCGACCTGATGCAGATGCAGTTCATGGAGTTGGCCAACACTACGTTAGGTGTTCTGGCCATAGCCGTTATCGGCCCCATCATAGAGGAACTGGTGTTCCGTGCCGGCGTGCTGGGCTATTTGGTTCGCAACGGTATGGACAGTCGCCTGGCCATAGCCATCTCTGCCATCGTGTTCGGCCTCATTCATTTTAATCCTGCCCAGATTCCCGCTGCCACCATCATAGGTGTGCTGTTGGGTATCTTGTACGTGAAGTCGCACAGTATCGTGCTTACGAGCATTGTGCACATCCTCAACAATGGTCTGGCCGTGATTGAGATGCGCAAGTTTGGTGAAACCATTGCTGACTTCAGTTTGACTGAAGTGATGGGTGGACAGCTCACCACGATCTTCATTCTCACTAGCATGCTGCTTTGCTATGTGTTCCTGAAGGAATACGTCCGAAAGTATCATCGTCCCAGAGGCCGCCGTCGCCGTCATCATCACCACCATCATCACCGTTACTAAAAAAGCCATTAAGCGACAAGAAATATGAAAGGGCCCTGCCTCACGGCGGAGCCCTTTCTGCTGTTGTTTGGAAAAATCTATTAGAATAAAATTTTTAACTCTTTGATTAACTTATGCCTCGGTAGCCTCGGCGTTGGTCTCTTCTGTAGCTTCGTTCTCTGATGTAGCAGCGGCGGCTTCGGCCTCGGCCTTAGCAGCAGCCTCGGCAGCCTTCTTCTCGGCCACCTTCTCCTGTACCTTCGCATCGGCCTTCTTCTCTGCCTCAAGGCGTGCCTTCTCAGCAGCGCGCTTGTCAGCAGCAAGCTTAGACTCGAAAGCGGCGAGGCCCTTCTGACGGTCAGCCTTCCAGGCGTCGAACTTTGCCTGTGCAGCAGCTTCGTCGAATGCACCCTTCTTTACGCCACCCCTCAGATGCTTCATCAGGTAAACACCTTCACGACTGAGGATGTTGCGAACGGTATCGGTGGGCTGTGCACCAACCTCTACCCAGTACAAGGCACGATCGAATTTCAAATCTACAGTGGCAGGATTGGTGTTGGGATTGTACGTACCAATCTTCTCTGTAAACTTACCATCACGTGGAGCTCTTACATCAGCGATCACGATGCTGTAGAAGGCATAGCCTTTGCGTCCGTGGCGCTGTAATCTAATTTTTGTTGCCATTAGTTAAAATTTTATTTAATAGGTTTGAAACTTCTGCCATCTCGTGGCATTGGGTGCAAAGGTACGAAAATTAAATTAAAAATTAAAAATTAAAAATTAAAAATTGTATGTAGAGCTTAAATTAAGGTCAAAATAAGGGCAATTTCACGAATTATTTTCCTCTGAAGCATCAAATTGTGGGGTATCGAGCGTGTTTTGCTGCTCTTTGAGCGACTTCCTGCGCTTAGAGTTCTCCGTTGCTCCCATTTTCAGAAGTTGCCGGGCTGTGGTGATGATGCTCTGTCCGGAATCTGCCGTGCTGGCCTCCACTTTTTCGAATGCCTCGTTGGTGCGTTCCAACTGGCGCTTCACATCGCTCATGCGTTCGGCAAACAACTGTACACGATCCACCATCAGATTGGCCAACTGCATAATTTGGGCTTGATTCTCCACCTGGCGCACCTGCCGCCAGGTCATCTCCAGCACACGAAGCATCATGTACAGATTCTGCGAACCGCTGATGACCACACCTCGGTCGTAGGCTTCCTTCCAAAGAGTGGGGTCGTTGGAGAGGGCCAACTGGAGGGCCGACTCTGAGAATACATACATCAGCACAAAATCTACTCGGGCTCGTCCCTCTTTGATGTATTTCGAATAGTTCTTTTTTGCAAGTTCGTTCACATGACTGCGCATACTGGCGATGTGCCGGCGCAGTGCATCCTGCCGCTGTTCGTCGGTTTCAGCATTGTGGTAATCCTCGAAGGCCGTAAACGACATCTTCGAGTCGATAATCACGTCGCGCTGGTCAGGAAAATGCAGGATGGCATCAGGTATGAGACGATGGCCCGACTCCTCATAGACGGTGTGTCCGTCCTGATCCTTCATTGTCTCCTGGAGTTCGAACTGTTCTCCCTCTTCCAGTCCCATACCTTCAAGCAGTTGCTTCAGGCGCAGCTCGCCAAAGTTGCCCTGAGTCTTGTTCTCTCCCGTCAAGGCTTGTGCCAACTTATCGGCACGTTCGCCCACCTCACGGCTTTGCTCAATGCTTGTCCTGATGGTGGCATCGAGGCGCTGCATGGTGGAGTTATGCTCGCGGTCGCTCTTCTCTACGGCTTCGCGCATCTGCTGGATGTTCGTTTGCAGCGGATTAAGTATGCCGGCCAGTTGCTCCTTATTGGTCACAGACAACTGTTCGGCACGCTCCTTCAGTATCTTCTCCGACACGCTGTTCATCTGCTCCCGGATGAGGGTCATCTGCTGCTGCATCTGCTCCTCGTGCTGCCGGCGCAGGTCGGCCAACGAAGCCTTGTATTGCTCTTCTACTTTTATCAGTTGTTGGCGCTGCTGCTCCTTCAGCTCTTCAACGTAACGCTTTCCCGCCTCATTCTTTTCCTCGCCCGATTTCTGGGCAAACTCCAGTTCACGCTCAAGCACAGCAATACGTGTTCTTAAACGGGCTATAAAAATGTAGGCAATCACCCCACCAATAACAATTCCGCCAAATAAATAAGCAACAATTAGCATACTTTACATTAATTTTAGGTCAAAGATACGAATAAGCGAGCGAAATGCCAAATTTATTTGAGCATTTCCGAGCGAGAGTATCTAAAACCAACGGTTAAAGATACGAATAAGCGAGCGAAATGCCAAATAATATTACGACTTTTTCGAACCGAAAAAGCAGCGAGTGTCATTTCACTTGTTTTTTGGTTTTCTGTATTGTAACAAACAATAGTCTACTATTTATCATTATACAAGAAACCGCCCTCGCTTGTCATGCCGTTTGCCTCGACTTGGATTTGGGTCTTTCGGCTATTGTTGAAGAGCGTGACATGGGCCTCGCCGTTCTCGTCGAGCTGCAGGTCGGGATTCCAGTATAGTGTGCGCCGGTAGTCCTTCTGCCCTTCCTTGGGCGGATTGCGCTTGTAGTCGGGATGGTAGAAGTTCTCCTGATAGGCGAATCCCGGCAGGATGTACCGACGGTCGCGGTAGGTGAGGCGGCGCTCCCAGTTGGGATAGTGCGTCAGCCGAACCTCCACGCTGGGCTGGTTTGCCTGTGTCAGTCGGTTGCCGAGTCCCCATCGCGGGGAATAGTCAGAGTAGATGTATATCTTGTCCAGATATTCCAGACGAGAATATCGGCGTTGCAGATTTGGCGGGACGAATGCCTCGCTCTTTATTTCGTTGCCCGCAACGCGTATACTGTCCCAGAACAGCGCCATCGGGTATCGGCGCTCCATGCCCATGTCGGCGACGTAATTGCGTACGACGGCTTTTGCGATTTCGCCCGTATTTCCAAATCCTAAGGTGTTTTGTTGCGTTGTGGCTTCAATGTTCCTTGGTGCTTTCAACGCATATAAGTCAGTCAACAGTCCGGCATCCATGGCGGCGTTTCCCGCCTCGTAGGCATCTACGACACATACGGGATAGCCGAGGTCAAGACGCGACAATCCCTTGCGCTGTCGGCGCACCGTGATTTCATGCAGTAACTTGTCGCTGGACTGGAGTAAAAACGTGTCGCAGGCCGTCGGCTGGAGATACTGCATTTGGTAAAAGCCGTAAGGTCTCACCCATCTGGGATATGGAAAGTTGAGCCGGACGTAGAATTCTGCATCTTCGTGTATGCGTGTGTTTTCGTCGTCTTCTACTTGAATCCATGTGTGCTGGCGGTATTTCTTTAACCATAGTTTGGATGTTTTTCTGTCCCAGAGTGTGGTGTCCTTTGCAGTGAGGAAAAATACGGCGGCACCATAGTAGCGTGGCATTTCGAGGCGAAACTTTCCGTCTGTGGCTGTCATATCTGCCACGATGCTCCGTATCGCATCCATAGGTGCGTCAGGCTTCACGACTTCTGCATGTACGCGTACACCACTTCGTATGTGCCGCCTCTCCATATCCCTGTCCTCTGTCCGTCCTTGCCGTTGGCCTTGCGATTCAAAGTCTTTTCCAATCTTGTTAATATCTGTGAAATCACTTTGTTCGGACAGTCCGTAACCTTCACCTCCCTTCTGGAAACGGTATTTGGTTAAGGTGCCGGAGGTGGTTTCGAGATTTCTGGCAAAGTCCACCGTATTCAGATATTCCATGTAAGTAGAAGTCGGTGGAATCTCAGCGTCTATATTATAATTGTGTACGCTTCCTTCCAACACCTGAGTCTGCTCTGCCGGGTGCTTCATCTCCCACGCTCCTTCCACAGCCATGTCCTGCCATCGGAAGCGTCGCCAGCCCTGCGTCATCATCAGCAGGTCCAGTGCACGGCGATGTTCTTCATCGTCCTTCTCAAAGAACCATTCGGGCTGCGGCACGAAGCCCTTGATTTCCGAGGCCAGCAGCATCTCGGTCATGATGTTTCCCGAGTCGAAGGTATTGTCCTGACGAACAGCATCGCGAATGGAGAGACTCACCCCCGCCCCCTCCCTGTTAAGGAGGGGAGTAGTCACATTAGCCATTTTGACATCGAGCTTTATTTCCTCGAACGG
>CACZRZ010000218.1 GCA_902783655.1 uncultured Bacteroidales bacterium
CCTGCAGCCGCCCTTCTTCGACATGACGGCCGACGACGCCTTCAACTACGGAGCCATCGGCGTGGTCATCGGTCATGAAATGACCCACGGATTCGACGACCAGGGTGCCAAGTACGACAAGGAGGGCAACCTGCGCCAGTGGTGGAGCGACGAGGACACGAAGCGCTTCACGGAACGTATCCAGGTGATGCGCGAGTTCCACGACAGCATAGAGGTGCTGCCTGGTCTGCATGCCAATGGCAGCCTGACGCTGGGCGAGAACATGGCCGACCACGGTGGTCTGATGGTTTCGTTCCAGGCCTTCAAGAATGCTACGGCTGCCAATCCCCTTCAGGACATCGACGGCTTCACACCCGAACAGCGTTTCTTCCTGGCCTACGCCAATGTCTGGGGACAGAACATCCGCGACGAGGAAATCCGCAAACGCGTGAAGAGCGACCCGCACGAGCTGGGCAAGTGGCGCGTCAACGGACAGTTGCCGCACATCGATGCATGGTACGAAGCCTTCGGCATTACCGAACAGGACCCCATGTTCGTACCGAAGGAAAAGCGCGTGACAATCTGGTAAAGGAGAATATCAAAGCATCCTATTTCGACAGCCTCTGAACGTACTTCACAGGCTCCCCATCGCCCTTCAGCACATCTGCGAATGTCTGAGGGGCGATTTCTATCGGTCCCTGCATGAACTCGGGGACGTTGTAGGAATAGAGGAACTGGCGGTGGCGGTCAGGGTCGGCCTGCGGCAGTTCGAAGGGCTTTGAGCAACGTCCGTCGGCATCGACATGGGCAAAGAAGGGACGCGTGAAGGTGCCGTCGTCGCGTCGGCTGCTCACCACCAACCAGCGTCCGTTGCCCGACCATGTATGGTAGCTCTCCGTGTCGGGGCTGTTGACCGCTGTCATAGGCCGTGAGGAAGTATTCACTTCTTCATTCTTCACTTCTTCACTTCTTTTCACTTCTTCACTTCCCTTCAGGTCCATCATCCAAAGGTCGGCATCGTGGTGCCAGATGTGAAAATGACCAAACTCCGCCATCGTGAACACCATCCAGCGCCCGTCGGGACTGATGCGAGGCAGGGCGGCACTCAGGCCGAGCGAGTCGGCGGCAAACACCAGTTCGCGAGGACCGAACTGGAGGGTCTCTGGGTCGAAGCTCTTCTTGTATATGTTGTATTTCAATTCCCTGCAGCGACGCACCATTTCCGCTACATCCGTCTTATCCGGATGCTGGCGCTCGTAGTGGGCACTGCAATAGTAGAGTGTCCGTCCGTCGGGTGCCCAAGCAGGGAACACCTCCAGTTCCGTAGTGTCGTTCTCGAGGTTCGTCACCTCGCCCTTGTCGATGTCGTAGGCAATGATGTCGCTCGCCAGGTCGTACACCTCTATCTTGTTGGCATCGGTGGTGTGGAAACTCTGGAGCGTCTTGTCCGTCGAATAGACGATGAGCTTCAGCCAAGGATGCCAGGCAGGATAGACACCGGCCGAAAGGATGGAGTCGTTCTGCATGTTCACCTTCCGGATGTGGCCGTCGTAGGCAACAACGGTGCCGCCCCACTTCTGACGGGCATGGAACTGCAAGCGACTGGGGTTTCGTTGCTGGTAGTTGTGGCAGTTGATGCACTGTCCCTCAACCTCGAATCCACACAGGATGTTGTCATAGACGACACTCTCGTCGTAGTTCTCCAGACAGCGCTGACTGATGGTCATGGCCTCGTAGCTGACAAACGAGGGAGGAATAAGGCGGTAGCTCAGATAGGGGTCTATGCTGTCCGGGGAGACATGGATGGCAAATGGCTTATGATGCGTCCACACTTCGCCATGCTTCACGAAGACATCCACGTCGATGTCGCCCGCCTCCGCCGTCAATTGTCGCCATTGGCTCATCGAGGGTTGCATCTTGTCCTTGCACACCACCTCCACACCGTTGCCCTGATAACGGGCCACCATGCCGTCGGCCTCCTCGTCGAGTTGGAAGGTCAGCGGCGCTATGTTACAGGGAATGGTCACATCGATGACATCAGGATAAATCCTGGGCAACTCCTGACTCTCTGTGTAGCTCTCAGGTATGCTGGTGCTGCAAGAGATAAGCAAGAGAGCAAAAAGATAAAATAATATAGTTCTTCTCATCATGTCAAGGGACGTTTCAAAATTCAAAATTCAAAATTCAAAATTAGGCTGGCGCTCTGAGACGGTGGACGGTTCAAAATTCAAAATTAGGCTGCGCGTTGAGACAATGGTCAATATTCAGCCAAATCTCTCATCAGGTAATAATCATAATAATAGGTATTGCTGAAGGCCTTCATGCCCTTGCGTACAATGTCCGCCTCCATCTTATTGTACTGACTGGCCATCTGCATGAAGCTGTCGAACGACTGCCTGACACTGGGGTCGAAGGGCATCCGGTCGATGTTCTCGATATTGTGCAACTTTCCATACAGATAGGCCGCCTCCTGGAAATAACGGGGAATACGAGCATTGGGGTGCATGCGGGTATAGTCGTTGAAGTGATACCAGAAGAGATTGACATCCTTGGTCCATAGTGTGGCCAGCAGCGTCTGCTCCTGAAACATCTCGTCGTCCCGGTACGTACTCTCTGCCAAGCGGTTCATCAGGAAGCGTTCGATATTGCCCTGGTCGTCGCCCAACATGTTGGAATAGTGCATCATACGCTGCACCGTCTTCAGTTCCTCCATCTCGCTTGCCCTGTCGGCCCAGTCGCCATAGAAGGTGGTGTGCCGCAAGAGTCCCAGATATTTTCGTGCAGGCATCTCTTCCTTGTTCAGTATGGAACACTTTGCCAGACATTTCAGGTTGCTCACATGCCACCCGAATTCCACACCCATCTCCGTGCAGAGCCGTGCGCTGTAGTTGAGCATTCCATAGTGATAATAAATCAGCGGTCCCACACAGAGCATCAGTCGCATGCCGAAGGGGGCCTCGTAGTGCTTCGAACCGTTCTTGAAGAGATACATGTCGTCGCCCTGCCTGCCCAGTCGGCTCAGGGCCAGGTTTCGCATCATCACGATGGCCCGCGTGGGTTCATCCTCCTGACGGGCAGCTTCGGTGACCACACCTTGCCAGTCGCCTTGCTCGATGCAGTGCTGCATCTTCAGTTCGTGGTGGAAATTCTCGTCTCTGAACCACCAGTGTGCCACGCCCCAAGCCAACAGTGCCACCAATGCACACTGGACGATGATGTGACCTCTCTTCGCCCCCTTGAACTTCCTGAATCCCTTAAACTCCCTTTCGCCCCAGGCAACCATCAGCACAAAGAACAGCGCGAGCCCATAGTAAGGAAGGTAGTAGGCGTGATGTTCCTCAGAGACAACGAACAGCGGCAGACGGGCGTAGTATATATTGGCCAAGTTGGTCTGATAATACACATGGCGATAGCACAGCAAAGGCACGAAGACAACGCCTGTCAGCGCCAATGCAGTGCCAACGATCTTCTGCCACAAGGACTGATCCGTATGCCATACGTAGATGCCCATCAGCAACGTGGCTGCCAATCCGTAGATGCCCAAAAGCGGATAGCCCAAAAGGGCAGTAACCCCGATGAATGCCAGACGCAGCCCAAAGCGCTGAGGCAAAACACGGAACAGCCACAAGAGTGCAGCCACAGCAATCGCTCCCAGTGTGCCCACAAAGGCATGCCCGGCCAGTTTCAGCATATACACCCAGTAGCCCATGTCCACGATGGTGAGCAACAGCAGAGCCACGGGCACCAGCATCAGTGCCGACCACTGGTCTGCCACCTTGAATGCCCGCTTGACTGTCCACATCAGCAGCAACCAACAGGCACACAGCAGCAGCACACCCAGCCAAGGATAAAAGAAAAACTGCGTCAGCCAGGTGCCTGCCCACGACAGCAGTCCGCCTGGCACCACCATCTGTTCCCGAAAGAACAGCCATGTGTCCAGAAACAGGTTCTGCTCCTGCAGTTTCCACAGCAGGTCGGTTTCGAAGTAGAGCAGGGCCGCAGCCACTATGAATAGTGCCACGAGCCACGTCGCTATGGGTAGAAAACGTTTCATCTATTCGCTTTTCTATTAACAAACCATTCGCAAAGATACAAAAAATTTTGCAGATTCAGTAACAAATCATACCTTTGTGGTTGAATTGTGATAAAAACCACATAAGAAATGAAAAAGGAAGTCAACCCCAAGGATACCACCCGTGCCTATGCCTTTGAAATGTGGATGAAGGCACCGATGCCCATGGTGACGTTCTTCAAGACACTCGATGTGTCGCCTCTGGTGAAGCTCAGCCGTCGGACGGGATTAAAATTCAACATGCTGATGTGCTACTGCATCGGCAAGGCAGCCAGCGGCATCAAGGAGTTTTACCTGCTGCCCGAAGGCGGGAAGCTGATGCAATACGACAGCCTGGCGGTGAACACCATCGTCGCCAATCGCGAGGGCGAGGTCAGTTCGTGCGACATCCCGTTCACAGACAACCTCTCCCTGTTCAACGAGCAATATCTGCGGCTCACAAGGCAAGTGGCGGAGAGCTGCACCAACCACGACCTTACGGACAGCATGGTCATCGGAACGTCGGCTTTGGCGGAATACGACATCGACGGAGCTGTCGGCATGTACAGCGGTATCTTCAACAATCCGTTTCTCATTTGGGGCAAGTATCGCAAAGGATTGTTCAAGACCAAACTGACCGTCTCCTTTCAGTTTCATCACACCCAGATGGACGGTGCCCATGCCGCCCGCTTTCTGGAAGAACTGCAAAACGCAATAAGAAACCTATAAACACCTGAAACTATGATTCTTTCAACAACTCCCACAATCGAAGGCCACGCTATCCGCGAATACAAGGGCGTGGTGACAGGCGAAGTCATTATTGGTGCCAATGTGCTTAAGGACTTCATGGCTGGTCTCACCGACTTCTTCGGCGGACGCAGCGGTTCGTACGAGAAAGTACTCAACGAAGCTAAGGATTCTGCCATCCAGGAAATGATACAGCGTGCCCAGACTCTGGGTGCCAACGCCATCGTGGGCATCGACATCGACTACGAGACCATCGGTTCCAACAGTTCCATGCTCATGGTTGCCACCAGCGGTACGGCAGTAGTCCTGTAACATAATATTACTATAAGGAACGCGCGTACACGCACGCACGTTGCATGGTCGGGATTCCATCGACGCGTCGATGGAGCTTAATCGACGTGTCGTTGGAGCATGATCGACGCGTCGTTGGACCTCAA
>CACZRZ010000219.1 GCA_902783655.1 uncultured Bacteroidales bacterium
CCTTTTACTGATTTCAATCTTTTCAAGATTACCGTTTGATATTGCTGCTGCCTGCCTGTAAACAAGTTTACGTCATTCAGCATCAATCTCAACCGTCGCATTTCATGCTATGAAATCAGTAAAAGCAAAAACCCCGCCCTTCGGGCTAAAAAATATCTCAACGCGCCAGCCTTAATTTTCAATTTTCAATCTTCAATCTTCAATCTTCACCGCGCGCAGCCTAATCTTCCGCTCGGCATCCCGTAGGGTGACGCTTGCGTAGCGCAGGGGAGCAAGAATCTTCAATCTTCAATCTTCAATCTTCAAAGTTCCTATCGCACCAACTTGCGCGTCACGATGTTTCCACCGGGCGTAGTGGTACGCTGGAGATAGATACCACGAACGGGAGGCGCCGAAAGACGATGCCCCTGCAGGTCGTAGTAGGCATTCGTGGCAGGGATGGAAATGACGGCATTGACAGGTGTGACCTGGGCAATGTCGGCTTCCGTGAAGGTGAATATCATGTCAGAACGGTCGAGGGTACCGGAACCCCAGAACCAGTCGTTGGGAAAGTTACGTGCCCGAATCTGCATATTGCCGTTCGAGGGACTGTTGATGCGGTACATGGATACCGCTGTTGTAAGTCCGGACTGCGCAGGCGACTGGTTACCCGTATAAGTGATGGTAAGCGCAGCCGCCGTATTGGAGGTGCCGATGCGCTCCGCTGAGGATATGGTGCGGTTGACGGCAGCAATGTACTTACCCGTTGCCACATGGCGGAAGGAGTAACCTTCGCCGTAGGGTTGAATGTCCCACATCAGTGCAGTGTTGTCCCATTGGTATTCCTCGGTACTGCCTAACGTACCGTCATTGTTGAAACAGAGATACTTGGGATTGCCGGCAATGGTAGTACCGGAATTGAAGGGAACGGTGGCATAGTTGAGGATACGGTAGTACTTACCCTCCTTCGGGACGAAGGTGGAAGTTCCGGCTGGAGTGCCCCCGCCCGGACGCATATATTCGTCGTTCACTGCCACTACGGCAGAATAGCCCGACTCACCTTCCTCCGTTATGGTCTTGAGTCGGAAGAGATAGAGTTTTCCTTCCGTCAGGTTACGCACCGTAGCAGCGGCGTAGCTGGGACGCAGCCGCTGTATTTCCGTGAAGTCCTTACCGTCTTCCGACATCTCTAAGACGGTGGCCACGAACTCTGTTTCGTTGTTCACCCACGTGATTCTGGCCGTTGTAGGAGTCGTGAGTCTTGCCGTGACATCCGTGGGGTACATGATGAAGGAACTTTTCTGAGCCAGACTGTTGATGTAGTGCTCGATATTGATATATCCCCCACCCAGGGTGGTTCCCTTGGCATCGTTCTTTTTGGGGTCAAGTCCATTCTCTATTTCCCATTCGTCACTCATACCGTCCCGGTCACTGTCCACGATGGGATTACCACCAGCAACGGTACCTATGCCACCCACATCTTCTTCGTTGGTGATGAAGGCTCCTTTTGTACCTAACGATGTCAGTTGGGTGATGAGTCGGCGGTCATGTATGTCTCTTACACGAGAGGCTCCCACGTGATCCACGATTTCCGCATAAGCCTCGCTGGCAGTCTGCAGGTTCATGGGTCCGGGGCACTTGAGCGTAGGACTGCTCACAGGGGTGGCGTTGTTGTAGTCGGTGATAAGTCTGCCGTTCAGTTTGCCGTCTTTGTTGCCGTCGTAGTAGTTGCCTGTGCTATACAGGTGGTCGGTCTCTGTCCAGTCGTCGAAGTACTTGTCTCCTGTCGTGCTCGGACCGGCAATGAAGTAGTTGTTCATCACATCCTGGTAGTTGTCGGCTGCCGAATGTCCTCCGATGATACCCATCGAATAGTTATAGACGACGTTGTTGTAATACTGCAGGTAGCACTTCATCTTGGGGTTACGGCTCTTGTTGTCTATCCACAGGCAATGACTGACGGTCCAGTTGCGTGTACCGTCGGTGATGCTGCCGAAGCGCTGGGGCTCGATACCTTCGGAGATGATGCAGTTCTGCCACGTGATGTTGTTGGCATCCTTGATGTGGACATCGTCCCAAGGTCCCCACGAGATGCTGCAATGGTCCAGGATGACGTTGGTGCAGTTGTCCAGGGTCAGCGTACATTTACTTTGGTTCACACTCTTCCCGCCTCGCATGCGCAGGTAGCGTATGATGATATTGGAGTTTCCCGAGGCTATGACACGTCCGCCATAGACAGTTATACCCTCACCTGGAGCTGTTTGTCCGGCAATGGTGACATTGCTGGCAATCGTTATGGCCTTGTTGGTGATGTCTATCACTCCGCCTACGTCGAAGACCACAATGCGCCCCGACTTACTGACGGCATCGGCCAAAGAACCCGAACCTTCTGCATTCAGGTTGGTGACATGGACAACAGTTCCACTTCGTCCGCCTGTAGCGTATGCGCCAAAGCCCTCTGCCCCGGGGAATGCCAATTGCTGGGCATGGAGGGAAATCAGTGGAAGAATCAAGAAGAGGAGGACATCAGAAACGCGTCTCCAGGAAAGGTAATCTTTTATCATGCAACGAATGTGATATTGTAGAAGGGCACCTCTGCGAAGTGCCCTTCTCTTGGTTAGATGTTTAGTATTCCATCACGGCAGGCAGTTCCTTGGCCTGCTCCACCATCTTCTCCACCTCGCTGACGGCAGGAACACGACGAACCAGTTTCTTCTGTTCGTTGATTTCCTCCAGCTTAGCCTGCAGGTTGGCAGGTACGCGGTGCTTCAGTTCCTTCACGGTGTCCACACCGGCAGCTTCCAGCAGTTCAGAGAACTGAGGGCCTACGCCGTTGATACGCATCAGGTCGCAGTGGTTGGTCCATGTCAGGATGAGTTTGGGAGAGATACCTGTGGCCTCTGCCAAAGCAGCACGACCAGCGGGTTTTGCACACTTCTCCAGCAGGGCGTCGGTGCTCTCCACACCTGCGGCAATCAGTTTCTCGGCATACACGGCACCAATGCCTTCAACATCAACAATTTTGTAGTTCATAGCATACATTTTTAAGGGTTAAACATAAAATGACGCTACGAAGTTACAAAAAAAAGAAATCCCCTCCAAGTGCTGGAGAGGATTTCTTTTGTTCTGAGTGTGTTATCTTTATCCCAAATCGCTCATTAGGATATTACGCTTCAGGCATAACGCTCACGGTGGAGCGGTCGCGGCGACCCTTCTTGAACGTAACGATTCCGTCCTTCAGGGCATACAGGGTATTGTCCTTACCCATAGCCACACCTTCGCCTGCATAGTGGCGTGTACCACGCTGGCGAACGATAACGTTGCCGGCGATGCACTTCTCACCACCGAAAATCTTAACACCTAATCTTTGGGCAGCGCTCTCGCGGCCGTTCTTAGAACTACCTACACCTTTTTTATGTGCCATACGTTTGTCCTCCTAATTAATTGTTAAGCAATAACTTCTTTGATAGTCAACTCAGTGAACTGCTGACGATGACCGTTGAGCTTACGATAGCCCTTGCGACGCTTCTTGTGGAAGACGAGCACCTTGTCACCCTTAACCAGGGGACTAACTACCTCGGCTACAACCTTGGCACCCTCGATGGCGGGAGCACCTACGGTGATGGCACCGTCGTTGTCTACCAACAACACTCTCTCAAACTCAACAGTTTGGCCAGCCTCTACACCA
>CACZRZ010000220.1 GCA_902783655.1 uncultured Bacteroidales bacterium
CATAACCTTCAGCCTCGAACATCTGACGGAAAGCGAGGCGACCGATACGGCCAAAGCCGTTAATAGCTACTTTTACGTTTGCCATTTCTTTGTTATTTTAATAGGTTAATTAAATAAATGTGTAACTTTCTTTAACATTTTTCTCGAAATGCGATGCAAATATACAAAATTCTTTTTATCTTTGCACTATGAAACATTAATTATTTTCTAATTTATTAAAACTATGGCAAAGTTTATTCAAGAGTTTAAGGATTTCGCCATGCGTGGCAACGTAATGGACATGGCAGTCGGTGTCATCATCGGCGGTGCCTTTGGTAAAATTGTTTCGTCGTTGGTGGACGATGTCCTGATGCCTGCCATTGGCATGCTTACGGGCAATGTCGACTTCACGACACTGGTGGCAAAAATTGGCGAAGGCGAGGATGCTGCCGTACTGAAGTATGGCCAGTTCATACAGAACATCATCGACTTCCTGATTGTTGCCTTCTGCGTATTCCTGATGATTAAGGGCATCACGAAGCTGACCGCAAAGAAGGAAGAGCCCAAGCCCGAGGAGCCTGCTGCACCTGCCGGACCTACGCAGGAGGAACTGCTGACCGAGATTCGCGATCTGTTGGCTAAGAAATAATCTGCTTTTGACATCTCATTAACTCCAAACACATAAAACACAGAACCATGAAAAAGTATTTAGCTGAAATGGTGGGTACATTCGTACTTACGTTTTTGGGTTGCGGCACAGCCGTAGCTTTGGGTTGTGGCAGTGATACGGCCTCCATCGTGGGCACCGCCGTTGCCTTTGGTCTTTCTGTTGTGGCTATGGCATACGCCATTGGCGGCATCAGTGGTTGTCACATCAATCCGGCCATCACGCTGGGTTGCCTCCTGACGAAGCGCATCAGCGCCAAGGATGCCTGTGGCTACATGGTGTTCCAGGTGATTGGTGCCATCCTGGCTGCTGCCCTGCTCTATGCTGTTGTCAGCACAGCCGGCGCAGAGGCTGTCATCACCACATCGACGGGTGCCAATGCCTGCTCGTATGGTGTTTGCAATGGCCTGCTTGTCGAAGTAGTCCTCACTGCCCTGTTTGTGCTCGTAGTGCTGGGTTCTACCGATGAGAAGAAGGGTGCAGGCAATTTTGCCGGCCTGGCTATTGGTCTGAGCCTCATACTCATCCACCTCGTAGGCATCCACTTCACGGGCACCAGTGTCAACCCTGCCCGTTCCATCGGTCCCGCCCTGTTCGAGGGTGGTCAGGCCTTGCAGGAACTGTGGGTGTTCATCGTTGGTCCCTTCGTAGGTGCCATCTGTGCCGCTTGCATCTGGTGCATGATTGGATGCGAAAAGAAAGAAAAGTAAAAACCTAATATTAATAAATAAGTAAAATAGAAAGATGAAGAAATTCTTGACTATCGCCTTGGCTGTCCTGTTCACAGGCAACGCTATGGCATTGGACAATGTGCCCGAGAGCGGAATCTCTTGGGTGGGATTTGCAGGTATGACTGTCAGCAACCTGAAAGGAACGGGTCTCGACCCCAAGATGGGTGTAACCTTTGGTATTAAGATGGATTACGTGCTTCCCAGCGCCTATGGTACCTACCTCACCGCAGGTGTCGACTGGGCTCACAGAGGTGCTCGTAACACTTATTTCAACCCCGGACTGAACACGGATGAGACCTTCAAGGTTCAGTCTCACTACCTTGAAATCCCCATCCGCGTGGGCTATCGCTATAACTTCAGCGACATGCTCGGCGTCTATGGTGAGGTTGGTCCTTACTTTGCAATAGGTGTAACGGGTAAGGGTAAGCTGAAATACGAAGACCTGGCCGACCAGTCATATATGTTCTTCGGCAAGCACTACGACTTTGGAAACATGAAGGGCATACAGCGCTTCGACTGCGGCATGGGCTTCCGCGTAGGTGCTGAGTACAAGCAAATGTATTCGCTGACCATCGGCTACGACTGGGGCATCACGGACATGTACACCGACGACTACCGTACAGCCTTCAAGGTTGCCAGTGGTTATGCCCTGCCAAAGATGAAGAACCGCAGCTTTGTGGCCACCGTTGGTTTCCGCTTCTAAACTAAGCATAAGCACACTAAGAAGGCCCTGCAGCATCGAGTTGCAGGGCTTTTTTTATCATCACCGTCAAAAAAACGTCAATACCTTGACGGTACTTCCGTCAACATATTGACGGTACTGCCGTCAAGGTATTGAAGGTACCTCCGTCAAGGTATTGACGGAACCATCGTAACACATCAAAACCGCCGGCCCATCATGTCATTCGATGATTACAGATGCTCACGTTCTTGCCTTGTTACCTACGCATGCATAGCTTTTTAAGCGTTCGGTTACGGAAATACCCGAACAAGTTTGGTATTTCCCTTACTTATTTGTATCTTTGCACGCGCAAAATATGTGAACACATACAATTGTCGATAATCTCAATTGTATATAAATAGTAAATTGTAATTCGTCAAATAGTAAATTGATTCTATGTTTGAGAACCTAAGCGAAAGACTTGAAAGGTCTTTTAAGATACTGAAGGGTGAAGGCCGCATCACCGAGATTAATGTGGCCGAAACGCTGAAGGACGTGCGCCGCGCGCTGCTCGATGCCGACGTCAACTATAAGGTGGCCAAGACGTTTACCGACACTGTGAAGCAGAAGGCGCTGGGACAGAACGTGCTGACGGCTGTGAAGCCCAGCCAGCTGATGGTGAAGATTGTGCACGACGAACTGGCCCTGTTGATGGGTGGCGAGACTGCCGAACTGAACCTGCCCGGCCGGACAGGCGACCCCAGCATCATCTTGATGGCGGGTCTCAACGGTTCGGGTAAGACGACGTTCTCGGGCAAGTTGGCCAAGATGCTGAAAGAGAAACAGTTCAAGAAGCCTCTGCTGGCTGCCTGCGACACCTTCCGCCCCGCTGCTATGGAGCAGTTGCGTGTGTTGGGCGAGCAAATAGACGTTCCCGTCTACATGGAACTCGGTGCCACCAATCCCGTGGAGGTTGCCCTGCATGCCATCAACGAGGCACGTCAGAAGGCTAACGATGTGGTCATCGTCGACACGGCTGGTCGTCTGGCTATCGACGAGGAACTGATGCAGCAAATCACCGACATCCGCGATGCCATCCATCCCCACGAGATTCTCTTCGTCGTGGATGCCATGACGGGTCAGGATGCCGTGAACACAGCCAAGGAATTCAACGACCGGCTCGACTACACAGGCGTTGTACTGACCAAGCTCGATGGCGACACCCGTGGTGGTGCAGCCCTCTCCATCCGTTCCGTTGTCGACAAACCTATCAAGTTCGTGGGTACAGGCGAGAAGATGGAGGCCATCAGTCCATTCCACCCTGCACGTATGGCATACCGCATACTGGGCATGGGCGACATCGTCAGCCTGGTGGAGAAGGCACAGGAACAATACGACGAAAAAGAGGCCCGTCGCCTGGAACAGCGCATCCGAAAGAACCAGTTCGACTTCAACGACTTCTATGCCCAGATACAGCAAATCAAGAAGATGGGTAACATCAAGGACCTTGCCTCTATGATTCCCGGTGTGGGCAAGGCGCTGAAGGACATAGACATCGACGACAACGCCTTCAAGAGCATCGAGGCCATCATCCTCAGCATGACTCCCAAGGAACGGGAAAATCCCAGCCTGCTGAACACCAGCCGTCGCACCCGCATTGCCAAAGGTAGCGGTACGAACATCCAGGAGGTGAATCGGCTGATCAAGCAGTTCGACCAGACGCGCAAGATGATGAAGATGGTCACTGGTGCCAACATGAAAGGCATGATGCGCAACATGCCTCCGATGCCGAAAAGATAATGGATTAGAGATTCATGCGCAGCCCAATTATGCATTGTGAATTGTAAATTATGAATTATACATTAGTTGACGGAAAGGCTACGGCTGCCACGATAAAAGCCGAAATCAAGCAGGAAGTAGAAGAGATAGTTGCACGTGGGGGCAAGCGTCCGCACTTGGCAGCTATACTCGTAGGTCACGACGGTGGCAGCGAGACGTACGTTAAGAATAAAGTGCTGGCCTGTGAGGCTTGTGGCTTCGAAAGCACTCTGCTCCGCTTCGAGGACGACATCACGGAGGATGAGCTCCTGGCCTGTGTGACGCAGTTGAACGAGAACCCTGACATCGACGGCTTCATCGTGCAGCTTCCCCTACCCCGCCATATAAACGAGCAGCGTGTCATCGAAGCCATCGACTACCGCAAGGATGTCGATGGATTCCACCCCATCAACGTGGGACGCATGGCCATCGGACTTCCCTGCTTCATCTCTGCCACGCCGCTGGGCATCCTCACCCTGCTGAAGCGCTACAATGTGCCCACACGAGGAAAGAAGTGCGTCATCCTGGGCCGCTCGAACATCGTGGGCAAGCCCATGGCACAACTGATGATGCAGAAGCAGTGGGGCGACTCCACAGTTACCGTATGTCACAGCCGCAGCGAAACGCTCGTTGAGGAATGTCGGAAGGCCGACATACTGATAGCTGCCATTGGACAGCCCGGTTTCGTCACGGCGGACATGGTGAAGGAAGGCGCCGCAGTCATCGACGTTGGCACCACCCGCGTTCCCGACCCAACCCGCAAGTCCGGCTTCCGCCTGTCAGGCGATGTCCGCTTCGATGAGGTCGCTCCCCGATGCTCGTTCATCACTCCCGTACCCGGCGGTGTAGGTCCCATGACCATCTGTATGCTCATGCTTAACACCCTTTCGGCAGCAAAAAAGGAATTTTATAAGTAAAAAGGTGCACAAAGATTTGGCTATGTCAAAGATTTGTTATATCTTTGCACTCGCAAATGAGGGGACACCCCTTACATGGTGCCTATAGTTCAGTTGGTTAGAGCGTCAGATTGTGGTTCTGAATGTCGTCGGTTCGAGTCCGACTAGGCACCCTGAAAAAAGAAGAGGAAGCGATGGGCTTCCTCTTCTCTATTAGTATATATTTGACTGCTTGAAGATAACAAGCAGCAAGTGCGCCCTCTGCCTCTGGGCTATTCCCTTTATTCCCAACGTATGGCGCGAGCCGGACGAATGCGGCTGACCAAGAGTGTGGGCAGGAGGAGCGCAAGGGTGGAAAGCAGCAGGGTGATGACATTGATGGCAATGACCCAAGGCCACGAAAGGAGAACGGGGACACTGTCTACGTAGTATGTGGCGGCATCCAAGTGAATCAGTCCCAGATGTTGCTGTAACAGGCAAAAAGCAATGCCAAGCACATTGCCGACAACCAGACCGCGACCAACAAGCATCAGGGCATACCAGAGGAAAACGTGGCGCAGGGGACGATTGGCGGCACCAAGGGCCTTCATGATACCGATGAACTGGGTCCGTTCGAGAATGATGATGAGCAGGCCACTGATGGTGGTGAACCCGGCTACGGCAAGCATCAGGACAAGGATAACAATGACATTCATGTCGAGAAGGTCGAGCCAGGCAAAGATGTGGGAGTATTGGTCACGAATGGTGGGCGAAGAATAGGGCGAGCCATAGCGGTCTTGCTGGTGATTGACCATACGCATCACACGTTCGGAAGCCGCGGGCAAATGTTCCATGTCCACAAGGTTGACATCTGCCCCACTCGACTGGTCGGCTTCATATCCCAGAAGGCGATGAACGGTGTGCATGTCGCAGAACACAAGCCGTGAGTCGTACTCCGTCAGGTTGGTCTCGTAGATAGCCGAAACGGTGAACCTACGGGCACGCAGGTTGTCGTCGAAGAAATAGGCATACACCCGGCTGCCAACCTGGAGATGCAACTGCTGGGCCAGCATGCGGGAAACGACCAGACTGCCCGTGCTCTGAGTGGCCGAGAAGGGTTTGACTATCTCCCCATCCACCAGACTGCTTCGTAGGAACGACAGGTCGTAGTCGGCATCGATGCCCTTGAACATGACACCCTGGAAAGAGTCGTCGGTCTTCAGCATACCGGTCTTTGTACAAAAGCGTTGCGCGCTGGTCACTCCGGGTATGCGACGTATGTGTTGCAACAACTTGTCGCTGATGACAATGGGTTGTGACTCCGTATCGTAGAGCGACTGATAGTTGACCACCTGGATGTGGCTGCCGATGCCCGTAACCTTGCGCTGTACCTCGTACTTGAAGCCCAGCACCACAGACACGGATATCACCATGATGGCAATGCCCAGTGCCACTCCTGCCGTAGCAATTACAATAGCAGAACGGGAAGCGCGACGGCGCTCTCCGCCTTGGTTGTAAAGCCTACGGGCAAGGAATAGTTCGAAATTCAATGTTTACGGTTTAGGGGTGAGTGGTTAATCGCGCCGTCCAGGATAGGCCTCGAGTGCCTTTTGCAGGACGAACAATGCACGATTGAGGTCTCTCTTCTTCAGGACATAGGCCAGACGAACCTGGTCACGACCCGCGCCAGGCGTAGTGTAGAAACCAGCGGCAGGAGCCATCATCACAGTCTCACCTTCGTACTGGAACTCGCTCAGACACCAGGCACAGAATTTCTCGGCATCGTCCACCGGCAGGCGTGCCACCGTGTAGAAGGCGCCCATGGGTATGGGACTGTATACGCCAGGGATGCGGTTTAGCCCGTCAATCAGGCACTTGCGGCGTTCCACGTATTCGTCATATACCTCGCGACTGTATTCCTCGGGCTCGTCGAGCGATGCCTCGGCAGCAATCTGACCGATGAGTGGAGGGCTGAGCCGGGCCTGACAAAACTTCATTACAGCCTTGCGGACTTCAGCATTCTTCGTCACGAGGGCACCGATGCGGATGCCACACTCCGAATAGCGCTTCGACACACTGTCGATGAGGATGACATTCTGCTCAATGCCCTCCAGGTGGCAGGCTGAAATATATGGAGAGCCCGTGTAGATGAACTCGCGATAGACTTCGTCTGAGAAGAGATAGAGGTCGTACTTCTTCACGAGATCGCGTATCTGGTTCATCTCGCGACGTGTGTACAGATAGCCTGTCGGATTGTTGGGGTTACAAATGAGGATGGCACGTGTGCGCTCGTTGATGAGTTCCTCGAACTTCTCCACCTTGGGCAGCGAGAAACCTTCCTCGATGGTGGTGGCGATGGTACGAATGACGGCACCTGCCGAGATGGCAAAGGCCATGTAGTTGGCATATGCAGGTTCCGGAACGATGATTTCATCGCCTGGGTTCAGACATGCCAGGAACGAGAAGAGTACAGCCTCGGAACCGCCCGAGGTGATGATGATGTCGTCGGGCGTGACGTCGATGTTATACTTCTTATAATAGTCCACCAACTTCTTGCGATAGCTAAGGTAGCCCTGCGAGGGCGAGTACTCCAGTATTTTGCGGTCGATGTTGCGTATGGCATCCAGTGCCGCCTTGGGTGTTGGCAGGTCAGGCTGACCGATGTTCAGGTGATAGACATGCACACCGCGATCCTTGGCGGCATAGGCCAACGGAGCCAGTTTGCGTATGGGGGACTCGGGCATCTCGTGCCCACGAACAGATATCTTAGGCATAGTCTTTTACAATATTTCCGACAAAGGTACGAAATAATTACGAATTACGAGTTACGAAATACGAAATAATTACGAATTACAAGTTGCGAATTACGAAATACAAGTCGTGAATTACGAAATACGAGTGATGAACTGCGAAAATATTCTTAATTGTTAATGTCTATTGTCAATTGTTTTGTATCTTTGCAGCATGGAAGATCAATTTAGTAGGACACGGATGCTTTTCGGCAGCGAAGCCATTGACAGGCTTCGTCATGGTCGTGTGGCTGTGTTTGTCATCGGTGGCGTGGGAGGCTATGCCACCGAAGTGTTGGCACGCAGTGGTGTGGGCCATCTGGAACTGTTCGACAACGACCAGGTGAACATAACGAACCTCAACCGTCAGATTGTGGCACTACACTCCACCATCGGGCAATATAAAGTGGACGTGGCTGCCAGCCGCATCCGAGACATCAACCCTGATTGTACCGTCGTGCCCCATCGCATGTTCTACCTGCCTGAGAATGCCGACGAAGTGGACCTCTCACAGTTCGATTATGTGGTGGACTGCATCGACACCGTTCGTGCCAAGCTGGAACTGGTGCGCCGTTGCCATCGCCTGTGCGTCCCCATCATCTGTTCCATGGGAGCAGCCAACAAACTGGACCCCAGTGGCTTTCATGTGTCCGACCTGTCAAAGACAAGTGTCGACCCTCTGGCCAAGGTTATGCGTCAGACCCTGCGACGCGAAGGCATACGGCACGTGAAGGTGGTGTATAGCGAAGAAATACCTGCCCGGCCCGTTGAACCCAACATCGAAGCGGAGACAAACGAAAAGCGCCGAAGCATACCTGCCTCAAACGCTTTCGTACCACCTGCAGCCGGGCTGGTCATTGGTGGTGAGGTCGTGAAGGACCTGATAAAATAAGGGATTCTCTGTGGAACTTCTTACCCACGCCAGATGGTCATCACCTTGCGGCGGATGGCAATGGCGTTGAGGATGCTGACGGCAAGGAATAGCACTCCGCCAAGGATGTAGGCAGGTATCATCGAGGACTCTTGCATCGAGGGGAACATGGCCCAGAGCAACTCCATGTAATAGGAACGTACCCACCAGAGCAGGACTATGGCAAGCAGGAGTACCACGAGGTTCATGCCGATGGTGAGCAGTTGATAAGGCAGACTCACACGACGGGGGCTGTAGCCGATGAGCAGGAGGTTCTGCAGCTTTTGCGTATTCTTTTGTACCAGAAGGTAGATGCTGAGCATGAGGATGAAGAAGGATAGAACACTGATAAGCAATCCGATGGCCATGACGATGCCACTCATCACCTTCAGGAAGTAGGTCGTCTTGCCGGCTTTCAGTTTATCCTCGTCAATCTCAAGACCATGTTCGTTGACATATTTCGTGATGCGGTCGTCGGTGGGATTGCCGACTTCACAGATGAGACGCGTGGGGGATGTGTCGCTGTCGGGAGCGAACTCGCGGTTGCTCCAGGTCATGAACGATTCGGGCACAAGGATGGTCTGCAGACGGTTGGTGAAGCCCACGATCTTGCCTCGCATTCGACGCTCATTGCCGTTGCCGCGAAGCACCACTACCATGTCGAGCATGGAAATGACGCTCTCCGAAATCTTGGGGAGCGAACGGCTCTGTGCAAAGCCAAAGTTGTAGATGGCCAGGTAGCTGCGCGGCAGGATGATGGGCACCAGGTCGCTGCCTTCTTCATAGTGCCACTGGCTGCGGTCGGTATCGACGTAGCGGTCGGGTACACTTTCGAAGTACATCTGTGTGCCAAAGTTGGCCACGCCTTCGATACCCATGGAACAGGCCACCTTGTACTGACTTGCGGTGAAGGTGCCGATGCTCTTTGTGAAGGGTTGTTCGCGCAGGTCGTCCAACTCGCGCTGAGAGAACGACGAGGAAGTGAGCCCCATCGTGGAGATGCGCTTCGAGAGGATGAGGTAGTCGTTGTTGATGATGCCGTCGTCCTGTGAAAAGATGGGCTTGACATCGCGATAGAACTGCAGGGCAAGTAGGACAATGAGCATGCCAAAGAGGTTGGCAACGAAGAAGCCGAGCAACTGCAGAGCGGAGATATGCTGACGAAGTAGTTTCCAGATCATGAAAAGGTTGAAAAATTAAAAAGTTAAAAGGTTAAAAAGTTAAAAGGTTAAAAAGTTAAATAATGGCTTGATAACTAAAGTTTGAGAATCCGGTCGTAGTTCATTTCCACGTGTTTACCGATACTGGTTACGATGACACCTGCCCCCTGACGGGTGGCTTCCTCCATCATGATGTCGGCCATCAGTCGTGCATTCTGGTCGTCGAGGTGACTGATGGGCTCGTCTACGAGCAGGAAGTCGAAGGGCTGCACCAGGGCACGAATCATGGCCACACGCTGCTGCTGTCCGAAACTCATCAGGCCCAGGCGGCTCTGTTCCTTATCGGCAATGCCCAGTTCCTCGAACCACCGACGTATCTCTTTTTTGCCCTTGAAGCCCGTGAGGCGGTTCTTGATGAGGACGTTCTCCATGGCCGTCAGTTCGGGGAAGAGACGAAGTTCCTGCCACATGAGCGAGAGGTGGCGCTGACGCAAGCGTGTCCATTCGGAAACTTTCAGGTTGCGGATGTTCTGCCCGTCGAAGGATATCATGCCCTGATAGTCCTGCCGATAACCATAGATGAAACTGCACAAGGATGACTTGCCCGTTCCGCTGCTGGCCTCCACCAGATAGAGATGACCCTTTTCGAAGGTGACGTCTTGTTGCCACACCTCGCTGGTCAGGTCGTTGCGATTGGCAAAGACTTCAGGGAAAGTATTTTCCAGACGAATGGTTTGCATATATTTTATTTCAATAATAGTTTTATGATGTCATTTATTGCACTTGTGGGTAACTCGAGTTGCCACTGACGAGCATCGGAGGCACGCAGCACCACCTGCTGGGAACGGTCGACGAATCCTTTGAAGAGCAGAATGTTGCCCAAGTTCAGGTTAGCATATAGGCGATAGCCCTTCATGCGTTCGAGTTCTTCGTTTCCCAAATCAACGTATGTCGTCGTCCATGCCATCGACTGCGAATCGGAGAGTGTCAGTCGATTTTCGTCAACACTATAGAAGATGGGGCTCCAGATATGGGTCTCTACCCTGCCCTGCCGTGCATTGACGGGCAGGAAACGGACACCAGCCGCCTGGCTGAGTTCGTCGTTCCATTCGTCGGCGTGGGCAATGAACGAAGCATCCTTCATCTCCATCTGAACGATGGGCGAAGGCTTGCTGAGGAGAGTGATGCGAGGAAGGGAAAAGGCTACATCTCCATCGATGTTCTTCAGCATCAGGTCGGCATCGAAGATGGTGTTGGCAATCAGCAACTTTGCACGCACCTCGGGGATGCTGCGCAGGAGTTCTATCAGGCGTTCGCCTCGCAAGCCCATCTCTAAATGGAAAGACTGGCGCTTGGGAGCAGTCTTCAGCAGGTTGCCATTGAGGGGCTGCAGCGTCTCGTCCAAGGCGTCGAACAGTTGGTTGGTTTTGGCATCGTCCGATGATAGGGCCATCGACAGCGTGGTGTTTTCTTTCCCCACCGAAAGACCGGCGGAAACGTCAATCGACTGTTTCAGATACTTCTGTATCTTTTCGCCGACCACGGGTATAGCTGTCAGGTTTTGCAGATCGGTGGCAAGGGCAATAGGTTCCGTGCGTTCCTGCAGTCGGGCAAAGAGCGGACTCTGACTGCCGCTTTCCTTATCGCTCTGGTTCAGCAACTGGGCAACAGTGTTACGCAGATTGTCCAACTCGGCCCCCATGGCAGGCCCCATGGCAACAGCCCTGTCGTCGGTATATCCCACCAGCAGACGGCCGTCGATAACGCTCCACTTGATGCCGCGCTGTTCCTGAGTGGTGTGGTGGTTCTCCAGGAGATATTTTTCGAAGTCGTCATCGTCCTTCAGTGGCAGCACGGCACCCAGATAACTATTCCAGGCAAAGAAATAGCCCGTACGTTGAGGGTCGATGCCCGTATCGTTTTGGCCTTTGAGCACAGCCTTTGTCATCTCCTTCCACGTGATGCCATAGTCGGTCAGGGCCTGCTTGGTGTTGATGCGCATTATCAGGGTCGCATCCTTGGGCAGCGACGATGCCATATTGTCGTTCCCTGGTTTCATCCATAGCCAAGTGGCTACGCCAGCTGCGATAAGAGCCACTATCAGGACTGCTTTGATTGCAAACTTCTTCACTTTTCCCAATTTTAGATTCTTGATTTAATCTGCATCAGATGCACCGCAACGAGGGCTGCCGTTTCCGTGCGCAACCGACTGCGCCCCAGCGAGACAGCCTTGTAGCCACGGGTCTCCGCCAGGCGCACTTCCTCTGGCGAGAAATCGCCTTCGGGACCAATGAGCACCGTTGCGTCTTCTGCCTTTAACACGTCGAACAGGAATGGTTTGACCTGTGGCCTCAGGCCATTTTCATCTGCATCTTCGTGACAATGGCAGATGAACTTCTGCCCGCTGCGCTCCGTCTCTACGAACGACTTGAAGCTTTGCATCTCGTTCACCACCGGTTTCCATGCCTTGCGGCTCTGTTTCATGGCCGAGATGACAATCTTGTCTATGCGTTCCGTCTTCAACATTCGGCGTTCGGAGAACTGGCAATCGAGGAACGACATCTCGTCCACTCCAATCTCCGTAGCCTTTTCCGCGAACCATTCCGTGCGATCGTTCAGTTTCGTGGGTGCCATTGCCAGATGCAGATGTCCGTTCCAGGCAGGTTCCTGAGGCAGTGTCTCCAGTATGCGGTAGGCACACCGGTGGTTCGATGCAACGGTAATTTCCGCTTTGTAGAACACGCCCTTCCCATCCATGAGCCACAACTCGTCGCCCTCCGTCATGCGCAGGACACGAACAGCATGCTGGGTGTCCTCCTTCGTGAGTTCACCCAACGCGATGTCTGGCTGGTAAAAGTAGCGTTCCTCTTTCATCCCAATCTCTAATCCCTAATCTTCAATACAATCCTTCAATCCTTCTTCATTTCATGTTTATACTGGAACAGGATGGCGAACAGGATGGCAACCACGAGGGCATAGCCAGCGAATATCCACCAGCAGGTCTGCCAACCGGGCAGCGGATCGGTTCCCTCGGGCAGGTTGAACACATAGTGATTGACCACCATCTGAGCCGTGAGCATACCCACAGTGGCACCAAAACCATTCGTCATCATCATGAACAGGCCCTGGGCCGAATTGCGAATGGTGAGGTCGGTTTCTTTGTCCACGAACAGCGAGCCGGAGATATTGAAGAAGTCGAAGGCCACACCATAGACAATCATCGAGAGGATGATGAACACGAACCCTGTTCCTGGATTGCCGATGGCGAAGAATCCGAAGCGGAACACCCATGCCATCATGGCCATGAGCATCACCTTCTTGATGCCGAAACGACTGAGGCAGAACGGAATGAGCAGGATGCAGAGGGTCTCGCTCATCTGGGAAATGCTGGTAATGATGACGCTGTACTTCACCATCAATGAGTCGGCATACTCAGGCATGGCGCCCCATGCTTCCAGATACGAGGTGGCATAGCCGTTTGTAATCTGCAGGCACGAACCCAACAGCATCGAGAAGATGAAGAAGACGGCCATGCGATAGTCCTTGAACAGCGTGAAGGCACGAAGTCCGAGGGCCTCCACCAGCGATTTCTTCTCCTTCGCCTGGTTTGTGGGACAGACGGGCATCGTGAGCGAATATGCTGCCATCAGCAGACTCAGCCCACCCGACAAGGCAAACTGGTAAGGGGTGGACTTGATGCCCAGCAGATTCACGGCCCACATGGAGCAGATGAAACCCACTGTGCCCCACACGCGAATGGGCGGGAATGCCTTCACAGTGTCCAGTCCCTCCTTCTCCAATGCGTTGTAAGCCACCGAGTTGGTCAGTGCAATGGTGGGCATGAAGAAGGCAACGCTCAGTGTGTAGAGCGTGAAGAGCGTGGCAAAGTGTACGTTACCCGCAGCCGATATGCCATACATGCAGGCACCAATCATGAATACACCCGCCAAGGCATGACACAGGCTCAACAGACGCTGTGCCTGAATCCACTTGTCGGCAACGATGCCCATAAGAGCCGGCATGCACAAGCTGACGAAGCCTTGCACCGAATAGAACCAACCGATGTTCGAGCCCAGTCCCTCGCTGGCAAGGTAGAGGCCCATAGAGATAAGGTAAGCTCCCCAGACTGCAAACTCCAGGAAGAAGAAAATGGTAAGGCGAATCTTGATGTTCATATATTTAAGAATTTAAGGTTTATTCAACGTACAAAACGAGCCCCTTCAGGTACTCCCCTTCGGGGTGATAGATGTTCACGGGGTGGTCGGCAGGCTGGTGCAGTTGGTGCAGGATGCGCACATGGCGATGGGCCAATGTGGCAGCCGTGAAGACAGCCATGCGGAACTGCTCCTTCGAGATGGCCTGCGAACAGGAAAAGGTGAAGAGAATGCTGCCCGAGGGCATCTTCTCCATCGCTCGTGCGTTCAGTTTCGTGTATCCTTTGATGGCGTGGCGAACAGCATCGCGATGCTTGGCAAAAGCCGGCGGGTCGAGAATGACAAGGTCGTAAGCCCCTTCAGTCCCCTTTAGGGGGAGAGTCTGCGCACTGCTTAATTCTTCATTCTTAACTCTTAATTCTTCATTAATTGAATCCAAAAACTTGAAGGCATCCTCGGCAAAGGCCTGGTGGCGCTTGTCGCCTGGGAAGTTCAGTTCCACGTTGTCGTTCACCAAGTCAACAGCCTTCTGACTGCTGTCGACGGAGTGCACCAATTCTGCTCCGCCACGTAGGGCATAGACGCTGAATCCGCCTGTGTAGCAGAACATGTTCAATACGCGACGGCCCTTAGAGTATTGCTCCACCAAAGAGCGGTTATCTCGTTGGTCCACAAAGAATCCCGTCTTCTGACCCTTTAGCCAGTCGATGTGGAATCTCAGTCCATTCTCCATGGCTATGTTCTCCGGTGTGCTGCCCAACAGGAACCCGTTTTCCTGTCCCAGTTCAGCCTTGAACGGGAGCGTGGTCTCGCTCTTGTAATAGATGTTCTGCAGGGCATCGCCCATCACCTCCTTCAGTGCCTTTGCAATGTCCATGCGGTCGACGTGCATGCCTACGCTATGGGCCTGCATGACAGCCGTCTGTCCGTACATGTCGATGACCAGTCCGGGCAGTGAATCCCCCTCGCCGTGCACCAGTCGGTAGGTGTCGTTCTTGGGATTTCCGGCCAGTCCTATGGTGTGTCGCACATCCAGTGCCGAACGCAGGCGTCGCACCCAGAACGAGTGGTCGATGGGCTCATCCTCGAATGTGAGTACACGTACGGCAATGCTGCCTATCTGCCAATGTCCGATGGCTATGAACTCGCCCTGAGCCGTCAGCACACGCACTCGCTCTCCCTCCTGCGGCTTGCCCTCGATGCGCCCGACGGCACCCGAGAACACCCACGGATGGAAGCGACGGAGGCTTTCCTCCTTATTTTTCAGTAGATACAGGTTCTTCATGTTCCAGTAGTTTCCATTCTCCAGTTTGTTTCAGCCACGACAGTTCCTCGTAGAGTCGCAGGCAAGCCCATGCGTCGGTGGCAGCATAGAGTTTCTGTTTCTCGGTGAGCACGTCGGCCTCCCAGTTGGTCAGTTGCTGACCTTTCGATATTTTCTGTCCGAAGACGTTGGCAAAGAGTTTCTGCAGGCTCAAATCCTTGATGCCGAACTCGCTCACATGGTTCTGCAGGTCGAAGAAGTCGCCAGTCTGGAAGCGTCGGCGGCGTTGCAACTGTCCGATGTCATCGCGCCACGAAAGAGCCACCTTCCTGACCTCCGTGTCCGAGAGCAGGCGTACCACACTGTCGGGCATGCCCATTTTGCAGAGCCGGAACAGGAAACAAGTGTCATCGGTAGCCACCTGCAACAGCGCCACAGGATTCATCGGGCCTGGACGGAACGTAGGGCGTGTCTCCGTGTCGAAGCCAAGTAACGGCTGCGACATCAGGTAGCGCACGGCCTTGTTGGCTTCCTCCTCCGTCTGCACCACGATAATCCTGCCCTCGAAGTTGACTACAGGCAGTTCGTTGATACGCTGTTTATCGAATTTGTCCCACAGTTCTTTCACCTTACTATAATCATCAATTTTTATCTTTTATCTTTTATCTTTTAATTTTTATCTTTTATCTTTTAATTTTTATCTTTTATCTTTTATCTCCCATCCAAATCATGTGCAGACGCTTCAGGGCACTCACTGCAGCCTCGCCCCAGTAGAGTTCGAAGTTGTCGCGCAGCGCCCACAAGGCATCCGTCATGCAATCCTCCACCCCATCCTGATACACTGCCAGGAAGTTGCGGACGGGCTGGTAGATGTCGGCCAAGTGTTCCGACACCGACTGCCACTGTGTCTCATCCGTCTCCATGTCACGGTCGTAGCTGACGTCCAGGTACTGGTCTTCGTCTGCCAGCAGGTCGTAAACTATGCGTCGGATGAAGTTGTAGTCGTCCTCCGTCACCTTGCCTTGGGGCAGGAAGTCGCCCTCGCTGTCCACCTCTGGCAGCAGCAGAGCCTTCATGTACAACAGTGGCAAGAGTTTCAGCATCGTGTCGAGGAAATCTTCACGTTCGCGCCCCTGCGATTGCTCCAGATAGGCGCAGTACTCGATGGCAACCGTCACGAACTCCAGCACGTTGTGGTTGTATATCGTCTTATTCGTTTCGTTGGCTTTCATTTCTCGTTTTGTCATTAAACGATGACAAAGGTACAAATAAGCGAGCGATAAAACAAATTTATTGGGGGTAAATTCAGCTGATATACAACAGGCGGGAGCTGAACCACTAGGTGCTCAGCTCCCGCCTTTATTTTAGTTTCGCTATTGCTTACGTGTATGATATAGAGTGCCACTTTGTGGCAGAAACCGGACAAATCTTATCAAAACCAATAAATAATAGTATAAAGATTCTGTATGATTTGAAAGGATTTAAAGGATTTCTCGCCGTAGGCGACTGATTGGGAGTGCCACTTTGTGGCAGAAATCGGCCAAATCTTATCAAAATCCAATAAAAACTGTTATAAACATTCTGCGTGATTTACTGGTGTTCGGGCCGCAGGAGGTCGCAGACGGTCTTTACGGGGTTGAAGGTCTCCAGGGGCACCTCGACGAAGATGGTGGACCAGTCGCTCATGGCTCCGTTCCACAGTCCGGGCAGTTCCAGTGCCTTCAGTTCCTTGCCGTTCTTCGACTTGTAGGAGATGAATCCCGTCTGCGGGTCAACATACTTGGGCAGGTCGAACTTCGCGCCCTTGTAGTCGCGGATGCCGCAGACGAGGTCGACGGGATTGAAGTGAGTGCCTTCGGTGAACATCTTCATGTATTCGGGGTTGTTCTTGTCTATCTGGCTGCTCTCGAGGATTTGCAACGATATGCTTCCGTCGGGATTGTAGGCCAGGAACGGGCCGCCACCAGGTTCGCCGACGTTCTTCACCACGCCGCAGACACGCATGGGACGGTTCAGCTTCTTGCGCAGATAGACAACGAGTTCGGCATCTTCCAGGTCCTTCAGTCCGGGCATGTCTGTGCAGAGTTCGTGGCGCACGAAACGAATCATTTCCTCTATCTCGGCATGGCTGTACTTGCCCGTGTCCAGCAGATGCAGGTAGCCGAAGGCCTTCTTCTGCGCCTCCACCAGTATGCCGGCAATGACCTGCTTCCAGGTTACCGTTGCAGGCTTCAGTTTGTCGGGCACCACGTTGTCGATGTTCTTCACGAAGACGATGTCGCTCTGCAAGTCGCTCAGGTTTTGGATGAGTGCTCCGTGTCCACCCGGACGGAAGAGCAGCGAGCCGTCTTCGTTGCGGAAGGGTGTGTTGTCCATGTTGGCAGCCAGGGTGTCGGTGCTGGGCTTCTGCTCGCTGAACGAGATGTGATACTTGATGCCGAAGCGCTTCTCGTATTCGGGCTGAACACGTTCCACAAGGGCCTGGAACAGTTCGCGATGCTCTGTGCTGACGGTGAAGTGGACATCGGCCTCGCCTCTCGACTGGGCATAGAGTGCAGCCTCCACAAGGTGTTCCTCCAGTGGTGTGCGCACCTCGTCGTCGTAGGCATGGAACTGGAGAAGTCCCTTTGGCAACTGCCCATAGTTCAGCCCGTCGGCTCCCAGCATGTTGGCAACGACGGACTTATAGTCGCCCTCGTCCACCAGGGCATCCGCTCCCTTGCCCTCGTTCACCTGGCACGAATCGTCGAGTGCCTGGAAGAAGGCAAAGTCGTGAAGCCCTTCGAAGAACTGCTTCTCGGCAGGTTTCGTAGGCACGTCGTAGTCGGCATCCAGAAACTCGAACATGTCCTTGAACATGCGGCTGGCAGCCCCCGATGCGGGTACAAACTTCGTAATGTGGTGCCCCTCGGCCTTATAGTCTTCCCATGCCTTGATGCTGGCCTTCTCCTTAGCCTCGTCCACCGCCACGATGCCATTGCCGATGGCAGCTGCTCCCGCCAGTTTCAGGAAGGGGAAACCAGTTTGGAAATCACGTAACTGTTGTTCGATTTGCGCCTCGCTGATGCCCTTGGCCTCAAGCTGCGCCTTGTCCTGTGTTGAAATCATAATATTTTGAACGGTTATAGGTTATTAAGGTCTCTGTATTTTTCGCAAATGTAAGAAATAATTATGAATAATGAATTGTGAATTGTGAATTAATTTGTACCTTTACATAAAATTTCAGTCACAATGAGCACAAACGACACGAAAATCACGGACGAAAGTGCCACCTACGAACTGCTCTCCTCCATGGTGGGAGGCAACGAGGTGCGCGATACCATGTTTGCCGACAAAGAGGCCTTGGAAGCCGGCACGCAGAAACTCTCCGACCTGCTCCGCGAGGTGCCTCGTACGGCTTTGGGGACGGAGAATTTCCATTCCCTTTTCATCACTACGGCTGGCGACATGCGCGTCATCCTGCTCATGACAGCACGTTGCCTGACGGCCATGCGCAACTACGACACGGAGCATCCCGACCCCGAACTGGTGGAGGAAGCCGCCAGCCTGTATGCACCCCTGGCCCACAAGCTGGGGCTCTATCAGGTGAAGACCGAACTCGAGGACCTGAGCCTGAAATACTCGGAACACGACGTCTATTACCACATCGCCCACGAACTGAACCAGAAGAAGCGCGAACGCGACGCCTACATCAACAAGTTTGTGCAAAGCATCGACGAACGCCTCCGGCAGACCTCACTCCACTACCACATCAAGCAGCGCACCAAGTCCATCCACTCGATTTGGCAGAAGATGCAGAAGCAGCATGTGGACGTGGACGGAGTCTTCGACCTCTTTGCCCTGCGCATCATACTCGACTCTCCCCACGACCGCGAGCATGCCGACTGCTGGCAGGTGTTCTCCATCATCACCGACATGTACACCAGCAACCCCAAGCGCATGCGCGACTGGCTGTCGAAGCCCAAGCAGAACGGCTACGAAAGCCTCCACATCACCGTGCTGGGACCTGAGCAGAAATGGGTGGAGGTACAGATTCGCACCGAACGCATGGACGACATCGCCGAACACGGACTGGCAGCCCACTGGCGATACAAGGGCATAAAGAGCACCGAGGGAGGCATCGAAGCATGGTTGGCAGGCATCCGCTCGGCACTGGAAACAGGCGACCAGGAACCCGTGACGGGACTCGTGGAGGACGAGGTCTTCGTCTTCACACCTCGTGGCGACCTCTTCCGGCTGCCCATGGGGGCTACGGTGCTCGACTTTGCCTATGCCATACACACCCAGGTGGGCAACCACTGCACGGGCGGAAAGATAGGAGGCAAGAACGTGCCCCTGCGACACCAACTGCAAAGCGGCGACCACGTGGAGATACAGACCGCCAACAGCCAGTCGCCCAAACAGGGATGGCTCAACATCGCCACCACCAGTCGCGCACGAAGCAAGATACGCCAGAGCCTGAAGGAGGCCGAAGCCGGACAGACCACACTGGCCAAGGAACTGCTGGAACGGAAGATGAAGAACCGCAAGCTGGACTACTCCGAACCCACACTGATGCACACCATCAAGCGACTGGGATTCAAGGTGGTGACCGACTTCTATCGTGCCATCGCCGAGGGGAAACTCGACGTCAACCAGGTGCTCGAAGCCTACCAGGCACAGCAACGGCGCGAGCGCGGCGAAGAGGAAGTGGTGACACGCTCGGCAGGCGAATTTGTGATGCCAGAGCCCAATGCACAACTCTCAACTCTCAACTCTCAACTTTCAACTGGAAAGGACGACGTACTCGTCATCGACCAGAACCTCAAGGGCATCGACTTCCAGCTGGCCAAGTGCTGTCATCCCATCTATGGCGACGACGTCTTCGGATTCGTCTCGGCTTCGGGTGGCATCAGGATTCATCGTACCGACTGCCCCAACGCCCGCCAGATGCTCAGCCGCTACCCCTACCGCTTCGTCCGTGCACGCTGGGCCTCGAAGCGCGGCAGCCAGTACAGCATCACGCTGCACATCGTCGGACAGGACGACATGGGCATCGTCAACAACATCACCTCCATCATCTCCAAGGAAGAGAAAATGCTCATGCGCAGCATCAGCATCGACGCCAACGACGGCCTCTTCTCCGGTCACCTCACCGTCATGCTCGAGGACACCGACCGCCTGCAGAGCCTCATACGCAAACTCAAGACCATCAAGGGCGTGAAGAACGTCACTCGCGTGTGAACACCCCTTCGGGAACGACAAATCCCCGCTC
>CACZRZ010000221.1 GCA_902783655.1 uncultured Bacteroidales bacterium
TCGGCATCGAACATATAGATGCCATCCTCTGCCACATCCACCGTGTATTCCATCCATGCTCCATCCTTGGTGGCTGTCGCACTGCGTGCAGCATTGTAATAGGAAACGCCTGATGCGCCCTTGTCATACTCCGTTACGTTAATTGTACCCGGCAGCTGTGGTATGCTATCAGAATACGGCTCACGCTTGGTGGTTGCACTAAGCACTTCGAAGCGTGACAGACGTTCGTAGGTGGTGCCGTCGGTGGTCGTAACCACAGCTTTCAGCGTCTTTGTGCCTGAGGTCTTCGATGCATATTTCGTCAGGTAAGGAGCCTCGGTCATTGTAGCTACCAGTTCCGTGCCCACATACAGTTCCACCTTTTCGATGGTCTTTGTTGCCATTCTGGCACGAACCATTATGGGCAGGCTGTCTCCTTTGGCGACTTTCAGCGATGCGGGACGGACGTAGATAGAGGCTTCCTTCTTCATTCCGGGGAACGGGCTCTTGGCATTCTTGGCGGCATCGGTCTTCATATATTCGCGCAGCCAGGTCATGGCCGGACGGTCGGTGCCGTTTCTGATGATGCCGGAATTGCCGTCGGTGGTCCATGTTGCTCCGTAGATATAGCCCCAGAGGGTGATGCCGGCGCAGTAGTCTTTCTCCCACATATAGGGAATCTGTTCCTTGTAGCGTTGCAACTGCAGGTTGTCGTCGTTAGTACCGATGTCATATTCCGTGCTGTACATCGGCATCTTCAGGGCTGTCTGGATTTTCGTCTCTGCATTCTTGAAGTTGCTGAAGCTGCAGTCCGTCAGGTCGTGGCTCTGACAACCGTAGGCGTCGATGGGCGCACCGGCATCGCGCAGGGTGCGTACCAGGTCGATGTACTGGTCGGTGTTCCACTGGAATGTATTGTAGTCGTTGTAGATAAGAATGGCATCCGGCCACCGCTCATAGGCCATCTCGAAGGCCTTGATGAGCCAGTCGTAACCCGTCTTTCCGCCTCCGCCCAACGATTCCTTCATCAGTGGGTTGCCGGGCTGATGCCCGTCGATGGCCTCGTTGACTACGTCTATCAGGGGCAGTGTTGCGTACTTCTTCTTCACGTTGTCGTACCAGTTCACGATGGCCGAATAGCGCTCTGTCACCGACAGGTCGCTGTTGAACCATCCCGGGTACTGGGCTCCCCATGTCAGGGCGTGGAACTTGTAGGTGAACTTGTGCTGCTTGGCATAGTTGAAGGCGTTGTCACATCCCCAGTTGAAACTTCCCCTTGTTCCTTCAACTGACCCCCACTTCGATTCGTTCTCACAGGTAATCTGGTTCCACAGCGTGTAGTATTTTTCGTTGCCGTAGTCCACATTGTAGCGGGTGGTGATGTTGCCCAGGAACTTGTCCTTGTTCGACGACAGCTGGGCATGACTTTTCAGAGGCATCAGGCAGGCTGCTGATAGCAGAAGCCCTGACGCAACTGATGTTAATGTTCGAGTAAACAGATTCATAGTAGTATGTTTTCGGTTTGTCATGCAATATTACGTCGCAAAGTTAGCAATTATCTGCGAGATATTCTTGTCTTTATGTTTCAAAAACTTTCGTCTTTGCTTCATTATAAGTAAGAACCACGAATTGCACGCAAGCGGCAAGCCGATTGCGTGCAATTCGTGATTACTTAGATACGCTTATATTACTTTACTTCCCAGATGTCGTTGGTCTCCAGGAGCTCAGCGAAGGTGTGATACGGCTTTTTGGCCTTCACTTCCTCGATTTGTGCCTCTACGGCTTCGTTATAAGTGGGAGCATCCACATCGCGGATGACACCCAGCGCAACGGGGAATCCGTCGCCGTCGCCCATCAAGGCAAGTTTCAGTTGTAGGGTGTTGTCCTGGCAGTGGGCATCGTGAACGAGAATGTCGTCCAGTGTGTAGCCGTCCTTGCCAATCTCCACCTTCTTCAGTCCAAATCCTTCCTGAACGAGTCCAAACTCGTTGTTCTCGCCGAATACCAGAGGCTTGCCGTGCTCCACATAGATGGCATTCTTGGCACGTCCCTCCTTCGAATAAACGCTCTCGTGAGTGCCGTCGTTGAAGATGACGCAGTTCTGCAGGATTTCGCATACCGTAGCCCCCTTGTGGGCATGAGCTGCCTTCAGGATGGCGATGGTGCCGGGTGCATCTGTTGCCACCGCA
>CACZRZ010000222.1 GCA_902783655.1 uncultured Bacteroidales bacterium
AATACTTTTCTCTGTACTCTACCTGCAAGGGCATGAAATCTGTTCCGGGAACGGCATCTTTGGCGGCGCAAACAGTGGCCAGGAGCACGGTGTTGTTCATGCGCAGCATGACGGCTCCATCGGCTTGTTTCGCCAGTTTCCCGGTCTCGATGCTGATGGTCCTGCCATCAGGCAACTCGACTGTCTTTGTAATAACGTTCATCTAAATTTTGTATAAAAAGTGTATAAAATAGTGGCTCTTCGTGCGAAAAACCGCGCAAAGATACAAAAAAAATACGAGTTACGAATTACGAATGCCGAAAAATCAAACGAAAATACAAATTAATTTAATGATTTCAATCGCAGACTGCTTAAAAAGGTAGGCTGAATGTTGTGGATGAAGACCTATTCCGTGCTATGTAGGGCACCAATGGCCGTTAAAAAGCCCACACCGATGAGGCTCGCGGCAAAGATGAGAGCCGTGTACTGGAACATAAGCCAGCAGACTACCTTGATCAGCCGCTTCAGCGTGCCACGAAAATGTGTCTCTCCGTAAAGTTGGTGAAAGTCGTAGAGCAGGACGACGAAGACCACGTAGCCGTTAACAAAATAGGGGAAAATACCCTCTTCCTCGTATTCCCAGGTCAAGAGCAGCTGCACTATGGCGAGCAGCATAAACTGGCAGCAAATAAACATTTGCGCCACGAAAGTCTCCGTCCACGAATAAGGACTGCGATGTCGATAGACCTTCCACATGGCCGTGACGATGAGGAAGTTCTGAAGGATGATGCTGTACGCCAGATTCTCGTCAACCCATCGTACCACCTGACCTATCATGGTAACGTACGGAGCGATTTGTTTGGCAAGTTCCCTGTTCTTCATGTACTCCAGGAAGATTTCCGATATGTCCTTAGTATCTTCGGGCTCGACGCCCATCCAGTGGACAATCAGTCCGAAGACGACGGTCAGTAGCAAGAGTAGCTTGAATGGCTGAAAGTAAGCTATTTTGTGACCGCCCAGATAGTCGCGGATCATGTAGCCTGGTCGCCACAACAGGTCTCGTAGGGTGCGCAGAATGCTACGGTTCCCATATTCTTCGAAGCCGATGACGTCGAGTATGTTGTGCATGATGGTCTTCATGGTGAAGTGGCTGGTCCCGTACTCCTGGCTGCATTGGGGGCAGAAACGCCCCACATAGTGCGTGTGACAGTGGGCACACTCGTGTTCTTCGTCGAAGTACTCGCGAGGGTATGAGGTCTTACGTTGCAGGGCATCGAGCCTGTGCAGACGTTTCTTCAGTTTGTCAAACATGGATAATCTGTTTTTGAAATGCACCACAAAGATACGAAAAATTCGTAATTCGTAATTCGTAATTCGTAATTATATTGTACCTTTGTGCTCAATAATTGTAAAGAAGACTATGAAACGTATTTTATTTCTACCTGTTTTCGTGTGCCTCTTGGCCAGTTGTGACAAACGGGGACCGCAGTTCACCATTGAGGGACAAATCACTGAGGCCCAGGACACGATGCTGTATCTCGAACACCTGACGTTGGGCAATGGCATTGTGGCTATCGACTCGGCAAAACTCGATGAAACGGGCGATTTTTCACTCTGCGGCCCTCGGCCATCGAATCCCGAGTTCTATCGTTTGCGCATCGGCAATCAGGTGATAAATCTCAGCATCGACTCCACCGAGACTGTTAACGTCCGTGCCCGTCTGCCCCAGATGGCGCTGGCTTACGAGGTCAGTGGCAGCGGCAATTGCGACACGATACGTCTGCTGGCTCTGAAACTCGACACTTTGCGCCAAGCCATAGAGCGCGTGGCCGACGACCGCTCGTTGATGTTGGCCGAGCGCGAGAACCTGATTGACGAACTGGTGAAACAATACAAGACCGACGTGAAACTCCACTACATACAGAACCGTTACGGACAGGCTTCCTCCTACTATGCCATGTTCCAGACCGTGGGTGGACACATGATTTTCGACCCGGTCAGCGATCCGTCGGACGTGACTTGGTTCACGGCTTTGGCCACATCTTGGGAGGGACTTTACCCAATGAGCCAGCGCACCCAGAACCTCCAGAACATCGCCATGCAGGGACAGCATAACACTCGGCGCCATGTGGTGGAGATAAACATGGACGACGAGAAAGTGTCCGAGACGGGCATCATCGACATGGGATTCCCTGATAAAACGGGAACTGAACGACGTCTGTCAAGCCTAAAGGGGCAGGTGGTCCTGCTCGACTTCACAGCTTACAGCATGAAGGGTTCACAGGAACGCATTTTGGCTCTCCGTAAGCTATATGATAAGTACCATGCGCGCGGACTGGAGATTTATCAGGTGTCGCTCGATCCCGATGAGCACTATTGGAAGACGATGTCCGAGCAACTGCCCTGGGTGTGCGTCTGGGATCAGGAGGGACTGGAGAACGACATCGTCCTCATCTATAACCTGCAACAGTTGCCCACATGGTTCCTCATCGACCGCAGCAACACGCTTGTGGGACGCATGGAATTGCTGCAAGACCTTGAAAAAGAGATAGAACGCTTACTCTGAATCTCCCTTTCCTTTGGGCTTAATTCCCAATTAAAGTTCCCCTCAACGGAGGCGTCCCGTCGATAGGCTTCAATCGACCCGTCGATTCGACTTGTCCCACGCGTGGGAAAAGCTTGTCCCACGGGTGGGAAAAGCTCGTGCCAAACGTGGCACACGGCAGGGCGATACTTCCATAGAACGGGCTCCCTCTATGGGCTCAAGAGTTTTATCGTGGCCCAAAAGTTTGTTTCATTCAATATTATTTTATATATTTGCGTGAAATTTTAAAAAGAGTTATGCGAAAAATACTATCTTTTTGTATATATTGTATTGTGGCATTGACAGTTGAGTCCGCTTCATTGGACTCATTGATTGCAGCTTTTGACGCAAAGGGAAGATATCAGGATGCAAATGCCTTTTTTGAACAGATATATCGTGGCGGCCTTTTGTCGGAGCCGTTGAAGGTGTCGGCCAATACTCCGGCTGATTCGGTGCGCCAGCAACTTTGGTACTGGGCTGCGGAATACTACTATGCCATTGCCGATTATGAAAAGTCGTTGACATACGCAAAGCGGGCCCTGCCCTTGATACCGGAGGGGTCGGAACTTGAAGCGGACTGCCAAAACCTGCTTGCCATTGCCAATGTCCGTCTTGCCCATTATGTCGAGGCGGTGCAATATGCCGGACGCTGCCACGAATTGGATGTAGAGAGCGGCGACGTGGACCGCATCAGTTCGAGCTTGAATACCTTGGCCGGCATCTACTTGGCTGCGGGACAACCTTGTGAAGCGGAAAAGTATGTCTTGCGCGGTATAGATTTGGCACGTAAATCGGGCAATTCCGCTCGTCTGGCGGTGCTCCTGGGCATGGCTTCCGAGATTTATCATTCATTGCAACAGGATACGCTGGCCTTGCAGTATATCGACGAAGCGTTTCTGCTGGATAGCATCAGTGGCCGCAGGGGGCAGGTGTGTACGCGGTTGACCCAGCGCGCTTCGGTGCTTTTAGGCTTGCAGCGTGCCGAGGAGGCTGAACAGGTGCTGAATGACGTCATCCCTGAATTACGTAAATCGGACGACCTTCATTCTTTGGGCATTGCCCTGAACAAAATGGGTATGGCGCTGTTCTCTCAAGGCCGCACGGAGGAATCTGTAAAGCCCTATCAAGAGTCTGCCGAGATATTTGCCCGACTGGGTGACCCCTATAACGAAATACATGCTCAACGCGGACTCTACGAAGCCCTGTGGCAGACCAATCCCGAATTGGCCAAGCAGCATTTCGACCGTTTCACTGAACTGAAAGACAGCATCTATACTCATTCCTCGGCAGAAAGTCTTGCGCATTACAATGCAAAGTTCGGAAATGACTGGCTTACTCTGGAGAACCATGCAGAACGGCGTGCGAGGCTTTGGGCATATAAGATAATGGTCGTGTTGCTGGTGGTCACGCTGGGCGTCGTGTTCTTCCTGTACCGACGTAGCCAAAGGCACATACATCTGAATGAGAAACTCCGCTCGGTTGTGGAGGAACTGAAAAAGGAGCAACAGCAACGCCTGGATGAGGAACAGCAGGTGCTGGGGCCGGAAGAGCCGCAGACTTTCCGCCAGCGTGTGGTGGCACTTGTCAATGAACAGATGAGCACCGGACGGATGGATGTTCGGTCCATTGCCTCAAACTTGGGAATGACACCGTCGAAGTTCCGACAGGAACTGGCTCGTGTGACAGACGAAACTGCTGCCAACTTCATCTTGCGTATTCGCATGGAACGTGCCTGTCATCTTTTGGAAACACGTGAGAATCTGTCCATACAGGAGGTGGCAACACTGTGCGGATATAGCGAAACAAGCAATTTCGCCCGCACTTTTAAGAAATATACTGGCGTGACGCCTGCCAATTGGAAGGAATCCTTGTCTGAAATGCAAAAATAGCCCAATTAATCGAGAAATTTGTCGTTTGTGGCAGTTTTGCCTGATATTTGTCAATTTCGAATATTTCGCCAGTCGTTTTGCATATTTTACAATTTGATAACATTTTTTTGCAATTTGATAACAATTATACCTTAGTTTGAGTTTAATTTTGTAGGGTGAAATATAATTTTTAATCATTAATAACTCAAATTACGGTTATGAAAAAGTTGTTTTTTACTTTGGTCCTCGTGGCAACCAGTGTTGCTGCGATGGCAGACCGATGGGTGGCGCCCGATCCTACAGAAAAAAAGTTTTCCAACGAGACTCCGCTGTATGTGAAGGTGACGATTGACGAGCAAGCAGATACTTATGTTCCGGAAATCACCGAAATTGCTGCGTTCATCGATGGAGAGTGCCGTGCACAGGCCACCCAAAAGAAGGAAGTGAGAGATAATGAAGGTCTCACCCATCAACTTTATGTTTTGAGGGTACTCGGTGATCGTGCTGCCAATCCCGAACTTTCCGATCAGGGCAAAGAAATCACCATTAAAGCCTTGTACAATGGACTGGTGTACCAGTTCTACCAAACCGAAGTGTTCGATGGTAATGCGAATAGTCACGCTGTTCCTCTGGAACTGACTTTGCGACCCCTGTTAGGCATCAGCTATTACGGAAGCCCCAACGACCCCATCAACATGACTGTTGGTCAGACTTTCGACTTGAAAGACAACCTTATCTATACCTACGGCCGCGGTGGTGAAGATACATCTTTCATCGACGAGACGGAGACTCCGCTTACCGTTACGTATGACTATGCCAACAGTTCCAACTATGTCAGTGTTGATAACAAAGGCGTGATGACAGCTATGGCTGCGGGCCGTGCT
>CACZRZ010000223.1 GCA_902783655.1 uncultured Bacteroidales bacterium
GGAAGCCATCGACCAAAGCCCCTCCATCTCGCTGCGCGACCTCTACTACTCGCTGGCTCGCAACACTTCTGGTTCACACGTCAAGGTCTACAACGACCACAACTACGGCAGCATCTATAGTAATACAATGAAGGAATATCTGGATCTTGAATAAAAATCGAAGAAAAATGATAAAAAGAATCTTCTATTTAATAACGGGTTTATTGCTGCTGACAGCGTGCAGCGACAAATACGAAGTGAACAACGAAACGTTATCCAAGGCCACGGTGACCTTCCTCGTCAGCCCCAACGGTTTGGGCGACAATGGGTACAACGATGTGGCTGCGGAGGGAATATTTGCCTTTGCGGGTGAGACGGGAACGCGGTTACGCCTGTTGCTGCCAGAGAACGAGAAAGAGGCAGAAGCGATGTATCGCCAATGGCTGGCGGAGAACGCTGTCAAGGATTCGGCAGTGCTCATCCTCGGCAGTTCGGCCTACGAGCAGATGGCGCGTCAGAATCCAACCGCATTTACTGGAGTTGGCAGCCGCGTGCTGCTCTTTGAAAGCGATGCCGAGATAGCGGGCGTATCGACTGTGATAATCTCGCATTATGGCGTAAGCTATCTGGCAGGGGCGATGTCGCAGAATCTCAGCGCATTGATTCTTGCCGCAGCCCCAGGTGTTCCGTCGTTGGAAGAATCAATAGCAGGCTTTCAGGCTGCCCGGAAACTATACGCAGGAGAAAATGACGGATTACCCTGCACAACAAAATTGCGCTATTTGGCTGACGGCGAGACAGGATTTGCCATGCCCGATTCGGCTTACCGATACATTGCTCGCCTGGCTGATGAATACTATAACTACGATGAAATGATATTCCCTCTTCTGGGTGGTTCTGAGGCGGGTTTGCTGCGTTTCCTGAACGACGACGAGTTCATGATGGCGCTGATGATAGGTATGGATACGGATCAAGCGGGACTGTCAGCACGCATACCCTTCTCGGTGGTCATCCGCATAGGCGATGTGGTGAAGCAGTATCTGAATGACTGGCTTGCAGGACACGAATGGCCTAATCGAAAACGGTTGGGGATGAAGGACGGAGCTGCCGACATCGTTGTCACCCCTCACTTTTCTGAGCATCTGGATATTAGCGATGGCCATTATGATATTCCCGGCCTATTCCAGCAATTATATGAACAATACAAGGATGAAGCTATAAGAAAGGAGGAAGAATACTATGGGAAGTGAAAAGAGAATAGTGAAAAGGAGAAAATTGGCTTTCGCCATTTTGATATCAGTCTTTACGTTCTTGTTTGCGGCTTGTTCTTCCGACGACGATGTTTCGACGAAGAGGATTTCCGTCCGCACCTACAAGGTGGCAGTCATCATGGAAGACAACGAGCAAGAACGGTGGAAAAACACCGCTGAATGGGCCCTACAGAACCTTGCCAAGGCACAGCAGGGGATGAGCAAACAGGTGAAGCTGGAGCTGATATTCAAAAGCCAGGACGACAGCGACATTGCCGAGTATATGCAACAGGTGGCAGAGGACACAACCATCGTGGCCATTGTGGGACCTACCACTTCGTTCTGTGCCGAGCAGATGGCCGTTGTCTTAGGTAAGAACAAGAAAAATAAGAAGCCGATGATTACACCATCGGCGACTCAAGTAGAATATCAGCGCCGATTTGCTAATGTACCCTATGTATGGAACATGGCCGAGAGCGACATCGCACAGTTAGAGGTTCTGCTATCAAGCGTCGCCAGTATGTACCGCAGCGAACATATCCCCGTCATGCTACTCTGTGCTGACGATGACGACGGGGTAGCCCGTAATGCCTATGCTGAGTGGTTCGGTTTCATCGCCGAAGAGTACGGGTTGACCGTCGGTGGCACGTTCCTTTACCGCGACGAGGCCGGTTTGCGTGGCTATGTACGCCAGATGTGTGGTACCGACTGGCATTTGAGTGACAAAGTACTGCTGTTCAATCCCTCTTCAACGCAGATGGCGCTGGCCTTCGATGACGAGGCTGGACGCATCATGGACGCTGTTCCTTCGAATAGATACTTTTATGCGCCAAAGGTTTATTGTAGCGATGCTTTCGTGTCGGAACAGATTGCCACAACAGCCACGAATATCACCTATGAGGGAGTTGACCTTTACGCATCGCCCGAGTCAGGTTTCAACAAGGCCTATCAGCAGCGTTTCGGCAAGGAACTTATCAATGGCGAGGCGCAATTCTACGATGCTCTCTGCCTTGTGGCCTATGCGTTAACATTGCAGCAGCACAGTGGACAGAGTCTCAACGATGCCATTCTCGCCGTCGTGGATGGCCGCGATGGTACAGGCGGATCGTGGCTCCCCGCCGACATGGCCCGCAACTTTGAGCAACTGGCCCAAGGCCGTACGCCTGACATTGGCGGAGTTTCCGGCTCATGGACGTTCGATGAGAAAACTCATGCCAGTGTTTGCGGCAGCACTTTCCGTCGCTGGCGTCTCTACGAAGGGAAGTTCCTGACAACGGAATACCTCAGCACCGAAGGGTCGCGGCGTACTACCTCGTCGAAGAACACATGGGAATGGACAGCTTCGAAAATGCAGTCCTTCAGTAGCGACGAGGGTGGCACCCTCACCTATCCTGCCCTTGACGACCGCTGGGCACTGCTCATTGCTGCCTCCAAGGGGTGGGCCAACTACCGTTTCCAGGCCGATGTCTTCGCGATGTACCAGTTGTTGAAGCATCATGGCTATCAAGACGACCATATTATACTCATCTGCGAGAACGATGTGGCCAACCATGCCAACAACCCCCTGCCAGGCGTGCTGCGCATCAGTGACACGGGCGACAACCTCTATAATGCTGCAGCCATCGACTACAAGCTCAGTACGCTCACACCCGCAGACATTGGCGACATTCTGCAA
>CACZRZ010000224.1 GCA_902783655.1 uncultured Bacteroidales bacterium
ATAGTGGGCGACGCCCTCCGTGCAACTGATGGTGATGTCGCGGACAGGATATTTTTCGAAGTCGCGCCAAATGCCATAGCAGTCGTGAAAATAGGTGGAGACGTCGATGTCTGGATTGGGGACGAAGGTCTCAGGGGACAGGGACAGATGCTTCATCCTGTCTAATGCGAAACTCTGTGCTGGACAATGATGCTCGTTCCCTTCCTTGTAGGCCAGTATGTACCAGCGACCTTTGTCGGCCTTCAGACAATAGGGGCGTAACGTGGCTTCGTATGGTTCGCTGTCGGTGAATTTCTGATAGGTGATGCGCAACTTTTGCTTGTTGCGCAGTGCTTGACCTATTAACGGCAAATAGCGCGAACCGTTCTCTATCTGCTCGGGCTGGATGAGGTTCCCCAATTCCTTGAACTCTTGTAGGAATGCATAGTTCTGGATACTCTTCAGAAGGTCGTTGGCCAGGGAGTCGAGGGCCAGTGCCTCTGGGTTTATGATGCGATAGTGCATGCGGTCGGTTGCGGCAATCTCTACTCCGAGAAACGACTTTATGTTGCGTCGGTGGGTGGTGAGCTTATCACGGGTCAGCCCGCCTTCGTGACCGGGTGTTGATGTCCACCGTTGTTTCAAATCTTCGAGTGTGAGGCCTGGGGCAGGTGCATATTGTAGTTGCTCGATGAGCCATACATCGAATTTGAGTTGAGCAAATGAAAGTGCATTGTTCATGGTATTATTTAGTTTGTCATGGTTTTTCTGCCTGCTAAGTTACAAAAAATTGATGTATCGCCAAGGACTTTAGGGAGGAAAAATAGGCCAGTTGTAGGATGTTGCCCTACAACTGGCCTGTTTTTATCTTCTATAACCCTATTTCTATGAGGTGGAAAGCTAATTAGCGGTAATTAACGTGACTTCGACGAATTACTTGGAACAGAAATTTATGAGAGATTCGTGGTCATTCATGGACATTAGATGTTTAAAATATCAAGATAAATGACTTCGTCTAACACGAATTATCGTTAATTACCATGAATTATCCAGAAATGATATTTTCGTCGAACTCACGTTAATTAGTGGTAATTCGTGTTTGAACATAATCAGTGTCATCCGTTTAATCGTGGTAGTATAAGTCCAAGAACCGATGTTTTTTCGTCCCACAGAAATGACAGAAATAACAGAAAGGCTTTCCACGTGTGGAAAGCTAATTTGTGATAATTCGTGGTAATTTGTGTTTAAATAAAATCTGTGTCATCCGCTTAATCGTGGTAGTTTATGTCCCGCAGAACCGATGGAGCAGCGAGAGGAGAATGGAGATTAACAATTCATAATTCATAATTCACAATTCTTGCTCCTCTGCGCTACGCAAGATTTTCCTAAATAGCAGAAGAAATACCGGAAAAGTGTGGAAGAGCCATGCACCTATCAGATTATGACCCGGCCTTCTTGTTCCGAGAGTTTCTTCTCCACTTCCTTGATGTTCTTGTATTGGGTCATGACTTCGAGGTAGCGCTGCAGGTCGCCCTTGAGTTCGGGGTCCTGCATTTGGCGCATGATTTGGTGCTTTTGCTGGGCCACGATTTCCAGTTTGTAATCGGCCACAATGTGGTTGACCATGGAGGAGAGCGAGGGCTGGTTGTCGGTGGGAGCCGTATAGCGTTGTTTCTGCAGGTGCATGCGACTCAGTTGTTCGGGGTCGGTGGCCAGTTCGAAGGCCAGTGCGCTGATGGCAGGGTCGGGGAAGTTGATGAGCTGGTGCTCGGTGGTGACTTCGGGGCGTGCCTCGAGGGCGATGTCGAGCAGTTGGCGATGGATGGGTACAATCAGTTGTATATCGTCATGCTCGAGCGAGGCATTGATGTACTGGCTGACACTGATGGGCCGTGATTCTCCGTTCTCGTCCTGTATGTTGCCCAGGATTTGTTCGCCGTAGCGCACCACGAGGCGCATCAGTTCGCGCTCCTTCTGTTGCAGGCGTAGGGCGTCGCGGCTTTGGATGGAGGCTACAAGTGGCTCAGCCCCACCTCCATTCCCCTCCTGAGGGAGGGAAGAGACCCCTTCCCCTTGCCCTCCCCGAGGGGAGGGAGTGGTTTCGCTCGTCTCCTGACTGCTCCCCTCCCTGTCAGGGAGAGGCTGGGGGTGAGTCTGCTGCCCCCTCTTTTGCTTTTCCTCTATGAGTTTCTCCACCTGTTCGGCAACGGCGCGGGCAATGATGCGCTCTTGCATCTGCATGGTGGAAGCAGTCTCCTGAACGTAGACGGCTCGGGTGATTTCGTTGGGTATGCAGGCGATGCTCTGCACGATGTTGTTCACCAACTGACTCTTGCGAACGGGGTCGCCCTTGGCTTCCTCCATCAAAAGATTGGTCTTGAACTTGATGAAATCGACCTGATGCTCTGCGAGGTATTGCTGATATTCTTCGGCATTGTGCTTGCGGGCAAAGGAGTCGGGGTCGTCGCCATCGGGCAATAGGAGCAGGCGTACGTTCATGCCCTGGGCCAGGAGCATGTCGATGCCTCGCTGCGAAGCTTTGATGCCTGCTGCATCGCCGTCGTAGATGACCGTAATGTTGTCGGTCAGACGGTGGATGAGGCGTATTTGGTCGTCGGTCAGGGCTGTGCCGGAGGAGGCAACAACGTTCTCGATGCCACTCTGATGCATAGCCATTACGTCGGTGTAGCCCTCGACAAGGAAGCAGAGGTCTTGTTTGCGGATGGCCAGTTTGGCCTGGAACAGACCGTAGAGTTCGCGCTTCTTGGAGTAGATGATGCTCTCGGGGGAGTTCTGGTACTTGATGTTGACTCCCTTGGTGGCAGCGTCGAGCACACGTCCGCCGAAGCCCACCACCTTACCCGATATGGTGAAGATGGGGAAGATGACGCGCCCCCAGAAGCGGTCGCCCAGTCCGCCCTTGTCGCGTTTCAGGGAGAGGCCGGTGCCCATGCCCGTCTCAGGGTCGTTGGTGAGGTAGCGTTCCTGATAGCCCGCCTTCAGTGCGTCGTTGCTCATCACGCCCATGCGCACGCGGCGTGTGCCCGTGTTTCCTTCTTCCACTTCCGCCTCTACCTTCTTGTCGGGGCAGAATCCGAGCTGGAACTTACGGATGATGTCGTCGCGGAAGCCGCGTCCGTAGAAGTAGCTGAGGCCGATGTTGCGCCCGTCCTCGGTATCGTAGAGTTGGTGCTGGAACCACTCGCTGGCCCACTGGTTGACGATGAACATCGACTCGCGGTCGTCCTGTCGTTGCATATCCTCTTTCGACAGTTCCTTCTCTTCGATGGTGATGCCGTATTTCTTTGCCAGATAGCGCAGGGCATCGGGATAGGAAATCTGTTCGTGCTCCATGATGAAGCCGACGGGATTGCCGCCCTTGCCGCAGGCGAAGCATTTGCAGTAGTTCTTGGCAGGAGAGACCATGAACGAAGGGGTGCGGTCGTCGTGGAAGGGGCAGAGACCCTTCAGGTTGGCTCCGGCTCGCTTCAGTGCTACGAAGTCGGAAACGACGTCGACGATGTTCGCCGCGTCCATGATCTTATCTATCGTCGCTCGGTCTATCATCTGATGGTTTACCGTTTACTGTTTACCGTTTACTGTTTACTGTTTACTGTTTACTGTTTATTGTTTACCGTTTTGCTGGCGCAGCCTAATCTTCAATCTTCAATGTTCAATGTTCAATGTTCAATCATTACCGCGCGCAGCCTAATTTTGAATTTTGAATTTTGAATTTTGAATTCTCCATTCTCCATTCTCCATTCTCCATCGTTCATTGTCCGAGAATCAGGTTTACCAATGCGGTGACGTCGGCCACAGATACAGTGCTGTCGCCATTGACGTCTGCAGTTGCGTGGTTGTAGAGGTGTGGTTCGGCATTATCCCTGCCGAGAATGATGTTCACCAAGGCTGTGACATCGGCTACAGATATCTGGTTGTCGTTGTTCACGTCTCCGACAAGACCGAGATAGCGTAGGCGGAAGTTTGTGAAGATGGACCAGTCTTCGTTTATCTTTGTCGACTTCTCGATGCCAATCTCCACGTCCTGACCTTTCCCGACGGTCAATTCCACGGCATTGTCGGCGTAGAGCCCCGTGCTGAAGTATTGCCAGGCTTGTTCCATGGTGTTGGGTACGTAGCCCTCCGATGTACTTTCGCCAAGATTGCCCATCTTTCCGGCTTCGTCGAAGATGCTTTGCAGCGGTGCTGAAACTTTGTCGTTATCGACAGACTGTGCATAGAGCGTGGCATTGAGTGCCTCGTTCCCATTGGCGTGTGCTGTGGCTGCTGCGGTACGGCTTCCTGCACGATAGAATCCCTGGCACGTAAGGCGATACTTACCTGCTGGCAGACCCTTTATGCTTTGCTTGAGCGAGAAGCTGCTGTTGTTCCAGAACTCCTGTTCGCAATAGTTTGTAGCCTCGTTCTGGTCGGCCTTCTTCATCTCCCAACCAGCCCGTGTGTTGCCCTCGAAACGTGGATTCACGATATAGTGGGTCATGTCCGTTCCTGCGGTGAGCTTTTGCTCAAGGGGGGCAGATTGTTTGACCGTGATGGCCTCGTCTGTCAGAACCACCTTCACCGTTTCTCCAGCTTTCAGGTTCACTTCCTTCGAGAGTCTGTGGGAGTTTCCGGGCATGCCATTGACGGTTATTGTTGTGGCTTCGGTGGCAGTGATGTAGGCAGTGTTGTGGTCTTCGAGTATGGCTTTCACCTTCGAGCCTTCCACGAAGAGCTTCAGTTGTGTGCCCAGGCTGTTGTTTTCCTGCAGCGTCAGGTCTATCTTGGCCTTGCTGTCCTCGATGGCCGTCTCTGTCTTGAAAACAGGTGCGCCCAAGTCCTTTGTGGTGATGCCGTCGATGGTGGCGTGGGTGGCACCACGGAAGTTGGATATGAGGATGTATTGTGCACCTGTAATGTCAGAGGCCATCACTCCGTTCCAGCCCTCGGGCACGATGTCTTTCAATCCCTTCACCCGAGAGGCAATGGTTTGGGTTTCCTCGGCATTCATGTTGCAAAAGTACACCAGATGTCGGGCATCTACCACGTCGCCGGACTTCACGGTGCGGCTCATGTTCGAGTACATGGGATAGAGTTTCGATGTGTAGATGCTGTTGTTCACACCACGGTCGCCGAATGCCATCTTCTTGTCTCCAGGGCCTACGACGGCCAGTTCGTTGTCGATGTTTACCCAATCGGATTGGAAGGTAAATTGTGAACTTCCGTCACGTTGTTTCCATGTAATATTATCGCCGTCAGCATAATAGATGGTGCGCTGTAGCTTTGTGAGTTCATCGGTGGAGATGGCCAACAGACCGCCTTTCTCGGCAGTGATGGTGCAACCGGTGTTGGCTTGTACGTGATCGAGATAGATGAATGCGTTGCCTGGAGTGGAGTAGAGGGCAAAGCGATTGTTCAGTGCATCGTCGTTGACGGAGAGTTCACCATTCATCACCCAGGCGTCGCCTTCCATCTGATAGATGCCCGACACGATGGGAGTGGCGTTCGTCCCTTTGCCGCTCACCTCGTACCATCCAGTGATGTTGCCCGAGTTGTTGGCGCGATAGGGCACCACCATCTTGTTCTTGTCGGCTTTGTCTGCTGCGAAGTAGCCAGTGTAGCTCTTCAGCCCTGTGCTCCACGAGAAGCAGGTGAAGCGGCTGGGAGTGTATCCGCGAACGACGTTCTGGCAGGGGAACAGCATAGCTTTCGAGTGTGCATTGCGGAAGTCGTCCCATGCGGTGGGCTGGAGGTCCGCTGTCGGCATCATCTTGTGCATCAGGTAGGTCATCATCACACGATGAGCTTCTACACCCATGCGGCGAGCCCCCACATCGGGACGCAGCAGCCACGAACCATCTGTTGTGGTTGTCTGACGGGCTTTGATCTGCTTGTATGCGAGGTTTTCCAGCAAAAGGGCATTGGGGTCGCGCTGGAAACAAGCCTGTGTGGAGTAGCTCGTGATCTGGTCGTAGAGGAATAGGCTCCAGTCGTTGCCGTTGGGCATAGCCAGTTCGCCGTCGGCCAGGGCCAGCCAGTTGAGAACGTTATCCATCACCTCCTGATTGCCGTGCTGCAGGGCATTGGACCTCCACTTCTCCGTACTGCCCTGGAACATCTTCAGGGCAAGTGCAGCCTCGCCAAGTTCCTGCATCACAACGTTCTGATACGAGGTGTGGAAGAGGTTGTGGTTCTGTAGTGTCCAGTCGCTGTAGAGATTGTTGCCCTTGTAGAGGTCGCTCCATTTGATGTTGTTATTTGAGGGGTCAACGATGTTGGAATTGTTGGCATCGCTGGCATGTGAGTAGCTGTTGGCAGCAAAAAGGCACATGCGCTCGAACCACTGTGGAGCCAGCGGGTCGTCGGGGAACAATCCCAGTGCAGCTGCCAGCACATCGGCTTCCCATCCGTTTTCCTCGGCTTTGGTGTCGCCGACATAACCCGTGGGAATGGTTCGGTTCAGCTCGTAGTTACACTCTGCCTTCAGCAGGGCGTAGATGTAGCCGCGCTGTGTTTCCGTAAGTTTATCCCACTGGAAGTAGGCAGAGTAGGCAACGCTCATAGCCCAAAGCGACGACTCCCAAACGTGGTCGCTGCCGCTTGTGCTTCCCCAATAATCGCCACCGGAGCACACTTTCAGTTTGTTGGCCTTATGCGTAGAATAGGCAAAGACGAGCGACTTCATGGCAATGTCCTCGATACGTTCCCATGTTACTCCCGTTGGCAGTTCAATGCCTGCGGGCTTGGCATATTTGACAAGGAAGGCACATATCATCGAGAGGTCGGCATTGGTGCGCACACCCCTTTCATCGCTGGCCATCGTATTCTCGCCCTTGAAGCATCCGCATTGCTCGCCTATGCTGTTGGGAGCCGAGCAAGCCTGATAGTCGTTGCTGAGGTATGTGGCAAACTTCGCAAGCATCCTTAGCAGGTCGGTCATCATCTCTTCCTCGTTCACGAAAGTGTTGTCGATTACGCCCTCTGTGGGAGAGGCAAC
>CACZRZ010000225.1 GCA_902783655.1 uncultured Bacteroidales bacterium
CAGGCAGAGCTACTCCGGCTTGGACTGGCGGATGACGACCTTGATGCTGACGATGCGGCGCTCGTCGAGCTCCATGACCTCGAAGACGAGGTGGCGGAAGGTGATTTTCTCGTGCAGCTTGGGGAACTCGCCCTTGATTTCGAGCAGGAGACCTGCCAGCGTGTCGGCCTCGCCCTCGGCTTCCTCGAAGAAGTCGTCGTCGAGTTCCACGATTCGCAGAAACTCGCTCAGGGGCGTCTTTGCCTCGAAGAGATAGGTGTTCTGGTTCAGCCGCTGATAGGTGCGCTCTTCGTCATCGTCGTACTCATCGTCGATTTCGCCCACGATTTCCTCCAGGATGTCCTCCATGGTGACAATGCCCGAGGTGCCGCCGAACTCATCGACCACGATGGCGATGTGTACCTTGTTCTGCTGGAAGTCGCGCAGGAGGTCGTCTATCATCTTGGTCTCTGGCACGAAGTAGGGAGGGCGTATCAGGCTCTGCCAACGGAAGTTGGCGGGTTTGTTGAGGTGTGGCAGGAGGTCCTTGATGTAGAGGACGCCCTTGATGTTGTCCTCGTTGTCGCTATAGACGGGTATGCGTGAGTAGTTGTTCTCGACGATGCACTGCAGAACCTCGGGATAGGGTGTGCGCATCTCCAGGTCCACCATGTCCACACGCGGAGTCATGACCTCGCGTACGGTCTCTCCGCCGAAGCGGATGATGCCCTGCAGCATCTGGCTCTCCTCGGCTATCTCCTTCTGGTCGGTCAGTTCCAGGGCCTGTTCCAGGTCGTCGACCGTCAGCGCATGTGCCTCGTGGGTCATCAGGCGTTCGGTGATGCCCTTGCTGCGGACGAGCAGGGAGGCGAAGGGATAGAACAGTTTGTTGAGACCGATGAAGACGGGAGCCGCCATGCGGCAGAAGGAGAGACGGTGCTGGGCAGAATAGATCTTGGGCATGATTTCACCAAAGAGCAGGAGCAGGAAGGTGAGGACGACGGTCATCAGGAGGAACTCGAGCCAATAGGCCATGCCGAAGTCGAAGATGCGCAGGAGTCCGTAGTTGAGGAGGTTGATGATGGCCACGTTCACCAGATTGTTGGATATGAGGATGGTGGCGAGGAGGCGCTCGCTGTCGCCACGCAGGCGCAGGATCTTGCTATCGCTGCGGTGGCGCTCCTCCTCGATGTCGCTCAGTTCGGAGGGGGAGAGTGAGAAGAAAGCTATCTCGGAAGCAGACACGAATCCGGAACAGACAAGGAGCAGAATGGCCACAGAGATGGCCACAATACTGCTGGGGTCGGGTTCGGTAACGGTTATCTGCTGTAGTATAGAAGAGTCCAAGCTAAATTAAATTGAAGATTGAAGATTGAAGATTGAAAATTGAAAATTGAAGATTGAAGATGGAAGATGGAAGATTGAAGATTGAAGATTGAAGATTCTTGCTCCTCTGCGCTACGCAAGCGTCTCCTTACGTCGCCGAGCGGAAGACATAAGATTGAAGATTATCAGAAGGGGGCGGCAGTTGTGTCAGCGGCAGGATCGGAAGGCTGCTCTGTCGTTCCCTGACGAGGAGAAGACAGGACCTCCACACGGTCTGCCCATACCTCAACGACATAACGTGTTATCCCATTGCGGTCGTCGTAGGTGCGGGTGCGCAACTGGCCCTCGATAAACAGGCGGTCGCCCTTGTGAACGTATTTCTCCACGTATTCTGCAGGCCTGCGCCATGTTACTATATTGTGCCATTCGGTGCGCTCAGGCACCTGTGTGCCATTCTGCAACGTACGTGCATTCTCGGTGGTGGCCAAAGGGAATTTCGCCACAGCCACACCCTGTTCCACATAACGTACTTCGGGGTCCTTGCCCACGTTGCCTATCAGCATTACTTTGTTCAGTGACATCTTGTTGAATTACGATTTAAAGACTTACTATTTACATTTTACTTCGCAAAATTACTAAATAAATATGAATTATGCATTATGCATTATGCATTATTTTGTATCTTTGCGGGCAAATAGACAAAAACATACCGATATGCAAGCCATGATATTTGCCGCAGGCCTGGGAACACGCCTGCAACCACTGACCAACGACCGACCCAAAGCTATGGTGGAGGTGGCGGGACGGCCCCTGCTGGAGCACGTCATACTGAAACTCAGGGAACAGGGATTCAGCCACATCGTTGTGAACGTACATCACTTCGGAGAACAGATTATCGATTTCCTGCAGGCGAACCACAACTTCGGCCTGGACATCCGCGTGAGCGACGAACGACGGCTGCTGCTGAACACGGGCGGTGGCATCAAGGCTGCACTGCCGATGTTCGACCTGTCGAAACCCATCCTCATCCACAACGTGGACATTGCCTGCGACATGGACCTGGCCGGTCTGTACCACCAGGCAGAAGAGATGATGACGGAAAGAGCGGCGCTGATGGTGACGAAACAGCGACAGACGAGCCGTTTCCTGCTCTTCAACCGCGAGGGGCTGCTGCGCGGCTGGCTCAACGAAAAGCCGGAAGGCAACGTGGGCAAGTGCATGGGGACGGAACCCATCGACGAACTCGTGCGCATGCCGTTCACAGGCATCCACGTACTGATGCCCGGCATATACAAGGCCCTCGAACAATACCCCGGCGAGGTGTTCTCCATCATCGACTTCTACCTGTCGGCCTGCATCGAACACCCCATAGCACACACCACCTTGCCACAAGACTGCCGATGGGTGGACTGTGGCAAGGTGGAAGCCCTGGAAAGGGCCAGGGAAATACTGGAAGACTAAACGGAGGAGACTATCTAGAGTTCCTCAAACGGGACCTTTACGCAAATCTTGCGGACAGGCTGGGGCTCGTTGCCGACAGCCATGCAAGGCATGTGGGCATCCGAGGGGAAGAAGATCTGGTAGCTCTCGGGACTGACAACTACGCCCTGGGAACGGGAAGCACCGGCATAGAGGATGCAGTCCCCCTCGACGTTGAACTCGCCCTGCGGCTCCAGTGCATCTTCCTTATCGGCAACATACACGGTTTCCTCGCCACGGCCCAACAACTGCACGTCGATGTAGCGGCGATGTAGTTCATAGACATTCTTCAACTTGGTTTCGTACTCTGCCACATTGGCATAGGCCCCCTCCCCTATCTCGTTGCGCCCCAGGGGAAGTGCGTTGAAGTCGGTTTTCTGCAACCACTCGGCTACGGCCTGCCACGTCTGAGGCCGACGCTCAATCTGTTCGTCAAGTTTCTGTAAATCGTTGTTCTTTGCCAGTGGCAACGTGCGCCACAGGGCCTTGATGTCTGATGTATTCATGATTTTTGGGTTTAATGATGGTGCGAAGATACAAAAAAAAATCCCCCGCAGCACAATGCCACGGGGGATTTTTTATGTTAGAGTGTTAAAATGTTTACTTCACGAGCATCTTTTTGCCATTCTGGATGTAGAGACCCTTGGTGGGCTTCTGCACACGCTGACCGGCAAGGTTGTAGATGGCGGTCTTATCCTGACTGCCAGCAGTAATGCCCTTGACAGCATCGTACTCTCCGCCACGATCGATGGTGAACCACGAGATTTCAGACTTGTTCTCAGCATTGCCACCACGGTAGATGCTCTGTACGCCAACGCGGGTGTAGTCCTGAGAGGGCAGATAGAAAGCTATCAAGACGGTTGTTCCATTGCGATCGAAGTCCCAGTCATCGTCGAAGAGGAAGGGAATCTCGGTCATGTCCTTATCCAGAGCCTCGTAGAGGTCGGCTGTGAACTTGAACTCGCTGATCTGGCCGCCCTCGTCAACAAACAGCTTATAACTCAGTTTGTCTGCAACCATGGCTTCGCCAGCTTCATCCAGCAGCGGCACGTTGATTTCAACCAAGCCATACTCGTCCTCCTCGTCCCAATCTGCGAAGTCTGTAACAACAGGGGCAGCAGGTACGGCAGCCTTGTCGTCCGGCTTCATGAAGGTCGTGGAACGCCACAGCGTATAGGCACCATCCAAAGTCTTGTCGCCACCTGAAATGACCCACTGCCGAGTAGTCAGGAGTTTACCGTCATTGGCGATGGAGAAGTGTACATCGCAGGGCTCAGCAAACTCGTCGTCCGTCCCCACGAAATAGATGGGATAGTTGCCGATCCAGGTTTCAATATCACCTAAATACTGACCTGTCGGAATGACAATCTCGCCGTCGTTGTACGTTCCCTTAACCCAAGCCTCAGGCAGCCATGTGCTCAGGCCCTGGATATAGCACTCGCCATTCTCCTTGTCGAAGGCAATCTGGCCCGGAGTGCTTACGGTCTCGTACACCTCATTATCGTCATCGTCATAACTTAAATCCTGAGCCACGATTACATATGCTTCGGGTGTCAGTTCTTCGGGCAGCTCGACGGCTTCGGGCTCCTCAATCTCACCGGGGGTAAGAACCAGGTTCACAAAAGCCTTGTAGTATTCCGTGCCATCAGCAGCGGCATTGATGAAGAAATAATTCTGGCTGGACATGACACCATCCTCGCCAATCGTGAAGGTGACATCACACACGTCATCCGTTGCCTCGTCGTAGCCTACGAAGTATAGATCATATACACCATAGACCGTACCAAAGAACTGGCCTGCAGGCACGAGCACCGTGTTGCCACTCTTCGTACCCTTCACCCATGCTTCGGGCAGATATGAACAGAGGCCCTGGATATAGACATCGTCACCGTCGAAGGCCACAGCGGCAGGCAGTTCTTCTGCATCTCCAAGATCCATGCCCTCATCGTCCCAAATAACTTCCACAGACGTGAACACATAGGGTTCGGCAGTCAAGCCATCGGGCAGCTGTACGGTTCCGGGTGTGACGGGTTCGACAGCCTCTCCGGGAGTGAGCGTCATCTCGTTGCACATACTCCATATTTCAGTACTATTCATCTCATCGGATTCGCCAATCCAGTTGTTTTCGTTGAGGGTAAGCACACGGGTGGCGGGGTCGTAGTCGAAGATGATATACTCTATGGCCTCAAAGTTTTCCTCGTCAATATCTACGAAACCGATGAGAAAGTCGGGGCCGTATTCATCTTGACCCATATACTGGTTGCTGGCGAACAGCACCTTGTCGCCTACGATGGTGCCTTTAGCCCAAGCCTCCTCGAACCAGTAGGAAAGTCCCTGTGCATAGATGGTGTTTCCGTCAAAGGCCACCTGCACGGTCTCGTTCAGTCTGTCTGTGCCTTCAGAAGTATATACCGTAGCCTCCAATGTGTAGTCCTCCGTCTCCAATCCTTCGGGCAGCACCACAAGTTCGGGCTTCTCTATCTCGGTCTTCTCACCACCCTTCTTGTAAAGGGCAACGGGCTGCTGGTTCTGATAGGTCATGGACTTGAAATAGCGGAAACGCTTCTGATTCTCTGCTGCATTGAAGCGCAGGTAGGAACCGCTCTCGGAAACGATGTCGGCTTCGCCATCACCGTTGATGCTCAGTTTGTTGACGAAGGCAGTCTCGCTGCTGGAATCCAAGCCGTTCTTGTCGGCCGCGTTCCAACCCATATACAAGCCACTACGGCTTTTGATGCTATATCCACCCTCTACGGCAGCAATGGTAAAGGCTATGGCTTCTGTGTCGCTGGTAGATGCTATTTCCTGGTCGTCAACCGTCACAGCAACGGTATTGCCGGCTACATCCAGTTTGTCTGCCAGACCGCCGTTCATGGCCAGAGCACCGTCTTCGCCCTCATAGACGATGAGGTACTCGCCTTCCCAATTCTCGGGAGTGGTGTTCACCCTGACATAGGAAGGAGCCAACTCAGGTGCTCTGCGAGCAAGTTTTGCCTTGGGTCTTGCGACATGTTTCTTTGTGGAAACAGGCAGAGAGTGAGTGGTCAATGTACGAGCCTTCGGCAGACTGAGGGTAGTGAGCCGAGTGGGCATTGCCATCGCACGACGAGCCTTTGGACTCTGTGCGAATGCCGTTACTGCAACGAGAACGGCAATGAAAAGTGCGTAGAATTTCTTCATAACATTAATTATTTAGTTAACAAATATATCGAAAACAGGTGGGCAAAGTTACGAAAAAAGACCTTACCCACCGAATAAATTACAAACTATTTCCAGAAACGATGCGTGATTTCGTGTAATCCGCCATCCAACACCTGATAAAAGTGCTGGTTGGTGGTACGAACGTTAAGCGGACCATAACTTTCGTCGTATGGTCCTATCTTCAGGTAATCGAAGTTGGACAATTCAATCTGCGTGGCCAGTTTCGCACGTCCGCTGTACCAAGCCACCTTCACCTTGGAAATCTCCCTTACCCAATGGGCCAAACGGTTAACTTCCCCCGGATCCTGATCGCCTCCCATGAAACAGATGCAAGAGACACCGAAGTGCTGATCCAACAAGGTGGATAGCACTTCGGGGGTCAGTTCCTGACCTGTATCCTCCCACAGATATTGGCTGTGACATCCCTTACACTGTATGGGGCAGCCGCTAATGCTTATGGCAAGGGTTATCTCGTCAGGAATTTCTGCAAATACTTCTTTTACGTCAACGAACTTCATAAATTGCAACTGTACGTGCGCTTGGCAGCCTCAATCTGGCGATCCTTACCAAAGGCCGGTATCGGACGCAGATAACCGATGATGCGGGTGTACTGCGTGATGTTCGTGCTTCCGCAGCAGGGACATACGTCAACAGGTTTCTTGATGATGTGTCCGCAGTCTTCGCACTTTGAGTTGGGGATATTGAAGGTGTAGTATGACGTACCGTTTTCGATGGCAAAGTCCATCAACTTCAAATACTGTTCCTTCGACAGGTGGTCCTGGAGGTTGCAATGCAGGGCACTGCCACCATCGGTGAACTGATAGGTCTGGCGGCCGTGCAGGATGAACTTATCCAATACGCGGGTCTCGTCGTGTGCATCGTAGAAGTACGAGTTGTAGAGGTTCTCGTTCTCGGGCACCCAATAACCGTCTTCCTTGTCCCAACGATAGTTCTTACCGCCCAGTCCCTCGGCAGGCACTACTTCAGAGTTAAACAGGAAGGGCTTCTTCTTGTCCTTTATCGAATGACGCTTGTTCTCTTCCTTAATGGTACCCAGGATGATCTGCAGGAACTTGATGTAATCGGGATTGTTATCCACCTTCAGTCCCAGGAAGCGGGCAGCCTCGTTCAGACCGTTGATGCCAATCGTACTGTACAACTTGCTGATGTAGATATATCCGCCGTTCGAGGCTGCGAACATGCCTCGGTCTTCCATTTCATAGAGCATGGTCTTGTAAGCAATATGGTACTTATAGACGCGCTCCAGGATGTTGGACAGGTAGAGGCGCAGGAAGGCATAGAAGTCGTGGTCGCCCTCGGTTCCCTGCACGGTGTGCTTGGCATCCTGCACAATGCGGTTGATATTCAAGGTGATAACATTGCACGAGCCTGTCATTACACCCGTCAGTCCACTGGTGGGATTGAAGGTGTTCTCCGTCAGTTCGTTCTTCAGTCGGCAACAGCTGGCCAGCGAGTCGGCACTGTCGCTGATATAGGTAAAGAACGAGTGCCCCTCGGCATACATCTCGGCGGTGAAGTCCTTGTAGTCCTTGTCGATGATGTCCTTCGTCTCAGGGTCGTACACCATAGCCATCGTCTCCACGGGGAAAGTGAGTACCTGCTTCAGGCGCAGCTGGTTGAACCATTTCATGAACATACGCTGCAGGGTATCTACGGCCTTCCATTCGGGTTTGGTGCCATCGGGGTAACAGAAGTCGGCAAACAACGACTGGAAGTAGGTATGGTCGTAGTAAGAGACATTGGTGAAGGGCGACTGGTACGAACGGTTACCGGCAGGCTGGTTGATGCCCCAGACAAACTGCTTGAAGGCCTTGATGATGTGGTCGCGGATGGTACGCTGCTGCAAGCAACATTCGGTAGTGGCTACCTCATCCAGGTGTTCGTACCACTTTTCGCCAAATTCGGCAATTATATAATAGTTGAGCACCACGAAATATTCGCCAAAAGCGACGGCACCCTTACATTGAGACGACAGGAGGAAAGTCAGGTTGGTAATCTGACCGGAGAACGACTGGAGGTCGTTTGGCGGACCAGGAGTGACGCCATCGATGTTGCCCACGCCCTCGGTCATCAGAGGATACAGGCTGACAGCCATGCAGTACTGCTTCAGCACGGGCGTGGAAGCCTCATCGTGGGTGTAAATGATGTGATGGTTGAGATCCGCCTCGTACTGCTTGGCCACCTCGGGGAACATCTGGTTCAGCTTGTCCTTCATGCGCTGGCGCTGGATGACACGGTTGGTGGTCTTGTACACCTCGCCTTCCAGGTTTGCCACGTTCTTCATGGTGACGTTGGCATTGGCGTCGGTCTCACTGGCCGTAGCGGCATTGTCAGCTGTCTGGCTGTATTCGTTCATGTAGTCGATACGCTCCTTAATGAAGCGAGCCTCGGCATGCTGCTGACGATACAAGATATATGACTTGGCTTCCTTGTAGTAGCCGTTCTGCATCAGTGCCAGCTCCACGCGGTTCTGGATCTCCTCCACCGTGAAACCATCCCTGACACTGATACTCTCGCTCAAATCGGTAGCAACGCTCTTGATCTTCTCATCGTCGAGCGACGATACCGATTGAAATGCCCCTATAATGGCACTCTTAATTTTGGCTCTGTTAAATTCCTCCTGCGAGCCGTCTCTTTTGATTACAATCATGATAAATATTGGTATAACTTTTAGATTCTTTTCACCTTACATTCGACCTCAGCCGAAAACGACTACAAAGTTATGAAACGTCTTTGAATTATCCAAAACAAATCACAAAAATTATCAAAGAAAAATAAAAGTTTTCCAAAACGAAAAGCCAACCACCTAAACGATAAGCGTTTAAGTAGTTGGCATTACACTAAAAGTTTCCCAAAAAGTTATTTCTTGCTGTAAGTGCGTTTGTTTCAACGGACAACATTTGTTCCGATTTAATGGCTTCGGAACAACCACTTCGAGTTGTCGCTTTCAGGGTCGTATTCGGCCAGTGTCGGCGTGCTGTCGCCAACGGCATACAACACAAGTTTTTTGTTCAATCCCGACTGACCGGGAATGCGTTTGGGCATGATACGGAACGTACCATCAGTGAGCTGCTCGATGCGCCAAAGCTGTTCATCGGAACCCGTAAATTCGGGCACACTTTTCACTTCCTTGTCGGCTGTTGCCGTCAGCGAACGGCCGGTTCCTTCTATGCTGATGCGCCAATATGGTCCACCCAGATATCCGCCGGCTTCGGGAACTGGCGTGACAGTCCAACGCTGGTGGGGGCGGAACATATAGTCGCCCAGGCGCATCGCAATGTCACCCTTTGGCCAAGTACCCTCGACATCAGCCAGTTTCTGGTTTTCAACGGGCAGAACAGGTTTATTGGGATCTGCGCGCCACCACGCCTGGCGGTCTTGCTGTATGCGTACAAAGTCAACAGCCAACTCCAGGGCATACCCATGACGCTGCGACTCTATTTCGAAAGTGCCGCCCTTGAACCGGTCACCAGCCACGGGCCAGCCGTTCCGCCACAACAGCGGGCGCAGACCAAGGACACTGCGACCGCCCTGGTCGAAGTCGGCCTCATAATGACACGACATCACCTCAACACCCTCGTCAATGATCGTCCTGCCGAAATGGCCTGGACCGGCCAGGCGGTCACCCGCTGCGACCACCATCTTGCCGCCTCCAGCCAACATATCGCGCCCGATGTTGTCGAGGTAAGGTCCCTCTACGGACCTCGAACGTCCTACTACTATATTATAGGTAGAGTTCACCCCGTCGCAACAGGTCCCATGTGTGCCAAGCAGGTAATACCATCCGTCGCGATAGATAAGGTCCGAAGCCTCGCAGTCGATGGCTATGTCCTTCTCCTTGTTGCCCTTCACACGAAAGCCCGTCTTGGGATCGACTTCAATGAGACGGATGGTGCCAAAGTAGGTGCCGTAGCTGACCCACATGCGCCCAGTATTGGGGTCAAGCAATATGCCGGGGTCGATGGCATCTTGGTCTTCCATGCCGTCGCTCGAACATACCTCAACAGCTGTGGTCCACTTGAAATCGGGGCTCTTGGGGTCGAGGGTCTTGTTCCACATGGTGAGAATACGACCATTGTGCCCACCGCCCAGGCCTCCGCCAGTGGCACCATAGATGCAGAGATAGCGATCGCCTATCTTGATGACATCGGGAGCAGCACCGCCACCCGGACGTTCAGCGCCTTCTCGCCACGTCCAGCCATCTTCGGAGATAAGTCCTCCCCCACCCGTCCCAAAGGTGTAATAGCGTCCATCACACTCAGCTATGGTTGAAGGATCATGGATATAAGGTTGTCCAATTTGCGCGTTAGCGGTTGTAGCTATAGCCAATACCGCAAAGATTGTATGTAGGTGTCGCATGAAAGTTAAAAGGTTAAAAGGTTAAAAAGTTAAAAAGTTAAAAGGTTAAAAGGTTATGCCATATACTCTGCGAACTACTTGATTTCAATATTTCGCACAGGATTCCCCTTCTCGTCCAGGAAGCGCACGCAGAAGTCGCTCATGCCGGGACCGTTGATGACAGCACCTCTCAAGATGTTGCGACCCTTCTTCAAGGTAAGGCGGTGCGACATGCAATCGTCGCGGACCATGCGTCGGTCGCCACTGAGCAGCAGCACTTCTTCACCGTCGAGCCACCACATAGAGGCAGAATTGGAACCTACGGCCAGACGTACATTCGGGATATCCTCCGGACAGTCGATGACGGTGACAGCCCAGAAGAGGACGCCATAGACCTTCGATCCCCATTTCTCAGCAAAGCGGAACAACTTGACGTTAGAGTTTTCGCTGTCCAAAGCATGCCACGTCAAGGTTTGCTTGACGGTCTTAACCTCAGGATTTGCAGGTGCAGCCTGACCTCGTCCAAAACCGGCAGGAGCCTGTTCCTGCTTAAACACTGCAGTTACCTTCTGACCGTCTTTCGGCAGAATCGTCTGCTGCCCCTTGAAGTATTCCCTATTGAAGTGTTCGCGCAAGTAACTGTCTGTGAAGACGGTATTCCCGCTGTTGGGCTTGTCAATGGGTTCCAGCAACATCCAACGACGAATGAATCCCTCTTTGTCGGGTTTGGCAAAAGCGGTGGTGACAGGTGAGAAATATTTGGGGCGGTTCTTAAACTGCACCCAGTCCACGGAGAGTTCCCCATCGCCTTCATTCGTAATGACAAGGTCGGTGATGCCCGTCGGCGTGTAGTCCAACGCAGCGGTCTGCGAGAGCCATTGATTGCGCAAGTCGCGGCGGAACCGGTTCATTGCAGCAGAACCGCCTGCAGGCTCCTCAGGCTTTACAACCAGTTTGAAACGAGCAACGACCTTGCCCTTAGCACTTTTCTCACGAATGCAGAATTCCGTGTTGTCTGCAGCCTTAACACTGACGAGAAGGTATCCATCGGTAATGCAACTGAAGTCCACGTCGTTGTATTTCATCCAGCTGCCCTTTCGAGGCAGCGAAACAAGGCCTCCGCGTTTGTAGTCCACAGTATCTACATACGCTGTGCTGACGTCAGCAGACGCCTCGCTGAAGCGGTCTATCTCTATTCTCTCTGTTGCTTTGTTGACGCCCACACCGCGCATCGTGGGCTTCACCTCCCGGATGGTACCATCGGAATTGAAGAACAGCTTCTCGATTTGAACAGAACGACGTTTGTCATCCTTCGGCGAGAAGAAGTTGTGGTGATAGAAGAGATACCACTGGCCCTTGTAGTTGACGATGCTGTGGTGGTTGGTCCAGCAACCGTTGGCATGTTCCGCCATGATCAGTCCCTTGTATTCGTAGGGTCCCATCGGATTCTTGCTCATGGCATATCCAAGGACCTCGGTGTTTTCCCTCACGTAAGGATAGGTCAGATAATAGTTGCCGTTGTACTCGAAGGCAAACGGACCTTCCGCCTGACGGTTCGGTAAGCCACTGAGGCAGTTCACGCCGTACATCTCAAACTCGCGCTCGCCCCACTTGACCTTTTCCTTCGGGGTGTCGTCGGCGAGTTCCTTCATGTTAGGCTTGAGCTTGGCACAACGTCCAGCGCCCCAGAAGATGTAGGCATTGCCATCAGAGGCCTGAAGTACACACGGATCGATGCCACTGATTCCCTTAATCGGTTCTGGTTCAGGAACGAACGGCCCTTCGGGGCTGTCTGCTACAGCCACACCTACACCAAATCCCCTACCATCCTTGGGAGCAGAGGGAAAATAGAAATAGTACTTCCCGTTCCTGTAAACGCAATCGGGCGCCCACATAGAATAGGAATCGGGTCTCACCCAAGGCACTTTGTTTTGGGCAACAATCACACCATGGTCAGTCCAATCCGTAAGGTTTTCGGACGAGAAGACATGATAGTCTTCCATGCAAAACCAGTCCTGCCGCTGTCCTGCGGGAGGCACGATGTCATGCGACGGATACAGATACACACGGCCATTGAAGACCCTTGCCGTCGGGTCGGCCGTAAACTGATCGCGGATAATCGGGTTCTGCGCCGCCAACCATTGAGGGAGACACAGAAGCATTGTCAAGGCAACACGTTTCATGAATGTATTTTAAATTAGTACTGCATCGCAAAGTTAGGCAAAAAAATTGCATCAGCCTCACGCCTCGCACATAAATATGCGTACATGAGACCGATGCAAAAATATTTGAGACCTTAATGTCCCCATGGGCAACGGGGCACGGGCGAGAGTCTGATACACATAGCAAAAAAGCCACCCGAACGGATGGCTTTTCTGCGGTGCGTACGGGACTCGAACCCGTGACCCCATGCGTGACAGGCATGTATTCTAACCAAGCTGAACTAACGCACCCCA